>WVXP01000092.1:7440-18106 GCA_011773445.1 Pseudomonadota bacterium | reverse complement strand
ACCTTCAAGACCAATGCCATGGCCCATGCCATAGGAGATACAACGGGTTTTGTCAAGGCAATCATCGACCGGGAGACGAGGAAGGTTCTTGGTGTCCATATTCTTGGACCTCATGCGACGGATTTGCTCTCAGAAGCCGTGACATTGGTCAAGATGGGGATGACTGTGGAAGAAGTCAAAGAGGTCGTGCATCCCCATCCGACCCTTTCTGAGGCAATAAGAGAAGCTGTACTGGCATGCGTCGACCAGGCGGTCCATGGTTGACGGAGATAAGATGGATCTGAGAAAAGCGTGAGAGAGGTCTCATTCTCTAAGAAACGGAGGTAATTTGCTATGTCTGGTCACGGAAGAGTGAAGGTCGGAATTATTGGGTCGCAGTTTGCGGCAGATATTCATGCCGACTCATTTAGAATGATGCCTGATGAAGCAGAGGTGGTTGCCATCGCTTCACCCACACCAGGCAACGCCGAAAAGTTAGCAAAAAAACACAATATCCCGCGGTTTTTTACGGACTACAGGGAGATGCTCTCTGAAAAAGACATCGAGATGGTGACGATTACGGCCCCGAATGATCTGCATGCACAGATGACGGTCGATATCGCCAATGCTGGCAGGCACGTGGTCTGTGAAAAACCGTTGTGCATGACTTTGGAAGAGGCAGATTTGATGATCGAAACGTGCAAGAAAAAGGGCGTTCTCCTGATGTATGCCGAAGAGTTGTTTTTTGCACCGAAGTATGTGAAGGCCAAAGAGATGGCTGATCAGGGCGCCTTCGGAAAGGTATACATGGTTAAGCAGTCTGAGAAGCACTTTGGCCCCCATGCGCCTTGGTTCTGGGATGTCGAGCGCTCTGGTGGTGGCGTGTTCATGGACATGGGGTGTCACGGCATCGCCTTTTGCTACTGGTTTCTGGGCCGGCCGAAAATCAAGACCGTCTACTGCCATATGAATACCTATGTTCATGGCGATCAGACAAAAGGTGAAGACAACTCAATCTGCATACTCGAATTTGAAAACGGCGCGATCGGGGTTGTCGAGGACAGCTGGGCACGCCGGGGGGGCATGTCAGATAGCATTGAAATATACGGTGAGGGCGGTGTTAGTTACGCCGATCTACTTATGGGAAATGCCCTTCCGACCTATAGTGAATATGGCTACGGCTATGCGGTAGAAAAGGCACCGACAACAAAGGGGTGGACTTACCCCGTTTTCGAAGAGCTCTGGAACTATGGTTTTCCCCAGGAGTTGCGTCATTTTGCCCGCTGCGTGCGGGGTAAAGATGAACCACAGACGACCGGGGAAGACGGCCGATTGGTTCAGGAGGTGCTGTATGCTGGCTACCATTCGGCAGCAATCGGACGGAAGGTTGAACTGCCATTTCAACCGGAAGGTGTCAAAAAACCCATCGACCTGTGGTTGAAGGGAAAGTCTTAATGGCCCATGTTGATGTAGGGGTTCTATCTGACAAGGAAATACAGGCGATACATGATGCGACGCTGAGTATCCTCCGCGATACGGGCATCATAATCCATCACGATGAAGTGCTGAAACTCCTGGATGAAGCCGGCGCACAGGTAAACCATCAAACCAGAATAGTACGCCTCTCCGAAAAAATAATCATGGACTGCATCGAAGGTGCCGGCAAAAGGTACATACTGCATGGTCGTGATCACAATCTCTCAGCCCGTTTGGGCTATGGAGACCCCGTTCTCATGTCAAGCCCCGGCCAGTTCGGCTGGGTAGATGATGCGACCGGCCAGCTTCGTCGAGCCACGGTCCAGAATACGCGTGATGCTATTCGCCTGGGCGATGCCTTAAAGAATATCACCATCGTGGGAGCGATGGCCCAGCCTGCTGAGGTACCTGAATCGTACCGGGATGTCTTTCTGACAGCCGAACTGGTCAAAGGCACGGGCAAGCCGACACGGACGTGGGTGTATGACGGGAAGACGGCACGCTCCGTTCTCGATATCTACCGCACCGTTGCCGGTGGGGATGCTGCACTGAGGAAGCATCCGATGGCCGAGGCGTTCCTTGAACCAATAAGTCCGCTCCAGCTGCCGGAAAAGGGATTGGATGTGCTGATCGAGTTTGTCAAGGCTGGCCAACCTGTCAGTATCGGTCCTATGGCGATGACATCAGGAACGGCCCCTGGCACGCTCGCCGGCACCTTGGCTCAGGAAAATGCTGAAATCCTGGCAGGGATTGTCGTCACCCAGGTATTGGCCCCCGGCACACCGGTCACGTACGGCGGCATCCCTCACATCATGGACCCACAAACGAGTATCTGTTCATTTGGATCACCCGAACAGGCGCTCATGGCTGTGGCTATGGTCCAGATGGGACGGTTCTATGGTTTCCCCGTGTACATAAACGTGGGGCTTACCGACGCAAAGGTCCTCGACGTTCAGGCAGGGATTGAGAAGGGAACGACCATGATACTGGGTGCTCTGGCAGGTGCGGATACATTCGGCCATGCCGGCATATGTGGAGCGGATCATGGTGCAAGCCTCGTATGGCTGACCCTTGACAATGAGCTGATGCAATATGTCAAACGAATCGTAAGGGGCTTCGAGGTTACCGACGATACCCTGGCTATCGATGTGGTGAATGCCGTTGGCCCAAGAGGTGGTTATCTTGCGGAGGACCATACGGTTAGGCACTTCCGCAATGAGCTCTGGCTGCCCGGTTCAGTCTGGACGAGAGATACGTGGGAACTCTGGAGTGACAAAGGCCGGCAATCCATGGCAGATCAACTTCAGAACGAGGTTGAGCACATTCTGGCCGCTCATCATGTTCCGCCTTTGGAGAAAAGACTAGCGAAAGAAGTCGACCTTATCGTCGAATGCGCCAGACACGAATTGGGCTGACACCCACCTCGGGGGGGCTTGTAGAAGATAAGCGCCTTCAACTGTCTGAGCGCGAAGGGCGAGTTTTGACAAGAAGTGGCCCGTCAGGGTTCAGGCGCCTNNCCAGGGCTTATCCGATTGACAGCCAAATCCGTTCGTGCTATTTTGGTCGAGGTTTCCCAAGTAAGCTCGATTCATTTAACTCTTTGATTTCTTAATCAAACTCGGCAAAATCAGCGAGACATACGATGAGTATAGCGAAGACAGCGAAAAAAGGGGTTACCGTTTACAACCGCCAAAAAGCGGGCGAGGGGTATACGTTATTCAGCACCTATAATCACGATGTTTGGCTCATTGATATGGAGGGGTGTATTGTAAACCGCTGGCGTATGCCGTACACGCCTGGAGCGCATCAGTGGTTGCTGCCCAACGGGAATCTGCTCTTTGCTGGGATGGTCAAGACGCATGAGGAACTGGGACTCCCAATCGAGATGGCCGGGATTGGTGGCATCATTTTGGAGGTGGATTGGGATTCGAACCTGGTTTGGAAGGCTGAGGCACCCTATCAGGCCCATGATCTCATGCCCATGGAAAACGGCCATGTCATGTACGCGGCATACCATCCGGATGGTATACTGCCCGATGAAATCGCCGCCAAGGTAAAAGGGGGACGCCCGGGGACTGAGTTCAAGGGACAGATATGGGGTGATGTTGTTCGTGAAATTGATCGAGACTGCAAGATCGTGTGGGACTGGAAGGTATATGAGCATCTGGACCCTGAGATAGACAGCATAGAACCACTCGACAATCGGAACATATGGGGCTACATCAATTCACTCTGGAGATGCCGTGATGGAAGTCTCCTCATGAGCCTGCGTGGTTCTTGTGAAGGGATCAGAGTTGATTATGAAACCGGCGAGGTCATAGCGAGATACGGAAAGGGCAAGGTTTTCCATCAGCATGACATCCGGGAGCTTGATAATGGGAATATTATGATTTTTGACAACGGATGTCAGCGCCACGAATATAAGCCCAGTTACTCCCGGGTCATTGAGATCGACCCAAAGACGGATGAGATCGTGTGGGAATATAAGGCGCCGTTTCTCCCTGACTTTTACTCCTGCGTGTGCTGCGGGAGCGAGCGGTTACCCAATGGAAACACCGTGATATGTGAGTCGTGGCACGGGAGGATATTTGAAGTCACGCACGATGGGGAACTGGTGTGGGAGTATGTCAGCCCCTTCGTGGGGTCTATCGTGGGGATGAATACAACCATGATGTGGCGAGCGCACCGTTACCCACCAGACTATCCTGGGCTGAAGGGGAAAGAGCTAGATCCCAAGAGATTTCCCTGGGAAAATCGAGTTTTCGGTCCTGGTTCCTTTAACCAGTATTTTAGGTCGGTGATGTTTTAGTCGGCCTATTCCGGGGCGAATACTTGAGTGGGTAGAAAGGGCAAGATTCGATGAGCTTTGCACGAACGAGTATCAAAGGGCTGGTCTTCTGCGACTCCAGGAGAGCATACAGAGGTTTGACATTGTTCACCCCAGTTGAGGGAAAAGGAGTCTGGTTGATTGACATGTTCGGGGGGATAGTGAATCAATGGGAGATGTCGTATGAACCCGGGTGTTATGGGGAGCTACTGCCTAACGGGAACCTGCTTTACGCGGGCAGGCTTGGCAATGGACCGCTTACAGACATAGAAGGAGCTGGCGGTATTCTATTGGAAGTAGATTGGGCTGGTAAAACGGTGTGGGAATACAAGGATGAGTACCTCCATCATGCCTTCTATCGCATGAAGAATGGCAATACTTTGGTTCTAAAATGGGTGGAAGTGCCAAAGGAAACTGCAGAAAAGGTCAAGGGGGGTGATCCGGGGAGTGAGCGGAAAGGCGTAATGTGGGGGGAAGCGATTCTGGAGATCCGGCCAAATGGGAAGACAGCGTGGGAGTGGTTTGCCCACGAGCATCTGGGGCCCCAGGAGATTCTGCGCTGCCCAATATGTCCACGTGATACTTGGCTTCACGCCAATGCGTGTATTGAACTGCCAGATGGAAATATTTTAGCGAGTTTTGCGAAGATCAATACGGTAGCCATCATAGACAAGAAGACAGGAGATATCAAGTGGCATTGGGGTTCGACAGGAGAGTTGGCCCATCCGCATTCACCGACGATGCTGGAAAATGGGAATGTACTGATATTTGACAACGGGTTTCATCCGAACGGGATGGCACAAAACTACTCCCGACTCTTGGAGGTAGACCCGAGCAGCGATGAGATGGTGTGGTCATATGATGGACCAAACGATGGCGATATGAAGCAGCTCATCTACTCCTCCATGTACTCGAACTGCCAGAGACTACCGAATGGGAACACCCTGGGTTGTGAAGGGACAACGGGGAGGATCTTTGAGGTGACGATGGGGGGTGATCTGGTCTGGGAGTTCGTCAACTATTTACCTCGATGGGACACATCACCCACCAGATCGAGGTCCTACCCAGTCTATTCAGCGTACAGGTATGGGGTGGATTACCCAGGTCTGAGGGTTCTCAAATGAGGGCCTGTTGAGANNTGAGCATTTTCTCGAGGGTGAAACATCAGAGGCCAGCGATGTTTCGCAAGAGATTTGAAGGAGGGACGAAATGAAGAGCAAATCAATAGTTTCTCTCATCTTGGTTTTGGCTTTCTTTTCTCTAACACTTGGGCTGTCTCCCAGAAGTGCTGAAGCAGGGGCCGTTGAGATAGAAACCTTGGTCTTGCACTTCCAGAATAACGATGTTTTTGCTCCGCACAGTGTTGGCATAAAGAAAGGGTGGTTCAAAGAGGCCGGTTTCAAGAAAATTGAGTGGAAAAGCTTCACAGCAGGTGCGCTGGCAGGTGAGGCCCTGATTGGGGGTGAGATTCATGTCTGGAATCCTGGAAACCTGCCGGTAATCAGCATGCGCCATAACGGCGTACCGGTTGTCATTGCAGGCGTATTGACCGTCTGCCCTGCTGAGTTTCTATTTGTTCGTAATGATGCGGGCGTCAAGAAGCCGGAGGATCTGTACAATATCCGGATCGGTCTTCTCGCCGGATCCACACAGACTGGCGTGATGGAGAACCTGGCACTTCACTACGGATTGGATCCGAGCAAGTTTGAGATCGTCAACTTGCCGCCTCCTGAACAGGTGACTTCTCTACTCAACAACGACATCCAGGCATCGCCTCTATTTCCTCCCTTCCCCTATGATCCAAAGGTCAGGAAGATCGCGACCTACATGTTCGATAGCTTGAAATTCTCTCACACAAACGTGCCTATTGTATTCACGGAGAGTTTCATCCGGAAAAATCCGAACGCTGCGAAGGCGATATTGCAAGTACTGCTCCGGGGCCAGGAGTACTGTGACAATCCTGCCAATAAGGAAGAGGTGATGAAGATTCACCAGGAGTTCACAGAACAGCCCATGGAGATCATCGAGATGGGGTGGGAGCCCTATTGGGGGCATCCGGATCTACCCAACGGGCCGATTAACCAGAGATTCGTGGATGACATGCAGAACTATACGGACTTCCTGCATCGCCATGGACGGATAAAGAAACCGATGCACCCCCTTGACTACACCTTCACCCGATTCTTGGAAGAAATAAAGCCTGAGCTTGTTCAAATAAAGGGAAGGTGGACACCTTAATTTTCTGCCCCTAGGAAATGTGTCTCAGAAATGCCAGGACATGGGTTGTCCTGGCATTTCTGAGACGGTTAATCGTCTGTAAGATCGAGGTTCCGAGTCCGTATCTTGTGGGTCCCTCGGTTGTTATTCCCTTTTTTGGATGCCAACGAGAGACGATCTTGGGCAAAGGTGAATGAGCACTCAGGATTTTGACATAAAAGTCGTTGTCAAGAAGGTAACGAAACAGTTTGCCAGTGAGGATCCTGATGTTGGGCTTGCTCTTGAGGATGTAAACTTCAGTGTACACACCAACGAATTTGTAACCATTGTCGGTCGGAGCGGATGCGGGAAGTCCACCATGCTCAACATCGTTGCTGGCCTGTTAACCCCAACCGAGGGGGAGGTGCTCATTAACGGACGACCGATAGACGGGCCTGGACTCGATCGGGGCATGGTCTTCCAACATTCCGGCCTCTTCCCCTGGTTGACTGCGATTGAAAACATCGAGTTTGGACCCCGGAATATCGGAACTTCCAAGGCTGAACGGCACGCTCTAGGGCAGGGACTGATTGAACTCGTTCGCCTGAAGGGTTTCGAGAACAAATATCCTCGAGAACTATCAGGTGGCATGCAACAGCGGGTGGCGATTGCGCGTGCCATGGCTATGGATCCGGAGATTCTACTGATGGATGAGCCTTTCGGGGCACTTGATCAGTTGACGAGAGAAGATATGCAGCGCGAACTTCTCCGTATCTGGGAAACCCGCAAAAAGACGGTTCTCTTCGTTACCCATGGGATCATCGAGGCAATCTACCTTTCCGATAGAATTCTTGTTTTCAATCCCAAGCCCGGTTTTGTCAGGAAGGAATTTGTCGTTGATTTGCTCCGTCCCCGTCAGAAATCCTCTCCAGATTTTATGCAATACTATGAAGAGATTTACGATGCGATCCACTAGACACGCAAGAGAAGGGCAAATCTTCGGTCTACCCGAGTATGCGGTCAAAATCATCACCGTTGTTGTGCTCGTCCTCCTATGGGAATTCCTGTCCCAAACAGGTTACATAAATCCCCTGCATTTACCAAGACCGTCCATACTGCTCTCTACGCTCTGGGAACTCATGATCGTGGGCTATCCTACGGGCATCACAGTATGGATTCACATCAAGGCGACAGTATGGCGTATTCTTCAGGGCTATTTCCTCGCGGCCGCTCTGGCTATCCCCATGGGGCTGATCATTGGAAGAAGCTATCTCCTCGATCGGGCATCAAATTCCATCATTACCTTTGCTCGCTCTGTTGCGACGATTAGCCTCTTACCCCTTGCGATTGCGTGGTTCGGTGTCGGTGAGGTTTCGAGAGTTCTCCTGATTGCCTACGGGTGCTATTGGGCGATCCTGACCAATACCATACAAGGGGTTAAGCAGGTGGACACGAACTTCATCAATGCTGGGAAGATGTTGGGTGCCAGCCGCAGCCAGCTCTTTTTTCGGATCATCCTTCCAGCAACATTACCACGGATTTTTGCTGGAATGAAGATCGCCCTTGGCGTCGGGTTCATGGTGATCGTTGCCGTGGAGATGGTCGGCACGATTGAAGGCCTCGGGGCGCTGATTCAGCAGGCGCGGTTTTACTACAGCAGCAATATTGCGATTGATGGCATGATTTTCATCGGCATATTCGGCTTGCTGATCTCAATTGTCTTGGATTCGCTTGAAGGAATTCTGCTCCCCTGGGCCGTCGGCCTGGAGGAGGTTGAACGATGAGCGACAGGACTTTTGGAGGGGGACTTTGGGCATCGTGGGCTGGGTTTATCACACTCCTTCTCGTCTGGCAGATCATTTCCGTGACAAAGCTCATCAATCCAGCCATTTTTCCCGGGCCTGCGGGAGTTGTCGAAGCAGCCGTGAGAGATGTTCCCCTTAACCGGTTGCTCCAGCACATTGGGATCAGCTTATTTCGGGTTGCTACGGGTTTTTCAATTGGTGCCGCAGCCGGCATTATGATTGGAATTGCGTCGGGCTGGTATTATCGGTTGGGCAGTATTCTCAGAACTCCCATTGAACTTATCCGTCCTATTCCTCCCCTGGCGTGGATTCCAATAGCCATCATCTGGTTGGGTCTTGGCGAGCCGTCAAAGGTGCTCATTATCTTTCTCGGTGCTTTCTTCCCGGTTGTTACCAATACTTACAAGGGGATGGTCAATATCGATCCCAACGTCATTAGAGCAGCTCAGATCTTGGGTCTGAAGGGCAGACAGCTGTTGTTGCGCGTAGCTGTTCCAGCTTCTCTTCCAGACATTGCCACAGGAATGCGCATTGGGTGGAGCTACAGTTTCGGCTGTATGGTCGCAGCAGAGCTCATTGCAGCGAAAAGTGGCCTGGGTTATCTCATTATGAATGCGCGCCAGACGGGCCAGGTTGCCGTGATTGTTTATGGTGTGATTCTCATCGGTGTGATCAATCTTGTGACCGATTTTCTCATACAGGAAGTTGTCATCAAGCGAAAGCTCAGGTGGCAATACTCAGCAGCATCTTAACTCTTGTTGCGAAAACAGAGCCTTGAGTGGAGCCATTTAACCTCACGGTAAATGAATCAGGAGTGATTGTGAATGAGCATCGCGAAGACAGCAAAAAAAGGGGTCACCTTTTGTAATCCGAATCAAATCAATGAAGGCTATACCCTGTTCAGTACATACAATTATGATGTATGGCTAATTGACATGGAGGGTTACATTGTCAATCGGTGGAGAACGCCTTATACACCCGGAGCACATCAGTGGCTCTTGCCCAATGGAAATTTGCTATTCGCAGGCATGATCAAGAGTCACGAAGAGATGGGACTTCCTGTGGAGATGTCAGCCATCGGGGGTGTGCTTCTAGAGTTTGATTGGGATTCGAATCTGGTCTGGAAGGCGACGGTACCGTATCAGAATCACGACATCAGACCCCTGGAGAACGGTCATGTTCTCTATCACTCATACAATCCAGATGGCATATTGCCGCACCATATTGCAGTGAGAATGAAAGGAGGCCGCTCAGGAACGGAATTCGAGGGGAAAGTCTGGGGGGATATGGTTCACGAAATCGACCGGGAGGGTCGGACGGTGTGGGAGTGGAAGGCCTGTGAGCACCTTGATCCCGAAATCGATGCATCTTGTGTTTTGGAGAACCGCACCTTATGGCCATACATAAATTCGCTCTGGATCTGCCAGGACGGAAACGTACTAATGAGCCTGCGGGCTCCCAATGAGGCCATTAAAGTCAGTTATGAGACTGGTGATGTTGTCGCACGGTATGGAAAAGGAAAGATCACCCATGGCCACGATGCCCGAGAACTTGATAACGGGAATATATTGCTTTTCGACAACGGGAGTCATCGCCATGAATACCTGCCCAATTACTCCCGAGTGGTCGAGATTGATCCGGACACAGATGAGATCGTCTGGGAGTACAAGGCTTCATATCCACCCGACTTCTATTCACCGGTGTGTGGTGGCTGTGAACGGTTGCCCAATGGCAATACGGTGATATGTGACTCATGGAATGGGAGAATCTTCGAGGTGACTCACGAAGGCGAACTGGTGTGGGAATACATGAGTCCATTTGTCGGATCGATAGTCGGGATGAATACGACGATGATGTGGCGTGCACACCGTTACGAATCAGATTCTCCCGCACTTAAAGGGAGAGATTTGGATCGAAAGAAGTTTCCTCGGGAGAATCGGATGTTTGGGCCTGATTCCTTTAATAACCGATTCATCCCCTCCATGTTCTAATTGGCTTGTCCGAGTTGTAAGGGTGACGAATGAATGTGGTCCTATTAACAGTCGATGCGTTAAGAAAAGATGCCCTCGGGTGCTACGGCAGTCCGGATGGTCTGAGCCCGTTCATCGATTCGATTCAGCATCGTTGCATCAGATTCACCAAGGCTCATTCGACAGGTCCTTATACTCAAGCGGCTTTTCCTGGTATCCTGTCCTCTTCTTATTACCTGGAATATGGAAGGGAGGAAAGCCTCTCTGAAAAGAGAGTCTTGATATCTGAAGTCCTAGAGAAGGCAAACAATATCACGGCCGGATTTCATTCCAATCCTTATCTCAGTGAGGATTTTGGCTGGGACAGGGGCTGGGACGTCTTCTATGATTCTATAGACGATGACGTTGATGAT
>WVXP01000092.1:0-7421 GCA_011773445.1 Pseudomonadota bacterium | reverse complement strand
CTGAAACAGGCAAGTGTAAGCCATTTTTTCTCTGGCTACACTACATGGATATTCATGAGCCATACGTTCCAGAGCGGAAATATATTGATGTCGTGGATTCGTCCATTGGCTTGGACGAAGAAGAGATGTTCAGGCTATTTAATGACGTCGTATTGAACCGTGACGTTTCAGACAAACGTGTCGTGGAGATCTTGAAGAAGCTGTATCATGCGCATGTTCGACAAGTCGATGATGTGGTTAGGGAGTTATTCGGAATCTTGGAAGAAAAGGGCGTTCTGAGGCATTGTGTCGTCATCATTGCCTCAGACCACGGCGATGAGTTTGGTGAACACGGGGGGATTTCCCACGACGGGAAGATGTATTCAGAGTTAATCAACGTGCCGTTGATGATCTATGAACCCGAAAGAGAAGAGGGTCTCGTCTGTCACACCCTGGTCTCCACACTCGACATCCCTCCGACCATTGCTCATCTCTTTGGCCTCGATCCTGTAGAGAGATTTAAAGGATGTTCCCTTCTTCCCCTCGAAGAATACCCAGAAAAGGGGGTCTTTGGTGAGGCCTTCGACAAACATGGAAGTTTCGAGACAGGAGAAGAAAAGGAAGTCCATTACTATCGAGAGGGCGACCTCAAAATCATCTACCGAGAAAGAGAGGACTCATGGGAACTGTTTGACCTGGAATCGGACCCAGAAGAGACCAAGAACATTGCTGAAATATCTCCCTTTGCTGAAGCCATGAAGGAAAAAGTAAGACCTAGGGTGAGAAGGTATCAAGGATAAACTTGTGAGGAGTTTGCTCGTTTTCGCATCCCAGGTTTCTGTAACTCATCGATTTGCTATATGATTCGACATTGTTGGGAAGAGATCCTCTTGCCCCTTCGCTCCGATGCTCTCGTGGTGACCCCTTCGGGAGTCGCAGGTCTTCCTCCGGGAGGACAAATAATGTCGCTTAACGACAAGAGGATCTCCTCGAAAGCCAAGGAAACCGCTAGGTATGTCCGGCCATCAAATCATATAGGAGAACGCTAAGGCAGAGGTGATAGAATGGCTCTTGACAAAAAAATCAGCGAGAAAAGGAAGAGGCAGTGTGAGAAGCTATTTGAAATCTCGAAAGGAATCGTAACCCAGGCTTTCGATAGGTTTAAGCGTGAGGAACTTGGTATTACCTGGACAGGTGGAAAGGATAGCGGCCTCACCTTATGGATCNNAGGAAATAGAGGAATTCGTTGAAAGAATTCGGAAGGAATGGAACGTCCCTCTTGAAGTCTGCCGAAATGAGGACGTCTTAAGAGCTGCCAATTATACGCTGAAGGCCCCGGTGAAAGTGAAAGACTTGAAAGAACGCAATCGGGCAGAACTCAAACGAATTGGGTTTGACGGAGAAGAATTTCCCTTTGAAGCTGAATCGTATGCAGGTAACCATCTGATGAAAACTGTCGTATTTAATGAATTCCTGGAGAGAAATAAAATCAAGGGGATCTTTCAGGGTCTTCGCTGGGACGAACACCCTGCGAGATTTAATGACGATTATTTCGAGCATATAGAAGGAGGTCACCTCGTTCCGGAGCACACCAGGATTCGTCCCATTTTGCATTTTACTGAAAAGGACATCTGGGACACCTATGCGGCTTTCAAAATTCCGTACTGTCCCCTTTACGAACAGGGGTATCGTTCGTTGGGAGCCAAAACGACCTCTCTGAAGACTTCTGAGATTGCAGCATGGGAACAGGATCTTGAGAACACGGAAGAAAGGGGCGGCAGGCGGCGGGACAAAGAGAAGGCAATGGAGAGACTGAGGAAATTGGGCTATATGTAGTAAATTCAACAGACGACAACATGGATTTCAGGCCCGAAGGGACCGTGGGATTTGGAGGTTTGGATGCACAGGATGATCGTTTTAGGAGTGGATGGTCTTAATCCTGACACCGTCAAGCAATGGTTGGACGATTTACCTCATCTTAAGAAAATGCAAAAGGAGGGTATTTGGGGTGATTTGGAGAGCACTCTGCCACCCGCAGCTCCGCAGGCTTGGATAAGTTCACAGTGTGGTCAAAACCCCGGAGCTTACGGCTTATGGGACTACACCTATCGGCACGATTTCTCTTATGCTGAGGCTAGACTGGCTGATTCCAACGTCGTTGATGAAAGAGTGGATCGCTTACATAAGACGCTTCCAAGAAGGGGACAAAAGGTGGCGTTGATTGGTGTCCCGGTCACCTGGCCTCCGCCAGAAATTCCTGCGGGGTACTGTATTAGTGATTTTGCCTTGACGAGCGAAAAGCCGGGTTTCACGTGGCCGAAATCCCTCGAGGAGGAAGTCCATAACTTGATTGGAGAGTACCTATTTGAAGCCCGAGAAACGAGTTTCAGTCATGGAAGGAGGGACAGGCAGCGCGTCAAAAAGCGCATTTATGATATGGACCAACAGCGGTTTACGCTCCTGAAGCATTTCATTCATGAAAAGAAATGTGACTATGTTCTCGCAGTATTCGGGGGTCCAAAAGTCCTATGGAGGCTGTTTTCCCAGGAAGGCGGACGCAAGAATGACTGGCTGCATGATTACTACAGATGGATGGATGCAAACCTTGGCGAAATGCGCAGTGGTTTGGATGATGACATCGCACTGCTCGTTTACAGCCCTTACAGCATAGGGAGGAGGGAGGGCCAGATCAATCTCAATGAGTGGCTCATTCATAATGGTGATATGACGCTTCATGAATACCCAAAAAAGCCAACTGCATTTGAAAACCTCGATGTCGACTGGAGCAAAACAAAGTGCTGGTCTATGGGAAACTCGGGGAGGGTATTCGTTAACCTCAAAGGGAGAGAGCCGCAGGGCATTGTAGAATACGGTCAGTATGACCGTCTTTTGGATGATTTGAGAGAAAGGCTGAGCCGGATCCATGATGAAAATGGCTCACCTTTACAGATCCAAACGTTCAAACGGGAGGAAATACATTCTGGCAAATACGAAGAATATGGACCGGATATGTTTGTACACATCAATAGACCCCAATGGAATGCCAATGAGCTGGTAGGTTACGGATTTGGACTGACCTGCGCGTCCGGTCAAGATGAAGGCTTGGACGGTCACTGGAATGGGCTATATGGGTATTTCTGTATGTCTGGTTCGAAAGTACCCGCACGGGGAGAACTCAAACAGATTTCAGTGCTGAGTATACCTCCAACGATTATGGAGGTTTTGGGGTTGGAAATACCAGTGGATATGGAAAAACCCTCAATCCTGTACATGGCAAAACAGGAACAAAGGAAATCTAGGGCAAGCAGGAAGGAAAGGGTGCGCTCGAGGTTAAAGGCTTTGGGCTACTGAACAAGCATGCTTCAGTCAAGGTGTCGTGGAGCTGGATTCTTAGGCGTCGTTACAACCGCGACTGACAACCGCCAAATCAGATCTGGATGATACAGGAGCTGCCCTTTGGGTTTTACAGTAGCCTCGTACGGAGAAGCTTTATGGGATCTGCTGCCAACAGGCGCAGTCCTTGGTGGTGCCCCGCTTAATTTCGCATACAGGGTAAACTCACTTGGAAATAGGGGCGTTATTATCAGCCGTCTTGGCGAGGACGAGCTGGGGCGAAAAGCCCTTGAAAAGATTACCGCTCTTGGAATGGAGAAGACCTTCATCCAATGGGACGGAAAGCACCCGACAGGAAGCGTAGAGATTCGTTTTGACGACGCCAAGAATCCGGACTATACGATCATAGAAGACGTGGCATACGACTACATCGAGGTCCTGGGTGGATTGGTGGATTTCATGAGAGCTTCAGACTGCCTGTGTTTTGGAACGCTTGCCCAACGCAATGAGACGTCACGAAAGACTTTATGGAGACTTCTGGATGCGTTTTCAGGAAGCATTACGCTTCTCGATATGAATCTTAGAAGGAATTGTTATTCTAAGGAGACGATTACCTTTTCCCTGGATCGGGCGAATGTCCTGAAGCTGAATGAAGAAGAGCTGATGGAACTGGCCGAGGTCTCCGGATCCCAGGGAAGATCATTACCTGGAATTACTGAGTCCCTTGTGAAGAAGGCCAACCTAAAATACTGCGTCGTCACACTGGGTCCGCAAGGGGCCTTTGCAGCCTCGAGGGATGGTGAGATGATCTACTCCCCAGCTTTTGAGGTGGACATGGTTGACCCGTGCGGAGCTGGCGACGGTTTTTCTGCCGGTTTTATCCATACACTTCTCAACAGAGAGTCTTTAACCGAAGCATGTCGATTTGGTAATGCCCTGGGAGCTCTGGTAGCAGAGCAGCAAGGCGCTACACAGCCCATCACACATGAAGAGATAGTTGATTTTATGGTGAAAGGCAAGTCAGGCGCTGTTGATAAGAGGCTTGAAGGCTTTCTTGCATGAAGGCTCTGAATGAGTTGGAAAAGGGAGCTCTGAGTGGGAATCAGGAGTCCTTCCGTCGGTAGAGCTTATTATCTGGGGTTCTTTCCGGCAACTGACCTCTGAAAACCGGCAACCAACCTGACCAGAATGGAGGGAAGTATGAAAAAGCTCAAGATAAGTATGGGGATTTGGGGGATCAACAATTTGCCTGACCGGTTTAATGTCAGNNAACCGAGGGAATTGATGGTATCGAGCTTCACCTACCGACCGAAATCGACGGGTCAAACCAGAAGGACATAGAGCGGGTCCTTAACGATTATGGTTTAAAGATGGTCCAGCTCTGTGGTCACACATGGACAGAAAAGCAGTATAAGAATGGAGCCCTCGCGGATTTAGACCCGAAAATAAGGGCCAATGCGATTGGACGAGTCAAGGAAGCCCTTGATATGGGCGCACGTTTTGATGTTCCTATCAGTGTGCTTTGGCCGGCGACAGATGGCTCTGATTTTCCTCTCCAATCTGATTACCTAACGCTCTACGATCTCTACGTAGACAGTGTTAAACAGATCCTAGAATACCTCCACGAGAACAACTATAGGACAAAGATCTGTCTCGAACCCAAACCCTTTGAACCGAGAGCGCATATTCTCTATGGGACCACTGGACAGGCGTTGTGTCTGGTCAATGAGGTAAACGATCCTTCTTTTGGCATAAACCTGGATATAGGCCATAGCCTGATAGGCAATGAAAATCTCGAAGACCAGGTGGCCCTGATATGTCGCTATGAAAAGCTGTTCCATACCCATTTTGACGATAATGACCAGCAGGCTGACATAGACTTGCCACCAGGAACCGTTAATTTCATACGGCTCGTCTCGATTATGTATGTACTCGATCAGGTTGGTTATGACGGTTGGTATGGTCTGGACCTCTTCCCTTACCGTGACCACCCGGTGAAGTTCATGAAGCTTTCTGTGGAAAACCTGAATCTGGCCCAGTCAGTGGTCGAACGGATGAAGGAAAAAGGATCTGAAGAGCTCAGGTCACACTCGGGCAGGGGTCCTGAGATGTCAGCCTTGATTCGGGATTGTATACGAGAAGCAAGATAGGGGAGAAGATCATGAAAACAATAAAAGGTCCCGGAATATTTCTGGCACAATTCTTAAGAGATGAAGCGCCCTTTAATACCCTCGAGGGTATTGCAAAATGGGTTTCGGATCTTGGGTACAAAGGGGTTCAAGTTCCGACCTGGGATGCCAGGGTTATCGATCTTGCAAAAGCCGCAGAGTCAAAGAACTACTGCGATGATTATCGGGGAACGCTTGAGGAGGTCGGCATTGAAGTAATTGAGCTGGCTTCCTATCTTCAGGGACAAGTCTTGGCCATCCACCCGNNATGAACGCCAAAGAAAGAGTTGATTGGGCGACCGACCAACTCAAGAAGACCATCCTGGCATCAGCCAATATGGGCACGACGAATATCTCCGTCATGTCCGGTGGCTTTGCCTGGCATATGATCTATCCCTGGCCACAGCGGCCGGAGGGCATCATCGACGAGGCTTTCAATGAACTGGCCAGACGGTGGAAACCGCTTCTGGATATGGCAGGTGAGCAAGGGATAACCTTTGGCTATGAGTTGCATCCAGGCTCAGATCTATACGATGGAGCGACGTATGAGATGTTCTTGGAGAAAACAGGGAATCATCCTTCGGCCCGTCTGACCTATGATCCCAGCCATTTTCTACTTCAGCAACTCGACTACCTTGAATTCATCAAGCTCTATGGCGATCACATCCGTGCTTTTCATGTCAAGGATGCCGAGTTCAGACCGGATGGCCGGATCGGCGTCTATGGTGGTTACCAATCCTGGGCTAAACGGGCAGGACGCTTTCGGTCTTTAGGCGATGGCCAGGTAGATTTCAAGAGGGTGTTCACCTCGCTCACTGAAGCAGCCTACGATGGATGGGCCATTCTCGAATGGGAATGCTGTGTAAAGAGCCCTGAACAGGGGGCAAAGGAAGGTGCACCGTTTATTGCAAACCACATCATTGAAGCGACCGAAGTGGCCTTTGATGACTTTGCGGGGGGTGAGACTGATCGAGCCAGAAACCGTAAGATCCTGGGATTGGATTGAAGCAGAACAGTGGGGGGGGTAACCGTTATGAAATCATGGAAAAGAAAGTTAAAAATGGGAATGGTTGGAGGGGGTCAGGGTGCGTTTATCGGTGGGGTTCACCGCATGGCTGTCGCCCTCGACGGGCAGATCGAATTGGTCGCAGGATCTTTCTCGAGAGATCCAGACAACACGATGAGAACTGGCAAGGAGCTTTATCTTGACCCTGAAAGGTGTTATTCCTGGTATGAAGAGATGGCAGAGAGGGAATCCAAGCTGGGCCCTGATGGGCGAATTGATTTTGTCTCCATTGTCACCCAGAACGTTTCTCATTTCCATATTGCAAAGGCCTTTCTGGAAGCCGGGTTTCATGTTGTTTGTGACAAGCCAATGACCTTTTCCCTTGATGAAGCTAAAGAGTTGGTCAAGGTCGTCGAAAAAACGGGTCTTGTCTTTGGTTTGACCCATAACTATACGGGACATCCTCTGGTGCGGCATGCTCGGAGCCTGTTTGCTTCGGGGGAGATGGGCACGGTTCGAAAAGTCATTGTCGAGTATCTTCAGGATTTCTTGACGTATCCCCATGAAAAGGAGGGGCAAAAGCAAGCCGTTTGGCGAGTTGATCCCTCTCAGGCAGGTATCGGGGGAACCCTGGGGGATTGCGGCACTCACTGTGTCAATCTGCTTGAGTATATCACGCAGGATCCCATCTCTCAGGTCTGTGCCGATAAGACCACCTTCCTGCCCGACAGGGTGCTTGACGAGGACGTGAACGTGCTTCTTCGGCTCAAGAACGGTGGCAAGGGTATCCTCACGGTTAGCCAGATCGCCACGGGTGAGGAGAACAATCTCAGGGTTCGGATATACGCGTCAAAAGGGGCGATTCTCTGGCAACAGGAAAATCCGAACTATCTCGAAGTCTATCGTTATGGTGAGCCTCGGCAGATCCTGACACG
>WVXP01000227.1:4077-4309 GCA_011773445.1 Pseudomonadota bacterium | reverse complement strand
TCCAATATCAACTCAAAAACTAACATAAAACCTGGACCAGTTTTCGGGGGTCAGGTCATATTTGGTGAGGTATATAGATGACTTTGTCGTGTGCTTTCAGTATCGGGGTGATGCTTGCAGATTCCAGCACGTTCTGGCCAAGCGACTTGGAAGATTTTCTCTGCAATTGCAGCCTACCAAGACCCGCCTGGTTGAGTTTGGACGCTTTGCCCTTCGCCATGCCAAAGCAAGA
>WVXP01000227.1:0-4062 GCA_011773445.1 Pseudomonadota bacterium | reverse complement strand
GGCAGGAAACTGGGAACGATTTACTTTGTGGGATTCACTCACTACTGCACCCGCAACCGTAAAGGAAACTTTATGGTGGGGCGCAAGACAGAAAAGTCCAGATTCCGGCGCAGCGCTCAAAGTCTCTGCTCACTCATGCGGGAGATTCGACACCATTGTTTGAAAGATCAGTCTGAGAAAATAAACCAGGCCTTGCGAGGCCATTATGCCTACTATGGGGTCGGTGGAAACATCAAGGCCCTGTTTAAGATCTACCGTGTCACGGAAAGATACTGGCATAGGGTGCTTTGTAGCCGGAGCAGAAAGAGCTATATAACCTGGGAACGATTCCAGTTCCTAAAACAGGTGTTTCCGTTGCAGCAGCCCACGATTTCATTGCCTTATGCAAGGATGAAATCACTCCTTGTGCTGTGAATCAAATCCTGAAGAGCGCAGTGCGAGAAATTCGCACGCTACGTTCTGAGGGGGTTGGGGCCCCAATACGGTGGCCCCTTCTACCCGGCGCTGGGGGTGAAATTCCCCCGGCCTACTCGGCTCGAAAGGCTGAAGGTCCACTCGTCACACCATCCACGCCCTCACCAGAGACATTACTTTCACCTGACCAAGACCAAAGAAAAAGCCCAAATCCCAGTGTCAAAAAGTGACAACACGGAGCTATTTGGACTTGCTTGGATTCGCCGTGATCTGCCTGCAAAAAACGTGTCCCCAGAATTGTGCCCACGGTGCGCCTTTCTCCCTGAAAAAAATAGCATTTGCCAACTCGTTGAAGAAGAAAAAATCCAATGAAATCGATATACTTACCGAAATCATTGGGTCCAATAAAATGGTCGTTTTTGAATTAGAAATCCCTTGCTCTATCCATTACTGAGCCACGGCGGCCTGTGTTTGCGAGAGAATGATACGCCCTACTCTAGGCTCTTGTCAAAATCGATCGTTTCACCGAACCTCCTGAGGTGTGCGACCTTCCTGTCCCTGAGCAACATTTGCAAAAGCGGTGAGGTATTCAGTGAGGGCAAGTAGGTTTTGACCTGAGCTCAGACGAACGTGAGGAGAAAAGCCCCCTTCGGTCTAAACGTTCGACGAAGCTCACGCCGAGGGCCCAGGGTCGAAGACAGCCTTCAGATCATGAGGCGTTGGCCCTTCTTCGCTGATTGCGCCCATCGGCATGGGTAAGTGGGCGAAGATTTATGCCCCTTTCCGATGGAAAAAGCCTTCCAGCTTCTTGAGGATTGTGTGCCTCAGGAACAATGGATGCGCTGATTTTGGTGAGGGGCTGTACTCCTGTCTTAATGCAGAGGCCGCGGCCTCGTGAGTCATGACAGTCCCGCCAATCCCAAAGAATTCCGTCCTTAGCTCCACACAGGCCATTGCGGAGTTTCCTATACCTCTTTCATATACAAATTCAATAAATTATTCAATTTTGGTTACTTAAATATACTTTCCTTTCTCACTTCTTAGACAATATATCTAAGTATTTGGAATCATATGTATTTAATGAGTTTCTATTGAGGATCATATCTCCTCCCTTTTAGAGATCCCTGATATAGAGTATATAATGTTCTCAACACGCAAATCATGGGCGGCTTTGGATCGACGATGACACTCTCCTACGAAACCATTTTCATTGTCAATCCCAGGTCTGCGAACGGCGCCACAGGTCGCAGATGGCCACGCATTCTAGAGGTTCTCGAAAGAGAATTCCGGACAGGAATCGATGTTGTTTTCACCAAAGGCCCCCTCCACGCGACCGAATTGACTCGCTTTTACCTTGAAAAAAGATGCGAGATGATGGTCGCTGTTGGAGGTGACGGCTTGACGAATGAGGTGCTGAACGGGTTTTTCGAGAATGACCGGAATCTTTTTCCCGATGCGGTTTTGGGGATTCTGTCTGTCGGAACAGGCGGAGACTTTATTAAGACACTCGGTTGGGAAAAAGATCTCACCAGAGGTGCTCAAAGATTGCAAGGAACCGAGACACAACTTCTCGACGTCGGGAAGGCGACTTTCCGTGACCTTAAGGGCGAAAAGAAAACCCGGTATTTCCTTAACATCGCCGAATTCGGTTCTGGAGCCGCCGTGGTCGAGAAGGTTAACCGGACCTCAAAAGTGCTCGGTGGGTCTATCTCCTTTCTCTGGGGAATTCTCTCGACACTACCCCGTTACAAGAACCAGGAAGTTCTTTTCACCATCGACGAGGCCGTGGAGAGTGCAGCAGTTCTCAACACCTTTATTGTGGCCAATGGGCAGTACTATGGCGGTGGGATTCGGTCGGCCCCAGATGCGGCGATTGACGATGGTCTCTTTCAGGTCGTGACGATCGGGGATTTGAGCTTTCCCGAAGTCGTTTGGAATCTGCCGAGATTTCGACGAGGAACCTATCTTATCCACCCCAAGGTCGATTCCTACCTTGGCCGTCGAGTTGCCGCCAGCGCGCAAGAATCGGTCTTCGTGGAAATGGACGGTGAATTGGTGGGTACCCTTCCCGCTGAGTTCGAAATACTGCCCAGGGTACTGCGATTGAAAGTAGCAGACAACGACAAGTCATAAGAGGACTATGGACTCTTCAAGGTATGACGCTTTCAATATTCCCTTACAACTGACAGCGACCACTGACAGCACCAAAAACCTCTTGACCAGAAGACGGGTAGTCTTTATCAGAGAAGTCCACGAGTGGCGAGGCAGTTTCTCCCTCTCAGATGCGCATTTGCCGCATGGTACCCCTGAGGGTTCCCCACATCAAAACCAGATCCCTCGAGATGAATCCCAAGGAGCCTTTTCTCCTCAACAAGCCGCTGAATCACCGGGACATCGTCCAACTCCTCGGCATCCTCCCAAAAAATGGCATCAAAAACATCGAAAAAATCTGGATGGAGGATGAGCCTTCCCACGGCTTTAGAAACCCATTCTCCCTTTTGGAGGATCAGCGTTCCGGGTCTCTTATGGGAGAGATGGGTGACGCCGTGAATCGCACCGTCGACCTTTTCTGTCTTCAGGACCCCCACATTTCCAAAGTTCCCTGCCTCTCGCCAGTCCAAACACAAAAACCCAACAGCGCTTTCCTTTCTGTCTCCGACCGCTTTGACCATTTGCTTCAGGGCTGGCCGTGAATCGAACAGAACAAAATCCGGCATCATGACGACAAAAGGCTCGTCCCCAACAAATGTTCGGCACCGATAAATGGCATCTCCCGAGCCTCGTGGCATGGGTTGTTCGATGAATCTTAGGCGACTGTTTTGGAGGGCTTCGTAGAAGAATCCCTCTTCCTCATCCGGTTTTCTTTTCCGCAAACATGTCAAATAATCTCGGATAGGCTGCTTATTCTGATTTAAAACAATAGCCATCTCTTGAATCCCTGACCGGAAAGCCTCTTCAATGCACCAGGCGATCATGGGTCGATGCCCGATGAGAAGCATTTCCTTTGGCATGCCCCCTGTCAGACCGGAGATTCTGGTTCCCAAACCCCCTGCAGGAACAACAGCCTTGCTCAAACCGGATGCCATCCAATCAACCTCGCCAAAGCAAAATCCTCATACCTCCTACATCTAAAGAGGTTCAAGGGAGAAAGTTTAGAGAAAAAAAAGCATAAAGGGTAATGCACCCTCGTAGAAAATTGGCGTGTCTTAATGTGAGGGGAATGGCTGTAGGTTTACTGCATATGTGGGTTAGGGTTCTGGAAAGGCTTGAACCTCTCTGTTTCAGATCCTTTGTCCTTTCTCCTTTTGCCCTTACCCCCTACACGGTCTCCTCGAAGGCGATTTCCTTTTTTTTGATGATTCGTCGTAGTTTGAGGAGAGATTTATTTTCAATCTGCCGGATCCGTTCCCTCGTGACCCCCATAATCTTGCCGATGGCATCGAGCGTCATGGGTTCTCGACCTCCGAGTCCGTACCGATAGGAAATCACCCTTCTCTCGTTTGAAGAAAGGGTTCCCAGCCAGGACTCAATCTCAGCCACCCGCTCAAAATGATCAATCAGGGTAAATGGCCGATCAGACCTCTCGTCACTGATAACATCCAGGAGTTGGTGCCCTGAATCGTCCGAAAGAGTGTTCTCAATCGAGTA
>WVXP01000089.1:5764-5992 GCA_011773445.1 Pseudomonadota bacterium | reverse complement strand
CCTTTTATGACTCGGGCAAGTGCCTAAAATTGAGGCATTTTGGGACTCCAACAAAAGTTCAACAATTTTTCAACAAAAAATCCAGTCGTGCCTTTGTCAAGATGAAATGTCTGTTTTTGGCGGTATTCAGCGAATACCCGCATTGCTATGCGGTCTCATTGAATAATCTACGGATTTTGCGGGTTTCCTCCGAAATTCTATATGAAGTATTTAAGATACTGAAACTAC
>WVXP01000089.1:2154-5615 GCA_011773445.1 Pseudomonadota bacterium | reverse complement strand
ATTGGCTCCAACACTACGAAGACGAAAGGTATGGCCATTATATTACGGTGGGCGGTTATGCGGGTACGGGGAAAACCCATTTGGCCGCAGCCTTGAGAATATCGCTTAGAGATCTCGACCGAACCATGTGTGTGGGGTTCTGTGCCTTCACTGGGAAAGCATCCTCCGTGTTGAAGGAAAGATTGGAATCGACGGGAGGCCTGTATGAAGATGATTACGTAGGAACTATCCACGGCATGATTTATAGACCAGTCATAGCAGAGGATGAGAATGGACGCCAGAAAATAGTAGGGTGGAAAAAGCGCTCAGAATTGCCCTATGGCATGATTATTCTAGATGAGGCCTCCATGGTGAGCTCAGACCTGTGGAGGGATCTGAGATCATACGATATTCCCATCATTGCCGTGGGTGACCATGGACAATTGCCACCGATAGGAGACAGATTCAGCCTTGTCCATCGCCCTGACCTGATTCTCAATGAGATCCACAGGCAGGCATTGGATAGTGCGATAATCAGATTATCCGTCGAGGTGAGAAGCAGAGGCGAAATTCCATTCGGGACATTTGGGGGGGATGTCTATAAGATGCGTCAATCGAGTTCCGATTTTAATGATCTGTTCGAGAGTCTTGATTTCTCACAGCAGACCATGGTTACCCTGTGTGGAATGAACTGGACGAGAGTTCAACTCAATAGGCAAATTCGGAAGAAGCTTGGATATTATGGCCAGATACCATGTGAAGGGGAACGAATAATCTGCTTGAAGAATAACCGTTACACGAAGCTGATGAACGGCCAATTGGGAACTCTGGGGAGTATCAGTTTACGTGTACCCCCTAACATCTATGAGGCAGTCATTAAAATGGACAATATGCCAGAGCCCTACCAGACCCTGATACGGAGCTGTTGTTTTGGGAAGAAGGAATACAACGGGTATTATGATGAGGTCTCGCCCAAAAAGGTAAAGCAGATCCTAGACGATACGGGGTACCCTGCCGTTGACCTGTTCGATTTCGGATATGCCATCTCTGTTCATCGGAGCCAGGGGTCGGAATGGGATAATGTACTCCTTTTTGAAGAGCGATCTCAGTATTGGGATTCTGAATTCTATAGGAGGTGGCTCTATACCGCAGTCACTCGGGCAAAGGACAAATTGTTTATCGTAGCGAGAGATTAGAGGAGCGAACAGTCATTGCCGTTTCAATCCTCATGACATATTGATCAGGGTACCCATAGCACCCGATAATCAGGGCTTCAGGCGGGACTCTCAGCAATATTGCTCAGCAAATACGCTGTATAGCCCAGGTTATGTGGCTGAANNTTCTCCGGCACGCAGGTTGCTAAAGATCTTTCATCCCGAAGGCATTCCATGGCCTGGCACGGCATTCTATAATGTGATAACCAAAACCAGTATATTTCAGCGCCATTATGAGGTGATTGCCAGGGACATAGTAAACTATTGTGCAGAAGGAAGCATCTTAGACGTTGGAACAGGACCAGGCTGGCTGTTAGTGAAACTTCATCAACAATCCCCAAGATTACGATTGATGGGTTTAGATGCTTCACCCTCGATGGTAGCCAAAGCCCAGAAGAATATGGCAAACGCCGAGCTCTTTGACATTGTTGAGATTAAAGAAGGGAAAGCCAGCCATATGCCCTTTGCTGATAACTCCTTCGATAGTGTAGTGAGCACGGGCACCATTCATCACTGGAAGGAGCCCACTGCTGGCTTGAATGAGACTTATCGTGTTCTCAAACATGGAGGGTATGCCCTCATGTATGACCTTGTGAGTGACACACCGGCGTCAGTCTTAAAGGAGAGGGCTCACGAATTTGGCAGATTAAAGATGTGGCTTTTGTGGCTACATGCCTTCGAGGAGCCTTTCTATAGCCGTAAAGGTTTTGAGTTGCTGGCCCGTCCCACTTTGTTCAAGGAGGGCCGAACCCAGTTTGTGGGCCTAATGTATTGCTTGATTCTCAAAAAAGGGGCTGCAAATACTTAAACAGAAGGACCACTTAACAACTCGCTCCAGCGGACACGTAGACCGCTCCGATGAACTCAAGTGTTAAGATCGAAGACTTCGGCGATGGAGATGATCCCCGCCTCCAAGGGGATGCTTTCCGCCGACAAGCGATCGGGATATCCCAGGCCATCGAGACGCTCATGGTGGTGGCGAATTACCGGTTTGATTTCCCTCAGGAATTTAACCTCCCCGACGATTCTCTCTCCCATCTCGGGGTGTTGCCGGATTAGATAGGCCTCCTGATCAGTCAACTTTCCAGGTTTTCCCAGGATCTGCTCGCTGATCATGATCTTCCCCACATCGTGGAGCAGTGAGGCAAGCTCGGGTGTTCTCAGAGATTCCGGCGACAACCCCATACCCTCGCCAACGATGCCCGCGTAATCGGCCACTCTCCTCGAATGTCGTGAGATAATTCCATCCCTTCCATCTACGGCATTGAGCAGTGCTTCAATGATATCGATATAGCCTCGATAGAACTGGACGTCTTGTTTGTTCCAGAAGCTCCTGTCGGGATGAATCCCCTTTCTGGGACGCCATTTCTGCAGATCTGATACCTTGAGACGGTGTTGACCACCGGGTGCCTTATGAGATTTGAGCTTCCCCGGGTAGATATAGTTCTTAATCGTTTGAACAGTCACCCCCAAGAATTGGGCTGCCTGCTTCGCAGTCATTAAGCCCGTTGGGTTATCGGTCAGCGATTTGATAGTTTCAATTGAAGTATTTAACAGAGCTAGTGAGCAAGCCAATAGGGTAAACCCTGTATCTCTTAGGTAGAAATACCGTATTTTGAGGGTGGGTTGAAATCTCAATTGTGAGTTTACAGGCGAGTTTGAAAATCTCGTCAAATTTTATATTTTGTTCGAATCTCTCTTTATTCCTCACTATTTCAAAAACTTGTTTAAATGGATTTAGAGGTGGGGTTGTTTAGCCTTTATCCTAGCAACCTACTTACCAAACCAATATCAAAATACAGTATTTTTCTTTGCAAAATAAAGGGTTTACCTAATATGCACGTCTTACCAGCTTTGCTAAAATAAAGTTTTGAATTCCATGGTTTTCCCAACTTGAGCCTAATAAGGAGGCAATACAATGCACGAACACGAAATACTACTGATGGATAGCGATCCTCAAGTCCTCCGGGTGGTTAGTCGTGCTCTTAAAGACGGAGGTTATCAAATCACGAGGAAATCAAGCGGCGTCGAGAAGGTTCAGAAGCTGGTGGCCGAGATAGAAAAGATCATCGTAGGACAGAAGGCCTTGATCTGTCGTATCGTAGTGGCCCTGCTTGCCGATGGCCACGTTCTGCTCGAGGGTGTTCCGGGGTTGGCCAAGACCCTCTTGGTGTCGGCTCTGGGAGCAGCCATTGGGGGGGTGTTCCGAAGGATTCAGATGGTGCCCGATATGCTGCCGAGCGACCTCATTGGAACCTATCTCTACGT
>WVXP01000089.1:368-2077 GCA_011773445.1 Pseudomonadota bacterium | reverse complement strand
ATGGCCACGCAGAACCCCGTGGAGCAGGACGGCACCTATCCCCTCCCTGAAGCCCAGCTCGATCGGTTTCTCTTCAAGGTTGTGGTGGGATATCCCAGCTCGGAGGATGAGATTGATATTCTCACCAATGTTCACCTCGATCAGAGGGATAAAGTCAGGGCCGTTCAGCAGGTCGTCGAGCCCCATGACATCTGTCAGCTGAGAGAGGCCATAAAAAGGGAGGTATCCGTGGGGCATTATGCCCATCAATACATGGTTGACCTGGTCCGGGCGACACGGTTCCCGGGGGAGTTTGGTTTGAAGTCCCTGGAGGGATGTGTGAAGCTTGGTGCTTCTCCTCGTGCGACCATAGCCCTGAGAGACGCTGGGCGGGTCGAGGCCTTCCTGCACAACCGCCAGTATGTTTACCCTGAGGACATCCAGGCCGTCGCACGGGATGTTTTTAGNNGTTATCCAAGAGATCTTAGATGGAGTGCATATCCCGTGAGAGAGATCCTCGCAAAGATTGCGGAGGTTGATTACTATGTTCGCTGGTATTCGGGGCAGCATGATCTCGGGATCTGGCCGAGCCGGCAGTTGGGGGGATCCGCGGAGTTCGAAACGATTTCCGAATACCAGGTAGGTGATAATCCGCGATCCATAAACTGGTCGGCCACCGCAAGGACGGGTGGGCACGTAATATTGAAGAACACTCGGTTGACTGAGACGAACCTCGCTGTTTTTCTCATCGTGGATTTGAGCCAATCCATGGATTTTGGAACGGTTCGAGTGACAAAGCGGAGGTTGGCGGCGGAAATCGCCGCGATTCTGGCTCACGCGGCCTGGCGATGCCGCGATCGAGTCGGTTTTATTGGCTACGGATGCGATGGTAAGATTCAATGGCCCCTCCGAAATCCCAAGGACTACAGGCTTCTGATTCCTCAGAAGGTCCTCGAAACGAGACCTGATGGGAAGAGAGGGGCGGGATTGGGTCAGGCCCTCTCCGGGTTGCCGGCAAAGCGGTCCCTGGTATTTCTGATCTCGGACTTTCAGGAGGATTTCGAAGGGATCGAGCCCACGCTCAAAGCGGCTGCCTTTGTTCATGACGTCGTCTCGATTGTCATTTGGGATCCGAGGGAAAAGGTTCTCCCCGAAAGGAGGTGCATCGCTGCATTGAAGGATCTGGAGACCGGCAGGAGTGGGGCCATCTGGTTGGGAGGCATGGGAAAGAGAGCCGCGATTCAAAAGCGCATAGAGGCGAGGGAGCAGGGCCTGAGGGAGTTGTTTCGGAGCCTCTCGATAGATGCTCTCTGGATAAGTCAACAGACCCACTATGTCAACGAGATTGGCAAGCTTTTTCTGTCCCGGAGGAGAGCTCATTAAGTGAAAAAGGTGCTGCTGCTCACATTTTTGGGTGCATCCCTTGCCCTGGGAACGGTATCCTCGGAGAATCGCGGTGTTGAGTCGGGGGACGAGGATCTCAATGGAAAAGGGACTTTTCCCATAACTGTGGATTTTCACTGTCGACGGGACTTTGGCTTTCATATCGGGGATGAGATTCCCCTGACGGTCACCCTGGAGGCGGGCAATGGGCCCATTGTAGACCTGGTGAACCTTCCCCAGAAAGGGGAAATCCACGGGCCTTTTGAGGTTCGAGACGTACGGGTTCGTAAACACCGAAAAAGCGGCGGGACCGTTTATACAGTTCTCTATCGGCTGCAGTCCTTCGA
>WVXP01000089.1:0-351 GCA_011773445.1 Pseudomonadota bacterium | reverse complement strand
CTCTTTTCCCAGGCCTTTGATATTTACGTGTCACGGACGGCCACCTACTTCGGCCCGATGAAAGACATCAAGGGGCCGATCCAGGACGAAAGGACCGTCTTCATGTGGAAGGTGAGCATCGTTGTGGGCGGTCTCATGGTCTTGGTGGTCCTGATCACGTGGCCGTGGGATTTTATCCGCAGGATACGGAGGGTCGGGGAGGAGAGCCCGAATCCCACGCCCAGGGATCGCGCCATGAAGGCGCTTCAGGAGGCCAGGGAGACCTGCTTCAACTACGAAGATCATCGGAAGCGACTGTTCTTTGAGATCAATGCGATTCTGAGGAGTTTCTTGAGGGATGTCTGCGGCTTG
>WVXP01000146.1 GCA_011773445.1 Pseudomonadota bacterium | reverse complement strand
GTTGCGACACTCAAACCGTTACGTATCGGCAACTGGTTTCTGCTTTAAATTGATAACCCTATTAAATAATAACATCATAATTTATGGATGGCGTCAAAACTGGTAAGGAAATCTCTAGATTTCTAAGGGTGGCAAATTTGAGAATTTCAACCTAAATGTTTCTAACTACGCACTCTAGACCAGTCCCCAGAAGTGTTGATTTGCTTCGGAAGTAAACAGTTTCAAGCGTCAACGAGAACCGTTTATGTCATCTTGAATTAGCAACCCCAATCTACCTACTTTGAGTCTTCGTCCAAAGATGCCATGGCCTCCTTAGCCTGTTTCAGGTACACTTCAGCCTCGCATTCTTCAAACAGTTTAGCGGCCTCAGAGATGCATTCCCTGGCTTTATCCTTTTTCTCTCTTGTCTTCTGTAGTAGTCCTAAATCGAGATAGGCCTGCCCCAGAATGCCCCTAGCCCCGATCTCTTTTGAGACATTAATCGCTTTATTGAAGTGATCTTCTGCTTTCTTGCTGGCGAAGGGGACGTTTTTTATCAAAAAGCCGATGTTCTTGGCCATCGTTGGTATTCTGATTGGTCCCACTCCTTCAACTATCTGAAAATAAACTTTTCCTAGACTATACTCTGATAAGGCCACATGATACCTTGTCTCATTTTCGACAAAATACTGACGTGCCTCTTCAATCATTCTTAACCCTCGACTCATTTGCCCTTTAGCAATCATAACAACACCTAAGAGAACATACCCTGCCTTTCCAAAAAGCTCGAAACCAAACTCGTCACTAAAACACAAGATTCCCTGGAGAAGATTATCGGCCTCCAATGGCTGACCGCTAAGCACATGGCAGTAGCCGAGCATTGCTTCAGCCACCTTCGAATGAAACGGGTCTGCCGAAACCTGGAGGGACCTTTCATAGAACTGGGAGGCCGATGAAAAATCGCCAGCTAATAAATAGCTGTGGCCAATGGTTAGGTTACCCATAGCTAGACACCGAACATTGGATTCACGTTGGCCAAATTCCAAAAGCGCTTTTCCGGTGTCTAAAGTTTTTTGCCTCTCCCCTCTCATCCAATGGACGAAACCTATATTCGTCATGGTATGAAAATAAAGGTAATGGTCTGATTCGAGAAGTCCCGATATCTCCTTAGCCTGTTTCATAAAGTGAATGCTTTGATCCTGAAGACCTAACATAAAACAGATGGATTGGAGGTAAGCGCATGCCCAACCAACGACTCGCTTGTTATCGACCTCCTCTCCGAGTTTGAGGGCCATGGAAAGGTACTGATACGCATCTTTTAGCTTCAGTCTATTCATTACTGACGCGTGGCCGAGCCACGCATAAAATTGTCCGAGCGTTGATTTATCCCCCGAAGACTCGGCCAAACTCTTATGACGTTTCAGTAGCTCCTCCATTCCTCTGAAATCTCCACGCAGATGAAAGACCATGCCCCAACTGTTGAGAATATCGATAACAAGCCTTTCTTCCTCCCTTGTTTTAGCAGTCTTGTTAGACACAAGGTCAAATGCGTCTCTGAAATATTGGTGGGATTCCTCTAATGCATATCTTCTAAAGCTCTTCTCGCCCGACTTCACGAGATAATCAACAGCCTTGTGTAAAGATTGGCCTCGGCTGAAATGAAAGGCAAGGGTCTCATAGAACTCTGGCAGCCTTTCCTGGAAAAGCTCCTCCAAAACATTGGCGATTCGTTCATGGATCTCCTGACGTTCTTTTTTCAAGAGGCCGTTGTAGACGACCTCCTGGGTTAGTGCATGTTTGAAGACATACTCCAATTCCGGTTCGATAGCCCGTGTTCGTATGAGGTCGTACCGTTCAAGGCCACTGAGACACCGGTCGACCTGTTCTCTGATCTCCGTGATCCGTTTGAGAATCTCATGGAGAAAGGCCCTCCCAATGACTGAAGCTTCTTGAAGGACTCGTTTTGTCTCCCGCTCCAATCGGTCGAGCCTGGCAGAAATCACGCCCTGAATAGTTGAGGGAATGTCTGATTCACTGATTGGCCTTTCAAGCTTCCAGGTGCCATTCTCACGAGCCAGAGTCCCTGCTTCAATTAGGGCATTGATCACCTCTTCCAGATAGAAGGGGTTTCCCTCGACTCTCTCCTTTATGAGCTGTCCCAACTCAGGCGGAATGCTGTCGGTCCTGAGCAGCGATTCCACCATGCCCTGGGCTTCAGAGGGCGAGAGATCCTGGAGCCTGATCTCCTGGTAAAGCTTTCCCAAACCGCCCAATTCATGGCTAGTAAACAGACTGAAGGGAGGTCTATATACACAGAGAAAGAGGGCAGGAGATCTGGACTCAGTCAGGATCGTACGGAGTAGTTCTATGGAGGAGGGATCAGCCCAGTGGAGGTCCTCCAGGCAGATGATCGTTGGTCCCCTCTGGGTCAGACCTGAGAGAATTGCTTGAATTGCCTCCTGAAGACGAGATTTCCAAAACTCAGGGCTTACCCCCTCAATCTCGGGGTAACTGAGAGAATAGAGACTCCCCACATAGGGCACAATATCCTCTCTTTTCCCGATGAGATCCTCCATCCTTGATTCGATTCTGTTCCTTATTTCTTCTGGAGAGTCGCCCTCCTCAATTCGCCAGATCCGATTCAGAAGATTGATCAGGGGAAAATAGGGGATGTTCTGAGAATAGGCATAGGCATGGCCCTCCAGCCATTGGATCTCTTTGAAATCCAAAGTGGCCTTGAACTCCTCAACAAGCCTGCTCTTCCCCGTTCCCGCATCTCCGCAAATCGAAAGGATCTTTCCTTTCCCTTCTCGAAGGCGGTGAACTGCCTCCCCCAGTTGGGCCATTTCCACCTTCCTCCCGATCAGATCAGCCCTCAGCCCCCGAAGACGGTGGACCTTACTAGGCTCCTCTTTTGAGGATAGAACCTGATAAACCGGGATTGGTTCCGACTTGCCCTTGAATTTTGTGGGTTCCAGACTTTCGAAAGTGAAATGCCCCTCCGCCTGGCGATAGGTCTCCGGACCGACCACAATTTCAGCCGCTTTCGCAAGACCCGACAGTCGGGAGGCGATATTGATCGTATCCCCTGCAACCCCGTGTGTTCCCTTCTCCAGGTCCACTTTGCCGGTCACCACCAAACCCGTATTGATGCCAGTGTGCATCGAGAGAGGGCGTCCGATTCTTCGATGGAGCTCGGGGCTTCTCGCTTCAACCAGGTCGTGTATCTCCCTGGCCGCCCGGATAGCCCTGACGGGATCATCCTCGTGAGCCTTTGGCACACCAAAAAGGGCCATGACTGCATCGCCGACAAACTTCTCGATGAACCCCTCATAGTTTGCCACTACCTCCGAGATCTCCCCAAAGATTCGGCTTGTGATCTCCTTGACCTCTTCCGGATCGAGTCTCTCAGACATGGCGGTGTATCCAGACAGGTCAGAGAAAAGAACGGTCACATACTTCCGCTCCCCCTCAGCCTCTGGCGGTGGCTTCTTCTCCTCTGGGGTATCTGTCAATCTTTGCCCACACTCGTCGCAAAAGAGGCTGTCTGGCAAGTAGCCATGACCACAGGCAGGACATTTGAGGTCCAGTTTAGCCCCACACTTCTTACAGAATTTGGCATCCTCCCTGTTCTCAAACTCGCACTTCGGACACCGCATCTCGGTCAGCCTCCACCGGAACAACAAAACCCGTCCCTCCACTTGGAAGAACGGACTCCCCGTTGGATGATTGGATTGGCTGTCACTGCGCCCGTTTTCGAGCTTCAGGACAAAAGGCTTTTCCAGCGATATTACCAGACCTCATTCTCAAGTCAACCCTGTTTTCCATCCGCCGCAGAAATACCCCTGGAGCGTTGATAACTCTCAAGAAACTCGACGGAATTTGATAAGTTACTGATAGCTATGAGGAAAGAGGGT
>WVXP01000052.1 GCA_011773445.1 Pseudomonadota bacterium | reverse complement strand
GGCATCTACAAACCCACCAAGGGCGAAATTCTGTTTGGCGACCAGCGAATCGATGGCCTTCAGCCTCACCAGATTGCTTCCATGGGCCTTGGAAGGACCTTCCAGAATCTTCTGTTATGGAGACATATGACTGTCCTCGAGCACGTGAAGATGGCTCGTTACTCCAAGATTAGCTACGGACTGATCGGTGCCTTCTTCGGCACTGCCAAACGTCAAAGGGAGGAAGCAGAATCCGAAGAGAAAGCGTATCGCCTTCTCGAGATGTTGGGCGTGGATCAGTTTGCAGATCAGATTGTGCTCAATCTCCCATACGGAGCCCAGAGGAGGGTGGAAATGGCAAGGGCGCTAGCCACGGAACCCAAGATCCTGTTGTTGGATGAGCCCACTGCGGGCATGAACCCAGAGGAGCTTGTTCGGATGATGGGGATCATCCGGCAGATCCATGAAGAGTTCCGGTTGGCCATCTTTCTGATCGAGCACAGGATGAAGGTCGTGATGGAGCTCTGTCAGACCATCCAGACCCTGAACTTTGGAGAGGTGATCGCCGAGGGCACACCCGAGGAAATCCAAAGCAACCCCGAAGTCATTGATGCCTATTTGGGCAAAGAGCAGGTGGTCTGATGTTGTTATCCGTGGAAAACCTCCGAGTCTCCTATGAGCGGATCAAGGCCCTCCAGGGCATAAGCTTCCAAATCAGTGAAGGGGAGATCGTGTGTATCATTGGGGCCAACGGTGCTGGAAAGAGCACCACCTTGCGTGCGATTTCCCGTCTGGTCCCTGTCGAGGCAGGAACAAAAATGACCTATATGGAAAAAAATTTGCTCCAATACTCCGCCGACAAGGTGGTGAGCGAACTTGGCATCTCTCACGTCCCAGAGGGAAGACGTCTCTTCGACAATCTAACAGTTATGGAGAACCTCAAGCTGGCTGCCTTTGCTCGAAAGGACAGCGCAGGCGTCAATCGAGATATCAAGCGGGTCTTCTCGATCTTCACCCGTCTCGAAGAGAGGCAGAATCAGAAAGCTGGGACACTGAGTGGCGGTGAACAGCAGATGTTGGCAGTTGGGAGGGCTTTTGTGAGTGGAAGGAAAGTGATGCTCCTCGATGAACCCTCCATGGGACTGGCACCTGTCTTGATGACGAGCGTCTTTGATTCGTTAGGGGAAATCAACCAGGAAGGAACCACCATTCTCGTCGTTGAGCAGAACGCCCGAATAGCCCTGCAATTCGCCGGGCGAGGTTATGCGCTGGAAAATGGCCGCCTTGTCCTTCAAGGTAGCTCTGAAGAACTTCTTGCCAACCCCGAAGTCAAGAAAGCCTACCTCGGTGGTTGACCGCGATAGACCGACCTCCCAGCACTTTCCTCCAATCGCAGTAACCCCCTGTTTGGAATATTCCGAAAGTTAACAGTGCGCGAGAATCTGAACCTTGGAAAAGCCAATAAAGAAATCCGGCTTAACCGGGCGGTGGTGGATCAGAGCCTTTCATATATTCTTCGTTTGTGCCTGGATCGGTGGAAGCATTTGCCTGATTCTAATGCAGATCGGGCTAAAAGCGACCGACGGCAGAGAACTCGATGGCATCGACGCCTCTATGCAGTATGTTGACGAATATGTGATTATTCCCGCCGCTTTTGACAGATGAATACGTAGTTTGCAATGCCATAGAACATCATTCTTCTTGTCGCGGTTTACATTTCGGTCTTCAAGCCATAAGGAATGAGAAAATAAGAAAGCATTTGTAAAGAATCCTTGTGAAGCCTTATAGATAACGTTTCATGTCACGACCGATGACACCCGCATACAACTCGATGTAGGGTTTAACCGTGCTCGACTCTATCTTTCGATAAAGCACCTCCTCCACCTGAAAGAAACCCGCCGATGCTGTCATATCTACCGTTATCTTTATGGGGCGATTCTCCCCTTTTTCAATTCTTACCTTTTCAATCGACGAGGCCGAGTACTTATGGATATCGCCAACTTTTGAAGCCGTGTTGAGCATCATCGGTATCCGCGCTCTTCCTTTTTCCATATCACATCCGTCTGCAATAAGAATCAGGCCAGCCTCAATTGAATACACNNATGTGTCCGATAATACCCTCTATGATCATTGAGCGGACAATAATTCTCTTTGGTAAATCGTCCGAATAGACACCCGCCAGTGTTCTCTCGATAACGGGAAAAGCAAACATTGCCCCGAAGCTTTCATGGTTGACTCTTCCCACCGTCATTCCAATGTCATGGAGAAGTGCTGCCACAAGAACCGCAATTTTGCTGTCATCAATACTCCCGGAATCCTCTTTTTCGAGAGTAAGCTTGATCCCAGCGTTATGTAGAAGATCCACCATTATTAGAGCATTCAGTGCGACTTTCCGCATATGCACAGGCCCGTGGTCATTGTAATGGAGTCTTTTTATGGAGACGATGTTGGCATATTCCTGAAGAGACTGCGCCTCTCTGTCATTGAGAATGATTTCTGCTGCTTTTAGGGCATCACCAGAAAGCATTTTTACAATCTTTCGATCAAGGGTCACCTCTTTCTGAGACTTCATAACCCATCCTCCCGTATCAGGCAAATAACGAACACATAAAGCTTCCACAGCACTTCTATCTCAAGTTCTTAGACCTCTGGGGGTTCAGACAGATTATAACAGCAGCGCTTTTCGAAAACCAGCGTGTGACATACAGCTT
>WVXP01000051.1:1428-7538 GCA_011773445.1 Pseudomonadota bacterium | reverse complement strand
CGAATGAGTTCGACATCCATGACGAGCTTGGCACAGTCAAAGGTGAGAAGTTGGTCAAGCCCCCCCGCACCGAAGATGATATTTGCTCCCGCTAGGGCTGCCACAAGTGCGGTCAGGGAAGTCTCATAGGCCGCCTGTGCATCGGGGATCTTGCTATCCGACATACCACCCGCCACGTGACAGGGAAGCCGATAGTATTGGGCCAGTCTCGCTGCACCGATACTAATCATTCCCTGCTCAGGGGCGCCCACGGAACCCCCTCCAGTCCTCATGTCCATGATGGTACTGGTATTCCCATAGGTACAGGGCGTTCCTTTAGCGGCCAGTTGGGCGAGCACCAGGCCGCCCAAGACCTCGGCATTCGTACTGACCAATGTTCCGGCCAGTGTCGTCGTTGATGTAGCACCTGCCAAAGCCATAGGATTGATCCACAGCCCGACGACGTCTGGCAGCCTCAATGGTAACCTCACAAACATCCCGAAGCAGGGCCAGCGGACTGGTAGGGCAAACCGTTGCTGTAAAAACCGGTCGCTTTTCGAAGTCGTCCAGGCCACCCACACATGCCGCTCCCAGTTCGACCATTTTCCTCAGATTTTTGGCATTATCAGCACCGATAAATGTATGTTTTGAGTTGTGACTGAGAATAGCCTCAAAAGTATGCACCGGGTGCGACTTGGGGGGGACATCGGAGCAAACGCAAGGCCTCTCGAAAACCCCGAGTTCATCGAAATAATCGCAAANNTCCCCGCGATCCCGGCCGTGATAAACGACCGTGCTTGGCGCCCAGCCGATACAATCCTCCACGACATGGGGCGGGATTTTCACGATACCGTAGTCCTCGAAACGCTCAACAGCCGCTCCCGAACCATGAAAGATTTCCAAGGCCTCCTCAGTTTCAACTTTGAGCCCGGTACGCTCCAAAACTTCCAGCGTTGCAAAGTGAATCGAATCCAGTTCGTCCTCAGAAAAGGCATTCAGTCCGAATCCTGATACAATCTGAAACCCAGCTTTTAGCCCCCTTTTCAACGTTGTCCCTCCCCCTAGAGTTGTATTCCTTCCGATACCTCTTCAGAGCCTCCCAAATTGAAAAAGACGCCCCTTATCGTGAGACCACTATAGGATGGAGGCGTCAGCGTGTCAAGAGAAAGGGCTTTGAGGAGGTTCCCCATTTTTGGCGAGGCTGCTGTCTCTGAGCGACGTTGCGGAAGCGGTGGGGACCCTTCGAGAATGAGCAGGAAGGGGGAAAGCCCCGCCTTTAGAGCGGGGAAGGGGCAAGAATTCCCCGCCGGCGAATCCTGAAAGGGTCACCGCGGGAGCGTGGGCGCGAAGGGACAGTAGGCTCCCATCCGAAAAATTCAACCTATCCAAAAAATCTATAGATTGTGACACAAATCCCTCGGGAAATGTGGAAATCCCAAAAGATCTTCCCTTCTCTTATGCTGCTCCGACAACGACAAGCCCGACATAGACCGCCACGACACCGACAATCTTCGGAAGATAGCGCGGTTCTTTGAGAAGTACGACGCCGAGCGTCGCGCCTAGAGGGATACTGAGTTGTCGAAAGGCTGCGACATAACTCACATTCGTCACATATTGCATCGATACCAGGACGAGGCCATATGCCAGATATATACCGATCCCCATAAGCGCCGCCGGCCTTTTCGAGAAACGAAGAATGTGAATGAAACTTTCCCGCTCCCATCGGGTCATAAGGACCAGTGCTCCGAGCCCGAAAGACCCGAAAGCTGAAACGAAAATCACGTACGTCAATGGCCCATCTACGGGTCCAAAAGGCCTGTCTGGAATTTCCCGAAGAATATGCAGGGCTTCATAGTCCGCAATCGTTAAAACCGTCGTTCCAACAGCTGAGAGTAGAGCGAGCAAACAGCAGGCGTTCAGGTAGTTGCTCAAACGGAACTCGTGGAACCGCCTCATGGGTAGGATGAAACATCCGAGGGCCACAATCGCGATGCCAGTCAGGCCCCATCCACTCATCGGTTCACCTTTGCCAAAAACTACCGTGACAATAGTAACAAAAATGACGGGTGACGATAGTGCCAATGGATAGGCAAGAGACATGTCACCCGTCCGGTATGCGCCAGCCATTGCGGCACAAAAAACAGCATAGGAAAAACCGGATACCAGAGCACGGATCCAAACAGATTGGGGAATTAATGCAAGGCCCTGCCAATTGGACACAAGGACAGGCAAAATACAGGCAGTCCCGACTGCATTCGCAATGAGGAAGAAGGCAGCCGAGGGATTTTGTCGTTTACTGACGAGATTCCACCCGGCATGTACGCAGCCCGAAATCACGAGAAGGACCACCGCGATCACAGACATTTCTGCGCGCACTCTCTTTCTTGCAAAGGACCTTTCGGTCTGGACGTGTGAAGCTGGAGACGATAGCGTTTCGACTTGGGAGCCATTGTAAGTTAGCGATCATGAAGGTGTCAATCAAATCTCTTCTAGCCAACGCAAAAGGGAAGCAATCTGAGCAGCTGTTGTCCGTTGCGAAGCTCAAGATACGTCCAAGGGTTATATGAGAAAGCATCTCCTTAGAGGCCAAAGACACTTCCCTGTTGTTATCTCATATGCTTGCCAGTAAAATGCGAAAGTAAGATGACGTATCTAGTCCGGGCTTGCGATCCCTGTCCGGGTAGCGATGCCATGCATTCAAACGCGGTTTGGAGCGGTCTTTCAAAGGGAGAATCTTATGGCCAGAACGATTGGTGTAGCAGGGATTCAGATGGAGATCCGAAACGGTGAGGATCATCAAAAAAAGATGGCTCATCTGGTGAAAAGGACCTCTACATGTTTCCCATGGGTCGAGCTCATACTTTTCAGCGAGCTCTGCGTTTTCGGAGGGAATCCGTCGTCCGCCGAGGCCATACCCGGACCTGTGTCAGACAGTTTCTGCAATCTGGCGGCCAAGTATGGAAAATGGCTGGTACCAGGTTCACTTTATGAGAAAGACGGCGATCGCGTCTACAACACGGCAGTCACCATCTCTCCCTCGGGAAAAATAAAGGTCAAGTACAGAAAACTCTTCCCATGGCGGCCTCAGGAGACCAACTCGAGGGGAAAGGAATTCTGTGTCTTCGATATACCCGATTTGGGACGATTCGGCCTGGCAATCTGTTATGATCAATGGTTTCCTGAGGTGATCAGGTCGCTGGCGTGGATGGGAGCCGAGGTGATTCTTCATCCGACCATGACAACGACCTCAGACCGAGCCCTAGAGTTGGTAATCAGCCAGGCCAACGCGATTTTCAATCAGCTCTACTTTCTCAGCGTCAACGGAGTCGGAGACGGTGGAAATGGACAGTCCATCTTCGTCGACCCGGACGGTCGGATCCTGCAGACCGCCGGCGAAGGTGAGATGATTCTCACTGAGGTCCTGGACCTCGATCGGGTGACGAGAGCGCGAGAGTATGGAACCATCGGTCTGTGCCAAACGCTAAAGGAACTCAGGGATTTTCCGCATGAGTTCCCAATATACAGGGAAGGTATTGCCACGGGAGAGGTCTTCAAGAAAATGGGCAGAGGTTGGGCTCACAAAAAGATCGGCTGAATCGTAAAGATCCATGAATGGGTGCGAAGACCCGTAATTGGGGGGGTTACAAAAGGAATGGAGCGGACAAGATACCAAATTCTACGTGCCCTGAAAATGAGACCCATGTCTTTCTGGGAGCTTATCCGCTTTCAAGACTCCTCGCTCGCCGAAATGATTCAGGCGGTTCGCCACATGCTGACCGAGAATCGGATCGTTTTCGACCAGAAGACCCGAAGATTTTCTCTTGGGACGCCCTCAACCCCCCTGCCCCAAGGCAATAAATTCTGCCCGGCTTGTCAGGGGAAAGGGCTCATTCTCGACGCTCGGTTCGAAGAGACCCTGGGTCGGTTTCTGAAAATTACAACCGATCGACCTCAGCCCATTTTCGATTACAATCAGGGCATCATCCACCCAAAGGATCTCGCTCTGAAATCGGCCTTTATGCATGAGCGAGGCGACGTGGAGGATCGGTCGATCCTCCTCATCGGAGACGACGATCTTTTCAGTATCTTTCTCGCTCTTCTCGGTCTTTCGTGCACCGTCATGGTCCTTGAAGTCGACGAGCGCCTCATCCAATATATCGACCAGAAGGCGAAACGTCATCGCCTCACCATCAATGCAAAACCATACGACGTTAATTCACCCCTCCCTCCTGAGCTTCAACAAACCTTCGATGCCTTTACCACCGAACCTCCCGAAGGCTTGAAAGGGATGCTATTGTTTCTCCAAAGGGCTGCCGATGCTCTGGGCATCGGAGGAGGCGGCTACTTCGGGCTGACCACTCTGGAGTCGTCCTTACCCAAGTGGCTTGCCATCCAGAGATTTCTCATGGGAAAAGGTATGGTCATCACGGACCTCCTTCGGAACTTCAGCCTCTATCCCGAGTCGGGCGATCCGGTAGACGATTACGGGGCGTTTCCCATTGCTCGGGAATACCCCGTCGACCCTGGCACTCCAGACGTCGACTATTTCAGATCGTCCCTCATTCGGGTTGAGAAAACCACTCCACCCACTGCGAGGGAGGCAGACGGATTTTATGCGGATGAGGACACCTGGGTCACGGTGAATCCGGAAGACAAGCGATAGAGGCAAGCCTTTGGCACGCGGCGGTAAGCCATTAGCGCAACCAAGAGAATTAGCTGAAGGCTAACCGCTAAACGCTTCAATCACACACAGTACGTGTTGTTCATCCAGGCGAAGAGATCGAGTGACTCCCTCGACAGGTCGTAGGACTCGTGGGCATCCTTTTCGTCAACCGCTGGGAAGTTCGCGTGGAATATCTGACCTCTCACTGATCGAATCGCCGCCCAACGTTTATCAAACCCCTCGAAAGCTGTGCCCTCGATGACGGATGGGAATTTCACATTCAGTGTTTCCTTGAAGAGATACTTGAGGCGAAGATCCAAAGACTTGTTCTTCTTGAGAGTCAACTGGATCCAAGAGCGGGGTTTTCCCTGCTTCATGAACATATCCCTGAAAAACATCTCGAGGAGCCCCTCAAGAAGATCGCATACCAGGATGACTGTCAGATCCCTGTCCCCCCTTTCAAAAAATGCCTCGACGGCCTCGAAGAGCCTCTGCCCAGGGGAATCGGGCCATCCTTCGGTTTCCGTCCTGCCCCCACAGTGGGAACAGATGTCCTCCCCCTGGTCGCGTCTGCAGACTCGGCGGCACCCTTTGCAACGAAAGAATGTCACCTTTCGTGACGACATACCGGAGCGGTTCTGCGATTGTTCCATGAAATCCTCGCGATGTGCAGCTCTCTCTTCCCGCTCGCCATGAATCCTCCAAATGGTCGGGCCTGCCTCAATACTATATGACCATGGGAAATAAGCACAAGACGTGCCGAAAGTCTAGTAGAAAAACCGCCGGCTCCTCGAGACATGATCAAAACATGAACGGATTCCCCCATAGGACGACCCTTGACAAGGCGAAGCTCAAATGAATACCCTGTCCCAAACAGGACTCACACGGAGCGAGTGATGGTCAAGGTAAATCCACAGATTTTTAGGGAATATGATATTCGAGGCGTTGTCGAAAAGGACCTGACTCCCGAGATCGTTCGCCTCATGGGCCAGACGTACGGCACTTATATGGTGGAGAAAGGGTTGAAGGATCTCGTCGTCGGAAGGGACTGTCGTCTCAGCTCCGACGCTTTTCGAGATGCTCTCGTGGAGGGCATCCTCTCAACCGGATGCCATGTTACGGACATCGGCGTCTGTCCAACACCGGTCTATTATTTCTCCCTTTTCCATCTCAAGAGGGAAGGCGGGATGATGATCACAGCCAGCCATAACCCGGCTGATTTTAATGGATTCAAGGTCTCTGTCGGCAACCAGACGATTTATGGGGAGGAACTCCAGAACTTCAGACGGCGACTTGAAAAGGGCGGCTTCGCCCAGGGCCAAGGAAATCTCTCGACCTATGAGATCATGGAGCCCTATCTGAAATACATTCAGAGCGACATCTCCATCCAACGCCCGATCAAGGTGGCTGTCGATGGCGGTAACGGGACGGCAGGTCCCGTAATCTCGACAATTTTGAAAACGCTCGG
>WVXP01000051.1:0-1294 GCA_011773445.1 Pseudomonadota bacterium | reverse complement strand
ATTATGTGGAAGACAGGGCACTCACTCATCAAGAAGAAGATGAAAGACACGGGTGCCCTCCTGGCCGGTGAAATGAGTGGCCACCTCTTTTTTGCTGACCGTTATTTTGGTTTTGATGATGCCATCTATGCGTCATGCCGGCTCCTTGAGATTCTCTCAATGCATGAGGAAGGCACGCGGGACCTGCTTGGGGATGTTCCGAAGACCGAATCGACCCCGGAGATCCGAGTCTCTTGCCCCGATGAAAAGAAGTTTCAGGTTGTCGAGAAGGTCCGGAATCACTATTCCAAAGACTACGACGTTATCGATATCGATGGTGCCCGGATTCTCTTTGAAGACGGCTGGGGGTTGGTTAGAGCCTCCAACACCGGGCCCGTCTTGGTACTGAGGTTTGAGGCAGGAAACCACACGAGACTGGAGGCTATCCGGAGAGATGTGGAGGCCAAGGTCAACCAATTCTTGACAGAGACCTAATCTGCAATCCATTCAGCAGTTCTCGGTCCCGCCATTTCGAGAGCCATCTCAATCAGAATCGGTCAAAAAACGGTTCCAGTTCCACTCGAAGCCTATTCCGAATTCTGACTTTTGACTTCTTAAGATTGTCAAAGGAAATGTATGACTGAGTGAGTCCAGACGAACCCCGTCCTCCTGAAGGTCCCACCCATATACGAAGATCCTATCCTCCTCCACCAACTCTCAAGTAGTCCTTAACCACCACCTCGCCCAGTCTGTCCGGGTTGACGAAGTAGACTCGTCCCAAATTGTTTCTCGCGAGGGCCCGGGCAAAGGCCCTCAGGCGAGGATTCGTATCGAGCATGATAATATTCAGGGTGATACGATCATGTCGGTAACGGAGGGCTTCCTCCATGACCCGCCTCATGGCTTTATCAAATCCCACGAACCCCCCATTTTCTGTGTTGGGCGACGTGTCTGTGATGAGGTAGGCCTGTTTAATGGACGACTCCGTGGCCACGGCCTTCCTGAAGGCGATCAAAGCCGACCTTGTATCAGTCGTCCGGCCCGTCATAAACTGATTGACAATATCCCAAGGCCGAATTTCCCTGACACGATCCGAAAATAAGAAGACCCTGAGACGGCAGTTTTTCTTCCGCCCAATAAGTTCGGAGAGGGCCAGAGAGGTTTCGATGGCGCCACCGATCTTTTCGTTCATGGCCATGGAGCCGCTCTCATCGATGAGGAGGCCGACAATCACCCGCGACTCCTGAAACGGCTCGTGTACAAAAAAATCTTCTGGCCGGAGATCGGACTTCCCCTCTCTCGATAGGCTGGTGAG
>WVXP01000268.1 GCA_011773445.1 Pseudomonadota bacterium | reverse complement strand
GAAAATCATGAGCGCTAAGACCGCGGCTTGGCGTTTCAGGGCGATGTGATTGACGATCATTGATTTTTTGACTAATGACCTACGTTTGCGGGGTTTTTGTAACTAAACTGTAACCATTCCCGACCGTTTCTAGGGTATCGTACGCGGTTCGATAAGACCTGTCAAGATGAAATGCCTGTCGGTAATCGATGCCAGATCTGATTATTTGCGTTTCAAATCTTTACCTCTTGGCTGCTCGCCTAAATTGCCTGATCCATCTTGTATTCTTCCCTTAGTGTTCTGTCTCTCCTCCTCGGCACCGGCAATCCCCGATTCCATAAATCTCTCTTTTTAAGGCTATGAGAATTTGCGCTAAAAGGTAATATGGTGTATTTTGGATTTAGAAGAAGTGAAGATTTGTGGGAAACTTTTTAGTAGTGCTTGTGAGAGAAAGGAATGAGGAAGCGCGGCTGGTCGTTTCGGATTTTCGTGAGGTATGTGCTCTTCCAGGTGCCCGAGGTGGTTCTCCTATACCTCCTCTTAATTCTGGTTGGACGCGTGGTGGCTCTCCCCACGTGGTTTATCTGGAGCCTCATGGCTCTGTGGGTTATCAAGGACCTAATTTTGTTTCCCGCTGTGTGGCGTGCCTACGGTCAGGAGGGAAAGGACGACGCGATTTCGATGGTTGGTCCCCGGGGCATCGCGGAGGATCGGTTGGATCCTTCGGGTTACATTCGGGTGCACGGCGAATTGTGGAAGGCAGAGGTGATGGCAGATAGCCCATCCATCAGGAAGGGGGAAAAAGTTACGGTACGGGGGATCAGGGGACTGAAACTTTTCGTAGAACCCGACAGAGGTACATGATGGCCCCGAGCACTACCCTGGGTCCATCCAAGATTTCAAACGCTAATCAGTAGCATTGGCAGGAGTCGTCGATCACCGGTTTCATCTTGAAATCTTCAAAGCACAGCCAAGAAGATACGAATAAATACTCCAATCATCTATCTACTCAATCTCTCTCTTTTCAGCTCATTCATAGTCATTATTCCTTTCTCCATTAGAAGCTCTCCTCCAACAAATTCCTATTGAACGACCCGCAAATTTCCGGTATAAAGCATGAAAAGGGTGGCGGAAAGGAAAATTAACTGCGTCACCGACAGGATTACTAAGGAGTAGAAAAAGGGGGGTGAAGATAACTTTTCCATGCTTCGCCACATCTACTGCGGAGACGTCCATAGGTGTCGTACATTCCCTGAGGAATGCTCGTTGCTCTCAGTTCGACAGAATCGCATGAGTAGGCTTGGGGTCGGGTCAAGAGAAAAGTCATGAAGAGAATAACTATTATCGGCGATGGCGCTTGGGGTACGGCACTGGCTCTTCTGCTTCATTCAGCGGGTTACAATGTCAAGATATGGGGAAATTTCCCCGAGTACATCGAAGAACAACGCGAAAAGAGAGAGAACTACAAATTTTTGCCTGGGGTCAGGATACCCCGAGATATAGACTATACGGCTGACTTAGCGGAGGCTGCAGAAAAAGCCGAGCTGTTTGTCTGTGCGGTGCCGACACAGTTCATCCGTGGCGTCTTTGAAAGGTTCTCGGCACATTATCCAAGAGGGGTGCCTGTTGTTTCCGTTGCAAAAGGCATCGAGCAGAAAACGCTCAAGCGGTGCACCGAGGTGCTAGCGGAATTTCTGGAAAATGTGCCCCTCGCTGCTTTAAGCGGCCCTTCGCACGCCGAAGAAGTAGCGCGCAATATACCCACTGCGGTTGTCATAGCATCAAGAAACCTCCAACTCTCACGTTCTCTTCAGGATACTTTCATGACACCGTCCTTCCGGGTATACACCCAGGATGACATTATTGGTGTCGAGCTTGGTGGAGCGTTGAAGAATGTTATCGCGCTGGCCGCCGGTATGTGTGACGGGCTCGGATACGGCGATAACACAAAGAGTACTCTACTGACCAGAGGTCTTGTTGAGATATCGCGGCTCGGCGTCGCTGCCGGTGCCAAACGACTTACTTTCACCGGCCTCTCGGGCATTGGAGACTTAACAACCACGTCCTTCTCACGACATAGCAGAAACCGTTCTTTAGGCGAAAAGATAGGACAAGGCATTTCGCTTCGGCAAGTCCTGGAATCGACCGAGAAAGTGGCCGAGGGCGTTTGGACGACCATCTCCGCTCGGGAATTTGCCCAGAGGCTCCGCGTGTCTGTGCCAATAACCAATGCGGTCTACAAGGTTCTCTTTGACGGAAAAGACCCCCGCCAGGCAGTTATGGACCTGATGACACGTGCCAAGAAACAGGAAATAGAAGATCTCTGAGAGAGGAAAAAACGTCGAGGAGGGGCCCGGAAAAACGGAAGCCATGGTAGAAGTCATCGAATCCGTTGGGGTCTGAACTCATTCTGGTCACAAAATTCGGCTTAGTGCATTATTTGCGCGGGGGGGAGATCACGTGAAGTCCATAGAAACACTCAGAATAGGGTCTGTCTTAAGATAACGATTCCTCCTCTAAGAACCTACCTGGAAAGATTCTTCCTGATATAACGTGCTGCCCGTAGCGGAGTGCGACCGATGCTTCTATGAGGCCGCTTCTTGTTAAGCTCCTTTTTTTCCTTACACGCTCGTTACTCCTTCAGTCTTAAATCGAGCTGCCGGCTTCCTTAAACGTGAGGCCTGTATTTGCCTCGAACTTCTATCCTTGCTGGCTTCTCTTTGCCAGAAACCCGATGCTGTATTCACCCTAAGGCGATTCGGGGAGCGCCGGGGAACCCGAACGGGAAATGATCCTAACTGAAATAGCTGATTTCGGCCTTTTCGGACTTGTGCAAGAATTCTACCACAAATCGATAGAATAGCCGGTTGAGGCGGGGTATCTACTTCATCTTGA
>WVXP01000196.1:2161-2492 GCA_011773445.1 Pseudomonadota bacterium | reverse complement strand
CGATCCTCGAGCTCATAATGCTGGGCCATGTACTGTGTGATGGCTGTCAGTTCTCTTGCCCGTGCCGCATTTAGCAGATCAATCACCTTTTGACTCATTCCTTCTCCTTTCCTCAACTTGTCATTTCGGGTAGCGTTCCAACCGAGCGTCTCGTCTCTGTCTCCCAGACCCAACGATAACACCCCCGAAAGGGGGTGTCAATAGAGCACATTTTCTGGAGTTTCCTGAGTTTTCTGATCTATTCGAGAGGCAAGTGGTCCAGACCCCTTTGAGCGTTCCTGCAAATGTTTTTTGCTCATAAACCTTAGGCGAAGCGCAAGATCAGCGCCTT
>WVXP01000196.1:0-2113 GCA_011773445.1 Pseudomonadota bacterium | reverse complement strand
AACAGAATTAAGTTCCGACTACTTGCATAGCTACATAGCTGGTTTTTGAGGAAACTCCAGAGCACATTTTCTGGTCTGGGAGTATGATCAAACAGGCGCCTGCCTCGGCTCAGGGGATCTGGAATCTGCCTAGGTCGACTGCCGGACGGTTGAGCCCTCAAGAAATTTGTTCAGATCTCCGGGAACGATAGGGTCAGCGTCTCGTTTCGTTCCTGCGTGTCAAATTCCACTCCCAGCTCGATTCGGTCGTTTCGAATTCCAAGGGACAGGGGCTCGGAACCCTCACCGGACTCCAGATGGGTAATAGAGCGCATGACGCTAAAGATATGGTCTGTTAAGGCCGGTGATGGGGCTGGGAGCTTATATTTGCCTGCTGCTTCAAGGTTAAGTTGTATTTCTCCCTGCCGGAATCTCACGAGTGAGAGCTTCTTGGCGTTTTCTCGGATGCCGCAGAAGATCGCTATGCCGAGAAACTTGAGAGCCACCTCTTCAGGATCTCCCGTGATGTCCGAGGAGATCCCCTCTTTGCTGATGAGATCGAGTTCCTTTCTGGGATCGGTTTCGAGATAGCAATCGCAGTATTCTTGAAGACGAAGATGCAAACTCCTCTTGTCCTGTACCATGGCGTCTGTCTCCTCTCTATCGTAAACCCCCTGGATCAAGGGACGATCGAGATTTTTGGATTGGGAATTCATGTTCAAATCATAGTATTATTTAATCCTCGGAAACTGAACTTTGCAAGTCGGTTTGGCTGGCCTTTTCCCTCAGTTTTGTGGACGCTCATATCTGTGAGGGACGTTTGCTGTGGGAGGATGTCCGTATTCCCCGGGCCGTTGTCCGAATCCTTTAGAACACCCTGGTCAAGGTTTTGAAGGAGTAATTCGCCAGAAAGTGGGAAGGGAAGCTCTGAACCAAAAGTCGGTGCTCGTGGTCCGTCGTCCGTGGTTCGCTGTATAAAAACTATGATTTGCGCATCCACGGCCATTCGAGTAACCGGTCCAGGGAATTTAATTTTCAATCGAATGACGTGAACTGATCGTCGCAACTGATCACTGACAACCGGCAACTGACGGCACCCAGAAAGAGCTTTCGGAGCAGCGAAGATCGCCCCTTTCCGCTTTCATCAGACAAAAGTCGAAAAAGACAATTTGGACATCACCCGGTCTTCCGGTGCCCGCCTAGGGCGGGAATAGGGTCAACACGAGAGCAAGGGAGCGAAGGGATATGAGGGTCCCATTTAGAAATTCAAAATTATCATGACAAATCAATAAGATAGAGATCCCTTGCTTATAAAACTCAGGGAAGTCCTCGTCCCTTCGGCTTGACAAAAGCTCATTTTCCTCTGTAGATTTTCTAGGCTTTGAGAACAATAGTACCTGGGAGGCAATATGCCAGCATATATCAAGTGGTTTGATGAGATTGGAATGGAGGATCTTTCAACCGTGGGTGGAAAGAACGCCTCACTGGGTGAAATGCGGCGAGAACTGACAGCCAAGGGCGTGAATGTCCCCAATGGTTTCTGTGTCACGGTTGACGGGTACAAACATTTCCTTGAAGAAGGAGAGGTCCTAGGGATTCGTTTCCTCGCGGAAAAAGGCAAGGTACCTGAAGCGATCGAGCAGATTCTTTCTGACCTCGATATCAATAGCCTGGAGAATCTCTCCCTCAGGGGGAGTAAGGTGCGGAGGCTTATCCAGAGCATCGATTTCCCCAAGGATTTGGAAGAGGAGATTGTTGGAGCCTACGGCAGATTGTGTGAGGAGTATGGGGAAGACACGGATGTTGCGGTGAGGAGCAGCGCCACGGCTGAGGACCTCCCGGATGCGAGCTTTGCGGGTCAGCAGGAGAGTTTTCTCAACATTCGGGGAGAGCACCTGATTTTGGATGCGGTCAGGCGATGTTTCGGATCGCTGTTTACGAATCGGGCCATTGCCTATCGCGGCCACAAGGGTTTTGATCACTTCTCTGTATGGATTTCGGTCGGAATTCAGAAGATGGTTCGGTCTGACGAGGCTTGCTCGGGTGTGGTGTTTACGATCGATACTGAGTCGGGCTTTCCGGACGTGGTCTTCATCACCGGCTCCTATGGTCTTGGCGAGAACATTGTCCAGGG
>WVXP01000029.1:460-3233 GCA_011773445.1 Pseudomonadota bacterium | reverse complement strand
AGGCGGTTTCTTACGCGTATAACGCACACCGCACAAAGGTCTGCCACCCCTGCTAACTGAAACACGCCGATTGGCCTATCCTCGATCCATACCATATTTCAGACACAAATAAACGCACCGGGCCACCGGTAAAAGCAATCCAGCCTGATATGAACGATTTGCGGAAGAAATAAACGGAATCCCACCCTGCGCCGGACGCGTTATTCCATCTTGAATTCAACACAATCCATCAAAAAAAGACAGGCCGAAATGACCCATTCCGGAATAGGAATTCGCAATCTTCCTCCTATTGCCCCTCCACCACTCTTTCCAAGACAGAACATAGGCATCAAAAATTGCCCGGTTCGATTATGGATGTCGTATGGAGCAAGATGGGAAGGCAAGAATAGGTCGAAAAAAATGCTTGACATCCTCCAAAATTTCTTTATATTGGATTAATAATATCCGAATTATCCTAATACGGAGCCATAATGCGACTTACAAGAGCTGGTGACTATGCGGTTCGCTGTACGGTTTACATTGCCGCTCAGGGACGAGGGGAGGTTGTTAGCCGGAGGGAAATCGCAGAAGCGATGGAGATCCCTAATCAATTTTTGACGAAAATCGCTCAGCAACTCGCCCGATCCGGGCTCATTGAAATTGTCCAGGGAGCTAGGGGCGGATATCGCCTCTTAGTATCACCGGAAAAACTGACCCTCCTTAAGGTGGTCGAAGCGGTAACGGGAGAAATATCTTTGAACGACTGCGTGATGAGACCCGGCTCCTGTTTCAGAAGTTCAAGCTGCGCTGTGCATCTGGTTTGGGTAGGGGCCAGAGATCAAATGAGGGAGGCCCTTCGTGAGGTCACCTTTGATAAGCTGGTTAAAGAGGAATTTTGCACGACCCTTCAATGCCCAGCCACATAGGTGGGAAAGAGGGCCTGTCAGTGAACAGTTGTCCATTGACGATCCAATAGAAGGAAGAAGACCAAATGCCACTCACCAGCCGTATACCGGCCGGGTATGACTTTTTTGCTGTAGCCGAATGAGGTTACAGCGGCCGTATCGGAGAAATCCACTTGGGGCGTGCATCACATCTGGAGTGAGTTATGAGAAAAGGGTTCTGGATAGAGGCGATGTGAACCCTCCGAGATGTTTCCAAGCACTTTGGAGGCTTTTCCGTTATTTCCTCTCTTCATTTCTTCCAACGCCCTAAGAAGGGGAGACCTGATGACAACAGAAGCCCTCAAGCGTAAGCTCACAGCCATCCTCAGTGCGGATGTTAAGGGATACAGCCGCCTTATGAGAGAGGATGAGGAGGCAACGGTACGCACCTTAACTTCCTACAGGGAGATAATGTCGAGCCTTATCAATCAGCACCGGGGGCGGGTAGTAGATTCTCCGGGGGACAACGTTCTGGCTGAGTTTGCTAGTGTAGTGGATGCCGTGCAATGTGCTGTTGAGATTCAGCAAGCACTCCAGGCCAGCAACGCTAGGTTGCCCGAAACCCGCAAGATGGAGTTTCGGATTGGGATAAATCTTGGGGACGTGATCGAAGAAGGAGAGAGGATCTACGGGGATGGAGTCAACATAGCAGCCCGAGTAGAGAACCTTTGCACGGGAGGAGGCATCTGCATGTCGATCTCCGCTTATGACCAGGTAGAGACAAAGCTGGCGCTGGATTATGAGGACCTGGGAGAGCACTCCGTCAAGAACATCTCTAAACCAATTCGGGTTTACCAGGTACGGATCGGAGAGGAGGCTGAGAGCAGCCAGGTAAAATCCGGAAGGGAAGCGATTGTATCCACCAAGCCTGATAGAAGTGGAATGCCCGAAAAACCATCCATTGCCGTGCTTCCCTTCGTAAATATGAGTGCAGACCCGGAACAGGAGTATTTCAGCGATGGTCTTACGGAAGACCTCATCACCGACCTTTCGAGAATCTCGAGCCTCTTTGTCATTGCCCGCAATTCAGTCTTCACCTACAAAGGGAGGGCGGTGAAAGTTGAGGAAGTCAGCAAGGAGCTCGGTGTGCGGTACGTGGTAGAAGGGAGCGTCCGCAAAGCCGGTAACAGGGTAAGAATTACCGCTCAGTTAATCGATGCAAGCTCTGGCGGGCACCTGTGGGCAGAGCGTTACGACCGAGACCTCCAAGACATTTTCGCGTTACAAGATGAGGTGACGCAGGAAATCGTTTCCGCCCTGGCTTTGAAGTTAACCACGGATGAAAGAAAGTCTATGGCTTCGGCCCCCACGAATAACGTCGAAGCCTACGACTACCGCCTGCGTGGTTCAGAGTACTTTGCACGTGCTACGAAGGAAGCCAACGTTCAGGCTCGCCAGATGTATGAAAAAGCAATCGAACTCGATCCTGGGTTTTCAGTAGCATACGTGGATTTAGGCTGGACCTATGTGAGTGATTGGACCTTCCAATGGAGCCAGGAACCGCAGGCTCTGGAAAAAGCATCTGAACTGGCTCGGAAAGCCCTTTTACTAGATGACTCACTTCCAGGAGCCTACCTGTTGCTGGGCAGCGTTTGCGCGTGGCGTAAAGAGTATGACGACGGCGTCACTGCTCTGGAGAAGGCCCTCACCCTCGATCCCAATGACGCTGAGAGTTACGCCGCCCTGGCCCGTATCTATGCCTTCTCCGGAAGGCCGAAGGATGCTTTGGGTTTTATGGAGAAGGCCATTCGCCTCAACCCCGCGCACCCATCGTGGTACTCAAATGTTCTGGGCATGGCGTATTTCATGATGGAAGCAGATGACAAGGCGACAATGGCATTCAAACAAGC
>WVXP01000029.1:0-446 GCA_011773445.1 Pseudomonadota bacterium | reverse complement strand
CGAACTGAGGTGGCAGAAGTATTGAGAATAAGCCCGGATTGCACTTCGGAGCGGTTCGCTAAATTCTTCCCGTTAGCGGATCAGGCGACCATGGCCCAGGTGCTCGACGGCTTGCGGAAGGCCGGCTTACCGTAAAGGAAGGTACGCTACACGCTTGTGCAGTGCGAGGCAACTATCAGAGCCGTGGCTCGTGAAGGCGGGTTTGCGTTGAACTACTTCTTGATAAACTAAGAGCAGAGGGCGAACTCGAGAAATTTGTGGCTGCCGCACAGGTTGCCAAAGAAAAACACGGTATGACCAAAGATGAGATAACCGGAATCCTGTCGCCCAAGGATGAAAGAAAGCTGGAGCAGAGTTGAGACAGGCTACCTGATATGGCCTGAATGGTTTCGAATTCTCTCAAGAAACTCGACGGAATTTGATAAGTTACTGATAGCTATGAGGAA
>WVXP01000042.1:62390-73601 GCA_011773445.1 Pseudomonadota bacterium | reverse complement strand
CTGACCGCCTCTCCAAAGCTAATGGCCACCTCAGTGGTAAACCTCATAAGTTCGTGGACGTAACCCCCATCCTTGAGGCTATCCCGAAGGAGTTCTGTTGCTCCCCTGAGTCCCACGCCGATTGACCAAGGCCCGGCGATCACGCCGGAAACCGGGCAGTCCTGTAACTGACCTTTTGCTTCTCTGCAAGCTTCAAGATAGTTGGGCATTCGAGCGTCCTGATAAGGATTGGGAACAGTGAGCTTTGAGAGGCTGCTTTTCTCAGCGAGGGCAAGGGTTTCGGACACGCACATGCCGTCGCGGGGGAACCTGATCCTGTTTCCCAGGGCCTCGACTTCCATCAGGAGATCTCCCATCATAACGGTGATGTCAGGCCCGAAACGGTCATAGGAGGCGATTTGGGCCCTCACAAAGGTCTTGGCTTCTGTCAGGAACTCCTTGACGGTGGCTCCGACGAGCTGGGCATTGAACTGACCGGTGATGGGATAGGCGGGGATGTAATCCGCCAGCTCTCCCTTAAAGGCCGCGGCAACGCGTTGTTTGCCTGTCATCATGAAGTTCCCTCTGCCTCCTGCGATCCAACTTGGAACCACCTACTTTTGGATGGCCGTAGTATAGGGAGAAAGTCATCTGCGTGTCAAGGCAAGACGGATTCCGGAGTTTCCTCGAACCACGGACAACGGACCACGAACACCGACTTTTGGTTCAGAGCTTCCTTTCCCACTTTAAGGACGGGCGCCAGAAGAGGCTACGCCCTTCGGGTTCATGGCGTAGTCGGTTCCGGTCATATCCAAACATTGTCTTTGGCGGTCATATCACCACCCGCGTCGCCCGTGTTTGCGGTACCTGCAGGTTCGACAAGCATGATCTTACATTCATTCTGAGCGGATGGTCTGTGTTCTAGCCCTTTCGGGACAACGAACATCTCCCCTGGCTTCAGGTCAACTTTTCCGTCACGGAATTCAATGCTCATTTCCCCATCAAGAGGGATGAAGACTTCGTCAGTATCCGTATGTCTGTGCCAGATGAAGTTGCCTCGGAATTTGACCAACTTGAAATGGTAATCGTTCATCTGAGCAATGATCTTGGGGGACCAATGTTCTGAGAACTTGGCCAGTTTTTCTTCCAGTTTGATCGCCGAGTACTTCATGGGGTTCTCCAGAATCTGGACTTCATCTGAGTATACTTCATCTCTTTTGATTTTGGGAGTCGTCAGGGGAGAGTGGTCAAACCATAACGGATGGTTCCATAGGTTGGATTTCCCTGCACCGGCATTTATTCATCATTTCTAGAGTCGCTCCTACCCATAGGCTCACAACACCCGGATGGCCCGACCTTCGGGCTCCCCTCGTTACATATCCTAGGTGCTGCATGAATGCGTTCTCCCCCAAATGAGGCCACCGGACGGAATTCAATTTGTTCGACAAACCCTGAAGATGCAGCGGCAGAAATCGATGAAACCTTTAGGTGGAAATTAGGAGAGCCACAGGGGGGCTAGAGACTGTTCGGATCGGTCGATGGGTATGCGTTTTTGATGCCGAAAAAGGGGTTGAAAGTCTTCTGACTAAGAGTTATCATATGACTATAAGTCATTAAATAACTTTTGTTCAGAAAACGGAGAGAAACATGGGGACAAAAGATCGGAAAGAACGTGAGAGGGAAGCTCGAAGAGGTGCCATCCTGGAAGCGGCCAGGCCGATTTTCTTCCAAAACGGCTTCCAGGCGACTACCATGGACCAAATTGCTGGCGAAGCTGAACTGAGCAAAGGGACCCTCTATCTCTACTTTCCAAGCAAGGATGACCTTTACGCCACGATACTTTTGGAGGGACTGGAGAGACTACACGGCATGATGATCGAGGCGTGTGACGAGAACAAAGACTGGGAGACACAACTCAGGGATCTGGGGGCGGCTTACTACCGCTTTTATCTCGACCATAGGCCCTACTTCCGCATACTCTTTTTACTCCAGCACGGCGACCTCGCGTCACGGATCTCTGAGAGTCTCTATGAGAAGTGTTTTGACGAAGGCCTTGCGTGTTTGCAGATCCTGGCGAGAGTCATCCAAAAGGGAATGGAATCGGGCGAAATTGAGCCTCGGAATCCTATGGAACTGGGTGTACTTTCGTGGGGTTTTCTGAACGGTACCTTCAGTCTCTTTGAAGAAGAAGAACACAAAAGGTTGATACCCATCTCCCTGGACTCGCTCGTCAGGCTCAGTTTCGACCTGATCACGAATGGTTTGAGAAGGAGGGCATCATGGCTGGCGTAATCTGGAGTCTTGTACTCCTTGGAAGTCTCGTATTGTTCAGTTGTTCAAGCGGTGTGGGTGAAACGACATCGGAGGAGAAAAAGATCCCGGTCAGTGTCATCCCTGCCCGACAAGAGGTGAATCGGCGTTTGCTGAACGCACTGGGAACTGTGGAGCCCAACCGGGAGTTGAAATTGAGCTTTAAGATTGGGGGAAGGATCAGGGGTCTGGCCTTTGAGGAGGGGCAGCTCATCAGAAAAGGAGAACTATTGGCTGAGCTCGATCCGACCGAGCTCTTGGCTCGGAAGCGGAAGGCTCTCGAAAACAGACGTAAAGCCAAACGCGACCTGGATAGGATGGAGCAACTGTACCGCAAAGCGGTCGTTCCATTGTCTTCCTACCAGGATGCCCAATCGGCTTTGGTCAACTCCGAGGCCGAACTGAAAATCGTTGACGAAAATCTCGACTCAAGCGTCCTCCGTGCCCCCTTCACAGGGAGAATGACCCAAAAACTCTCTGAAGTGGGGGAAGTTGTGGCACCGGGAAAAACGATCGCCGTATTGGCTGAGATTGATCCCGTGCTTGTGAAGGCGGCGGTGCCAGACAGTTTGATTCAGAGGGTCAAAACGGGTCAGAGGGCCCATATACGGGTTGACAGTAGCCCTCGGGAAAGGTTTGAGGGAGTCGTGACGCGTCTGGAAACGAGCGCCGATCCGCTCTCGAGAACCTTCACGGTGGAGGTCAGGCTGGGAAACCCTGGCGAGGTCTTGCGCCCAGGTCTCATCGCCCGTATGGAAGTCATGGACGATTCAAAGGGTTTTGGCATCTTCATACCACTCGATGCCGTCCTTGATTTTGGCTCCAGTCCCACAGTCTTTATAGTCCGCGATGGAACAGCGATAAGGCGTACCATCAGGATGGGGGACGTGGCGGGGCAGGAAGTGGAGATCCTCGAGGGGCTTATCCCTGATGAGTTGGTCGTCATCTCTGGCCAGGAGTATCTGGATGACAAACAGCCAGTTCTCATCGACCGACGATTGGAAAACTGACGATGAAACTTGTCGCATTAGCCGTCCAGCGATACAGACTCACGGTCCTGGGAATCATTTTGCTCCTCGTCATGGGGGGAGTCTCTTATTACTTGATACCGCGTCGTGAAGATCCATTCATTAAAGTGCCCGGGGCGACGGTGCAATCCTATTATCCAGGGGCGAGTCCACGGGATGTGGAGCGCTATGTGACCGTGCCACTCGAGGAGAAGATCAATGAGATCGATGAAATCGACAAGATCTTCTCTTCTTCCTCGCAAGGGGCGTCTCTCATCCTTATCCAGTTCGACCCAGATTCGGACATGGATGAGAACCTTCAGGAGCTCCGGGAGAAGATCAGAGAGGCGGAAGCGGATCTTCCAGAGGCGGCCCTAGATCCGGAAATAACCCGTTGGAAGACCGAAACGGTTTCTCTAATCATCAACTTGAGCGGGCCTTTCTCCCACGGGCGGCTCTTCAAATACGCAAAATACATCAAACGGGATCTGGAAAAAATTCCTGAGATCATGTCACTCGAAATCGACGGGGACCAGGAAAGGGAAGTCCACGTGGAGGTCTACCAGAATCGCCTCTCCCAGTATCGGATCTCACTGGACGATGTGATCAGGCAACTTCAGGCCGAGAATGTGAGCCTCCCGGGAGGACACATGGATATTGGTCGTCGTCGTTACCTGGTTCGGACGGATGAGGCGTTCATGCGAGCGGGGGAGGTGGGTAGGACTATTGTGGGCGCATACGAGGAACGTCCTGTTTTTCTGGCCGATCTGGCCAAAATCAAAGACACCTACAAGAGGCCTGAATATTGGGTGCGGTTCAATGGCCAGCAAAGTGTCAACATCCTGGTGACGCAAAAACCGAGATCCAACTTGCTGGCTGCTTCCAGAAAGATCCACGGTCGGCTTGATCAATTGGCCGAGAGACTTCCGCAGAGGCTCAAACTTTTGGTCTTTGCGGATCAGTCCCGCTCGGTGTCTCAGCGACTGGCCAGTTTTCAGAAAAACCTCGCCATAGGGGCTTGCCTTGTCATCCTTTTGACCATTTTCCTGATGAACTTGCGCATGGCCTTTACTGTGGGGTTTCTCATCCCCTTATCTATCAGCTTCGCCGTCATCATGCTTTACCGGCTCGGCCATTCCTTGAACCAAATCACGCTGGCGGCGATGATTGTCGTTCTTGGGATGCTCGTCGATAACGGGATCGTTGTCGTGGAAAATATACAGCGCCATCTCGACGGGGGAAAAGAGAGAATCTCTGCTGTTCTGACTGGAAGCCGGGAGGTTTTGGGAGCCATTGCCTCCTCCAGCCTGACAACCATGCTCGCCTTCACACCACTTCTGTTTATGTCAGGGGACACCGGTCAGTTCATCCGGGGTATTCCTGTCACGATCATCTTCGCGATTGCGGGTTCCTTGATGGTCGCAGTCCTCGTCTCACCCCTTATGAGTCACCGTTTTCTGAAACCCGGAGGAAAAGGGGCGGACGACAGCTCGGTAATCAAAGCCTACGGCCACATCCTGAGATTCGCCCTTGACCACAAGATCCTTACATTGGGGATTACCGTAACAGCATTTCTCGGATCCCTTCTTTTCATCCCACGGTTGGGCCTTCAGTTTTTCCCTAAGGCAGAAAAAGAAATCTTCGTTATTGAGGCGCAACTGCCCCAGGGCGCGAATATCGAGACAACCTTGAATCTTGCTGAGCGAATAGAGAGGATCCTTCTCGCAAGGGAAGAAGTAGAATCGGTCATGACCCATGTGGGACAGAATGGTCCCAGAATCTACTACAACATCAACTTCTTCCGTGTAAAGGAACCAAACAAAGCCCAGTTTTTCGTTACCATTAAAGGAGACATACGGCGTGTGACGACGGCGCGGGTGATCAAGGAGCTGAGACCCCTGATGACCCGCCTGTCTGGTGCGCGCATTGAGCTCAAGGAACTGGAACAGGGGCCTCCTGTTGGTGCTCCGATTGCCATTAAGATCAAAGGGGACGATTTGGAGGTCATAGAACGGCTAGCCCAAGGATACAACTCCCTGCTGAAATCGATCCCCGGTGCCGTGGACGTGACTGACGATGCGTCAGAGACGATTCCTCAAATAGAGATCCGTGTGGATTCGGATAAGGCGCAGCTACTCGGAATCACCAACGCAACGATCGGCCAAACCATCCGAACAGCCATTTACGGGACCACCGCCACGAGCTTCCGTCACGGAGACGAGGAGATTGATGTGGTCGTTTCCCTGGGCGAGACCTCCCGAACTGATGTGGCCACCTTCGATGAGATCTACATGAAGTCGATTAAGGGATTCAAGATTCCTTTCCGTCAAGTAGCCGATGTCAGGTTCATCTCTGACATCGGGACCATTAGGCGGGAAAACCTCACGCGAACAGCCACGGTTCGGAGCGAGGTCCAGGGAACGCTTTCGGAGTCTGTCATTGATGTCCTAAAGGCCAAGGCAGCCACTCTTCAAATCCCTCCTGGCTATCTCGTTGAGTACGAGGGGGAGACCCAGGAAAGAAACGAGTCATTCATGAGTCTCGGCTGGGCCATGATCGCCGCATTCCTGTTGGTCTATGTGGTCCTCGTTGCCCAGTTTAACTCTTACAAGCAACCCTTTGTGATCGCTCTATCCCTGCCCTTCGGTCTGGTGGGGGCCGTGCTCGGCCTATGGATCACTGGATATTCGTTCGGTTTTATGGCCTTTTTGGGTCTGGTGAGTCTAACAGGAATTGTGGTCAATGATGCGATTGTCCTCATCGATTTTGTCAACACCATCCGAAAGGAAGGCCGGGAACTCAGAACCGCGGTGACGGAGGCGGGAAGGTTGCGCTTTCGTCCGGTCATGCTGACCACCGTATCTACGGTTGCGGGGCTTCTGCCCCTTTCCATTATGGGTGGAAGCCTGTGGGGACCCATGGGAAATGTCATCATTTTCGGCCTCTCCATGGCCACAGTTCTGACCTTGATCATTATCCCTGTGGTGTATGAAATCATCGAAAAAACAGGGGAGATGTCTGCTGCGTTTCCTGTACCGTCCGGCTGAATTCGATAGCCCTTTCTCATTCCGAGAGGTATCCCCATCCGTTAGCTGTCCAATCGGACCCCCTCGCCCCCCCTGGTTCCGCGGTGACTCTTTTTCTGCCTCGGGCAGGACATTCGAAGTCTGAGCCGGGAGAGCGTACCATTATTGCCTCTGAATTTGAGAAGATGCTAGACTATTTCCATGGGCTAACGTTTTGCCAGCGAGACGGACTTGGCGTTCGATATGGATACAGAGCTCGGTTCTGACGGCAACGCGTGGGGGGTTTACGAACGTGCCCCGAATCCATAACTAAAATATCGCTTTGGGAGCATCCGGATGGAGAGTGTGAGGAGAATCAAAAAAATTTTGGAAAGTAAACCGACGATTGAGGGGGCTGGTGTGCATCTGAAGAGGGCATTCGGATTTAACGAGGTCCCACAACTCGACCCGTTTTTGCTTTTGGATGATTTCCACTCAGGCAATCCGGATGATTATATCAAGGGTTTTCCATGGCATCCCCATCGGGGAATTGAGACAATCACATATGTGCTCTGCGGTAGGGTCGAGCATGGGGACAGTATGGGAAATGAAGGGATCATACACTCAGGAGACGTCCAGTGGATGACAGCTGGCAGTGGGATCATTCACCAAGAAATGCCCAAAGGCGAAAAGGATGGACTCATGTGGGGTTTCCAACTTTGGGCGAATGTCCCTGCTTTGCATAAGATGATGGATCCACGCTATCAGGACGTGAGGAGTGATCAACTCCCAGAAATCGTTCTCGATTCCGGAGTGAAAATTCGAATCATTTGTGGCGAAGTCAACGGCGTCAGGGGGCCGGTACAGAGCATTGTCATCGATCCCGAGTATTTGGACGTAACCGTTCCGGCAAATTCATCTTTTGGGCATTCTGTGAAAAGAGATCACACCGTCTTTGCTTATGTGATCGACGGGGAGGGATATTTCGACGGGAGAGGACGCTCGCATACCAATCCGGTGGACGGTGCAAATGATCCCAATTCGATGAGAGACCTCCCTATCGGTAGCGAGAATCTAATTCTGTTCAACGGCGGTGATGAAGTGGTCGTTTCTGCTGGGGATAAGCCCGTAAGGTTTCTCCTGATATCAGGAAAGCCGATTGCGGAGCCTGTGGCGTGGTACGGTCCCATCGTGATGAACACCCAAGAAGAGCTCAGGATCGCATTCGAAGAGTATCAGAATGGAACTTTCATCAAACACAGAAAGTAGTCCAATTTGGTTGAGCCGGTTATGCATCAGGATCGCCGGACGTTCTTAAAGACTCTTGGGCTTTTGTTTATGGGGACGCTCACTCCACGGTCAAGTAGGGGGTTCGGTGTGCTGCGGCCTAAGCCACCATTTTCAGATGTCAGCGAGCTTGTGACACTGAAAGGCCTTCCGCCAGGCGCGGGCGAAAAAGAGGTTATCGCTGCTGTCCGAAACGTGGCGGAGGGTGCTACAGATTTTTCGTGGCTTTCTCGGGGTGATGCGGTCTTGATCAAAACGGCCGTAAACTCCCCTAGGCGATACCCCGCCACGACCTCACCGCTCTCAATCAGGGCCATGGTGGGCCTTTTGAAGGAGAGAGGTGCTGGAAAAGTGGTTGTCACTGATAAACCAGGTGTCAAGTATGTCTACCAGGACGAAGACGGCCAGCGTGGCTCAAGCCGAAAAGTCATGATTGCAAACGGATTGCATCATGCAGCGCTTGAGTCAGGGGCAGAGGTGCATTACTTCGATGAGGCGGGCTATGATGCCTATTTCGGGGATCGGACAGAAAATGAAAGCCATTGGAGGGGCGAGCTGATCTTGCCGAATGTTCTGAATGAGGTCGACCATATCGTACTTCTACCCAGGGTGAGCCGTCATGTTCTGGCAGGGTCGACCCTAGGCCTCAAGGCTGCCGTAGGCTGGCTCCGAGACGACAGTCGTCTGGAGCTTCATCGCGATGCAGAGTCCTTGTTTGAGAAAACCGCGGAGATCAACGACAGCAAGACGCTCAGGCAAAAGCTCAGGTTGGTCCTGACTGATGCCACCAAAGTGCAGACCACCTTCGGCCCAGATTATGGCTTTGTGGCCGAGCCGAATCCAGGCCTGATCTTCGGTTCGGAATCGCTCCTGGCCCATGACATGGCCGCTCTGGGCTGGTTGTTATGGAACCGCGACTACGCGACACCTGAAGACCGGATGACCTGGTATCGGGATCCATACCTCACCCATCCAGGCACCATCAACCGTTTGTTCGTTTGGCACACCTGGGGTGTGCGTCAGTTTTTGAGATCTGAGACCTATAAAACCGTTCCCATCAGCTCCGTTCGCACCGACCCAGTGATCTCACGGGCGGCCGTGATGTGGGGTGGCTTGCCGCGACTGGAGCTGGAGGATGTGGGAGCTGGGCTGGACAAAGACATCATTGCCTATCTATTAGGTAAGGCAACTGTATAATCAGAATCTTCAATCGCCAGCCTGGTGCATCGCATTGTTCTGCCAGAATCTTACTTCGATGGCAGGGCTTCCACAAATGCTCTGGCTTTGTCTAGCCAAACTTCTAATTCTCGATCACTGTTAAACCCTTGCCCCTCCACCATTACCCATCCTTTCATGGGTCTTCCTGTGATATCAAAGGGTTTCACGAATGGCGACTCGAGCGCCTGTTGAGCCTCCTTCTCACCCAATCGGGCGATCAGGAAATCCTTGTAGACACCACAGAACATATTTCCACGCAATAAATGGCATACGCCACCGAACATCTTTTTGTCGTCCGTGTTTTTCCAACTGGATACGATTTTCTGAATGCGGGCTTCGAGTTTTTCGTTATATGCCATGTGCTCACCCCCATACCCTCTTTTGAAATAGCCTCTGAAATGCTGCTTCGACTTGATTGTCTGAACTTTCAAGGGCATGAGCCACATCCGGCGGCAGTGGGTGCTTTTGTAGCCTCCGCAATGGTTTTGTAAATGTTGAGTTTTACGGTCGTGTCAAAATCCACAGTGTATCCTCCCGTATTTGGTTCTTTCCCTTCCCTCGAGGAAGACTTAATAAACCAGGTCCTGAAAGTCAAGGATAAATGGGTCTGGAGTTTCCTCAGTTTTGTGGACCCTCATGTCCCTGAGGGACGTTTGCGGAAGCGTTGGGGGACCCATCGAGGGCGGGCAGGAAGGGGAAAACCCCGCCTTCAGAGCGGGGAAGGGGCAAGAATTCCCCACCTGTGCGCCCCGAGGGGGTCAACGCGAGAGCAAGGGAGCGAAGGGACATGAGGGTCCAATCAAAACATTCAAAATTGTCGTGAAACATCAGAAGGTTATAAATTTCTTGTTCTGAAAACTCAGGGAACTCCAGTAAATGGGTTGATCCGGCTTACCACGACGTGGTACATAGTCGGCAACATCCGTAAAATCGCGTTGAGCAAAGCCACAGTGTCAATCTCTCCTCGGAAGGTGATTTTATGATTTCCAGTGAGAAACCCACGTCTCATCAACAACCGGATGGCACAACGGGTGAGATGTCTCTCGGCTCCCATGAGGAGCACAGCGTGGGTCGTGTGGGAGGAGGACGACGGGATGCGTTGGCTTTGGGGATTACCGCAGCCATCGTTGTGTTTGTCGGAGCCATCGTCGTACTCTCCATTCCCTATGCTGTCCTGAGTGCACCCCTTCCTTCAAGCGTGGATCGTTTAGGATTGTCCATTGAGGCCTTCCAAAAGCTGTTCTTTGGACGTTCTTGGTATCTTTTGGTACCATCGGCCTTGTTCGCTTTGTGGATGGGTTACTGGGTCTATAAATGGGGCCTGAGGTCGAACCTTGCAACACCCGATGAGACCCCGTCAGAGAAGAAGGTTGAGTAGAGATCTGCTCTGAAGAGGATGAAATGTTGAGTCAACAGGAACGACAGGCCATACAGGGCTATTTGTATTCGGCGGTTTTTTGGCTTCTGGTCCCGGGCGTGGCTGGGCTTTTGATGGCCTTGTTGCTATTCAGCCCATCTTTTCAGGAAGTGATCCCGCCTTCGTTTCGAGGGCCTCTGAACTTCGGTCGGTTGCGTCCCATGCACGTCAACGCGCTCATCTTCGGCTGGCTTTCCATGGCGTACGCCGGAGCCATGCTGTACATTACCCGACGCCTGACCGGTGTCTCGCTGTTCAGCCCTCAACTTGCTCGGATTGCCCTGTGGCTGTGGAACTTTCTCATTGCCGCGGCCGCGGCAACACTATTGATGGGTATGAATCAGGGCCGTGAATACGCGGAAATGATCTGGCCGCTGGATATGCTTTTTCTGGTTCTTATGGCCCTGTTGGGGATGAACATCTGGGGTACGATCCTCCGTCGACGGGAGCCGAAGCTCTACGTTAGCATCTGGAATTTTATGGCCGCTACCATAATCCTCATCCCCGTTTATGCAATTGGCAACAGGATTTGGGATACGACCGGGGCATATGTTGGGATGAGCGATAACATTATCAACTATTTTTACGTACACAATTTGTTCAATGCCTGGTTTACCACCGGTGGCCTCGGTTTGGCCTTTTATCTTCTGCCCCGGCTGACAAATAAGCCTCTTTACAGCCATGGTCTCGCGATGTGGGGTTTGTGGAGTGTTTGGACGGGTCAGCACCATCAGCTCTGGGGTCCGGGTCCAGACTGGCTAGAGATTCTGACGGTGGTGTTCAGTATCCTGGCCATTGTCCCCACGACAGCCTTCATGTGGAACTTCTATAAGACGATGGAGGGTCGCTGGTTACGGGTGGGGCAGGATGTGGCACTAAGATTCTTTACGGTTGGAGCGATCTTCTGGGGATTCACTTGCATTCAGGGGGTGGCCCAGTCGCTGCGCACGTTTAGCCTCTACGTGCATTTTTCCAACTGGGTCGTGTC
>WVXP01000042.1:58202-62369 GCA_011773445.1 Pseudomonadota bacterium | reverse complement strand
GGGACGTCCCCTCTACAGCCGGAGGCTCGCCGAATGGCACTTCTGGCTGACTCTGGGTGGGTTGACTATTTTTATGACCAGCCTCTGGCTGGCCGGTTTGATCCAGGGTCAGCACTGGTTGGCCGGGGGGATCCGTTTCCTGGAAACGACCCGAGTAATACACCCCTATTTTGCATGGCGGTTGATGGGTGGGCTTCTGATGTGGGTCGGACAGGTTGTTTTCGCCTATAACATATGGCGGACGGCATTCCAACGCGCGCCTTCTCGAAAAAGCTGAGCGCTGTGGAGCGCGCCGCTTCCCCGACGACAAGGAAGGGAGATCGAGCAATGGGTCTGAAAATCAACCAACAGGGTTTGCCCTACTTGATTACGGGATCGCTGGTCGCTTTGGTTCTGGGGATCATAGTAACCATCTTGATTCCTGCCCTCGGCGAGCCGGGTCCCAGTAAACTGGCTCGTTCGTATAGTGAGACGGAGTTACGAGGTCGGCTGATCTATCAGCGTGAGGGTTGTTGGTACTGTCATACTCAGCAGGTACGCCCTCCCGAGGTGGGCATCGGCACTGTACAGGTCACGGGGGACATCGGTCCTGAGACTACGGCCGGTGACTATGCCTTGCAGAAGCCAGTGTACTGGGGAACCGAACGCCAGGGACCGGATTTATCTCACGTTGCGAGCCGTCCCTATGGCGCCGTTACGGAGTGGCACATTTTGCATCTCAAGGACCCAGACTTGGTGAACCCGGGTACCGTCATGCCTTCATACGCTCATCTCCCAGAGGATGAGCTAGAGGCACTGGCAGCGTATATGTTAACACTAAAATAGGAGCGTGATCATGGTTTTGCCAGCGACTTGGTTGGTGTGGGCCGCGGTAGGGCTTGTCCTGGTCCTTTTCTGGGGTGGCTACTTCATCGCTCGCGCCACTGGGCAGTTTGATGACTTGGAGCAAATGAAAGACAAGGTACGAGAGGACATCCGGAGCAATGGAAATCAGTGAAGTCCAGGATTTTGCTGGAGAAGTCCAGGTGAGCTCGGCCGGGCGGCCACGCTGGATAACCAAGTTGGCCTATTGTCTGGTCCTCTGGGGGCTGGGCTATTTCATTTGGGCGACCAGCGCTGGCGGCCTGGAAGGACCGAATCGGGTCTTCTGGGCGCTGCTGGCGTTTTGGCTGGTCTACACACCCTTGGCGGAGCGGAAAAAGTGGTTCACCATCCGATTGTGACGTCACAGACGTAGAATCTTTTGCAAGGGTCGCTTGGTCGTCCGGCAGTCAACGGGCACCATTGGGACATATTCCCTTCAACCGAGCTCAGGACAAGTTCCGCTCAACCTCCAGAAATGTGACCCCGCCGCTTCCGCAGATGCCGGTCAGAGACAAGAGGGATCTGTTCAGAAAAATGTCAGATCAAATGAGGAACCGAAGGGCTCAACAGAGCTTTCATCAAAATATGGTGAAACTCCTCTGACTGAGGGATGTTGACTAGTACATATTAAATATGTATAATATATGATAGGTAGAAAGCGAAGGCTGGACATGATGAGCGCTGATGGGCCAGAGGAGTTGAAGGCTGGGCCAATGGAAACGGCTGATCGCGGGAATCTGGAGACGCCGAAGAATCATAAGGTGCGGATTACCATCCATCTCGATAGCGATATTGTTTCTTATTTCAAGAATAGGTCATTCGCGACGGCAAAGCGATACCAGACACTGATCAATGATGCTCTCAGAGAATATACCGGATTGGCAAGTCAACCAGGTGCGCTAACAGATCTTGTAAGACGTGTGAAGCGTCTGGAGGAGGAATTGCTGAGGAGACCCTCCTGAGAACGATCTTTTGACCCTCAAGCGACACGCTGATCTTCCCGCAACACCATCGTTAACCGTTACAGCGAACAAGTGAATAATGCGGCCTCAAGAGTCGCGCTCAGGTCGATCTGCCTCAATCTTGGAGGAAAGCCTCTATGTTTGAAAGCTCAGAGATAACCTCCGAACGGGAGGAGCAGATTTGGGAGGATTCTCCCGATGAAGAATCCATGCAAGAGCCTGGAGTGGGTTCCGATGAGAAAGAGAATGCCCTCCTGACCTATTTGCGGGAAATGGCCCAATATCCACTCCTCACCGCGAAAGAGGAAAAGAAATTGGCCCAGGAGATCCTGGAGTGTCATGAGAATCTCATCGGTTTGTTTTTGGAAATTCCCTTAGGGCTCAAAGACGTAGATGATCTGAAGCAAAGGATCAAGAGTGAGAAACCACGAAAAAAGAAAGTGCCAAGATTTAGCAGGGATCTCGTTGATCAAATCATCCCACGCCTGAGGGAGATTCATAATGAGTTTGCTACGGACGCGTCTATGTCGAGACTTCTAAATCAAATGCAACGAACGGAGACGGGACTCCGTGATGCAACGGACAAGATGGTTCGATCCAATCTGAGACTCGTTGTGAGCATCGCCAAGAAGTACCTCCACAGGGGGCTACCTTTGGCGGATCTCATTCAGGAAGGGAATCTGGGACTCATGAGGGCTGTGGCAAGGTTTGACCCGACCAGGGGGGTCCGATTTGCCACCTATGCGACTTGGTGGATACGGCAGGCCATCCAGAGAGGCATCGAGGAGAAGGCCCGAACCATCCGTGTGCCTGTCCATATTATCGAGGCACTGAAGCGATACCGTCGGCTCATGGGAACTATGGGGGAAGAGCCGCGATTGCTTCGACCGAAACAGATCATCAAAAAGGCAAAGCTTTCCCCAGGCCAATGGAAGGTTCTGGAGCACTACCCTGGGGAACCACTTTCGCTTGAGACAGCGATGAGGGATGAGGCGACTGGGATCATTGGCTGGCTTCCTGACCAAAAGGCCCCATTTCCCCTTGATGTGGTTTTGCACAAGGAGCTATCTGAAAAGCTGGGACAGGAGTTGAGTGCACTGTCACCTAGGGAAGAAAACATTATCCGGAGACGATTTGGCCTGAACCAAGATCGGCCCCACACGTTGGAGGAGATTTCAAGAGAGTTGGGTGTTACCCGCGAACGGGTCAGACAGATTGAACGGAAAGCTTTGGACAAACTCAAAAGGGCTGGTGAGGAAAAGCGATTTAATGATCTGAGGCTATTTGTACATTCCTCGGAGTAGAAAAGGGGGCTTTTTTCTGAGATTCTCAGACCGCAATTAATGCCACGGCAAAGAGACACAAAAAAACGCCTGCCCACTGGACAGGTGAGACTTTTTCCTTGAGAATGAGACTCGCCAAGATGACCGTTGATGCAGGGTACATGGAAGAAAGGACCGCAGCAACATCCAACCGGGTGAACTGCTCCGCCAATAGGTAGAATACATTTCCACCCGCATCTAGCACACCGGCAATGAGAGCTACGGGGTTGCTCCTTGCCGCAGGGAACCCCGAGTGCTGAATGGATAAAATGACCAATGCCACCCCCAATGACACACTTTTTGCAACCAACAGAGGTGTGAATATGATACCCGGTTCGACTTGGGCGATGAGGATAAAGAAGCCACCGAAGCCAAGACCCGCCGAAAAAGCTAACAACATGCCGCCTTGTACCTCAACTCGCGATGCTGACGGTGATTTGGTGAGAAGCCATATGCCGACGATGCCTGCGAGAAAACCTGCAATCTGAGTTAATCGGGGAACCCCTTCGAACGCCGTTCCAAAAAGAATCGGTAGGATTGCGCCAATCACTGCTGCTATCGGTGCCACAATTGCGGCATTCCCCAGAGAGAGGGCTCGATAGAGCGCTGCGATTCCCAGAGCCCCTGACACACCGGCAGATGTAGCCCAGGCAGAGCTCGTCAGATCGGGGAGCCCTTCTCCCCTGACAATGGCAAGCAGCGCAAGGACAACAATTCCTGTTATAGAAGCCAGTGCCAGGACCTGAAACGGGTTATTGCGACGAGTTGCAATCCCTCCGCTAAAATCTCCGCTGCCCCAAACGAGGGCTGAGTTTAGCGCAAAAATGACACCGAGTAAATCTGACGATAGCATGACCGCGTTCCTATGGGGTCATTATTAAAAGGTTGGACAGCCTGGAAGTCAAGGTATATGTGACCGGAGTTTCCTCAGTTTTGTGGACCCTCATGTCCCTGAGGGACGTTTGCGGAAGCGTTGGGGGACCCATCGAGGGCGAGCAGGAAGGGGAAAACCCCGCCTT
>WVXP01000042.1:41940-58191 GCA_011773445.1 Pseudomonadota bacterium | reverse complement strand
AATCAAAACATTCAAAATTGTCTTGAAACATCATTAGGTTACAAGCTTCTTGCTTTGAAAACGCAGAAAACTCCACTTTTATTCCTCTTGATTTGGGTATTCGGATAACTTATTTTTGAGGATTCAAGCCTATCCCGCTGTATCCAAAGGAACCGAAAAGATTAGGAACAGATCTGAGAATATCCAGACATACTCCTTGCGATGGGCTGGGAAAAACAGAAATGGACTCGAAAACGGGGGAGCAGAAAAACATGTATGACATAAGAATCGATACAGACAAGGCGCTGAAATTGCTCCAAGAAATGATAAGCATCGATTCGGTTAACCCTTCACTTGTCAAAACGGGAAATGGAGAGCTCGGTATTGCTCATCACATTGGTCAATATCTGGAGAAAATGGGAATTGGAGTGAAGTATCAAGAAATCGATTCGAAAAGAGCGAACGTCATCGGCGTCCTTCAGGGAACTGGTGGCGGCAGGACCATCATGTTAAACGGCCATACCGACACCGTCAGTAGCGAGACGATGAGCATCGATCCGCTCGATCCCAGATTCGAGAATGGGAAAGTGTACGGTAGGGGCGCTCTCGATATGAAGGGCGGGTTGGCCGCACAGATCGCAGCACTGCATTCAATCATTGAATCAGGTCTAAGACTCAAAGGAGACGTTATTCTGGCGTGTGTTGCCGATGAAGAGTATGCAAGTCGAGGAACTGAAACCTTGGTCAAGAATTATTCCGCTGATGCTGCCGTCATCTGTGAACCCACCGGTTTGAAAATAACGATTGCTCACAAGGGATTTGCCTGGGCAAAAGTGGAGGTCATTGGGAAGGCAGCACACGGGAGTTTGTCAGACGAGGGAATTGACGCCATTATCAAGGCTGCGAAGTTTTTGGTGGAGATCGAGAACCTGGGGAAAGACATTCTGAGTCAAAGAGATCATCCTCTCCTCGGTTCTCCCTCAATTCATGCCTCTCTCATCAACGGCGGCATCGAGTTGAGCACATATCCCGATTACTGCAAAATCGAACTGGAAAGAAGAACTCTGCCGGGGGAAAATCGTGAGACTGTTGCAGGGGAAATCGAAAATATCATCGAGAAGGTTGGTTCAGTCGATAGACAGTTTAGAGCGAATTATGACGTCTTCTTTTATAGACCGGCTCTTGAAATTTCCAGAGAGCAGCCGATTGTTCAAACTCTGAAAAAAGCGTGTCAAATCATACTGAGAAAGGAACCGGAATTTGTTGGAATGAGCGGATGGTTAGATTCGGCAGTTTTGGCAGAGGCAGACATTCCAACAATTATTTTCGGTCCCAAGGGTGAGGGGGCGCACGGATCGGTCGAATATGTCGATTTTGATTCTGTTGTGGATACCACGAAGGTGCTCATAAAGACCATTCTTGATTTCTGTGGCGTGTGCAATCCAAGGGCCTAAGGGCGACTGCCCGGCTTGGTCTCAAAGTAGTCGGATGCCCGTTTTTTGAGAGGGCTAACCCATATTTTGTGCCGACAGAAGGGACCTGAGCATCTTGAGTATGCCCTTTTGCGAACTGTACTGCGATATCTCATGCCAAGTATCGTTCACGGTCAATGATTTTCAAGTACCTTCTTTCATCCAAGACTCGGGGATCGAGGGTCGTCCTGACCGTTGGTGAAAGAACCCGAGTTTATGGCTTTTGCTCGCTGAGTATCCCGAGCCGCCTCACGTTCAAAGATAGAGTAAACGGTCGGAACGAACACCAATGTGATGAGGGTGGAACTGAGAAGACCCCCGATGACCGCTCGAGCCATGGGAGCCTGCGCCTCGCTTCCTTCACCGAGACCTATGGCCAATGGAATCAAACCAAAAATGGTTGTCATGGCCGTCATCAAGATCGGCCGAAGCCTTCGGCGTCCGGCTTCTTCGATAGCCTCTCTCAAGGGCATCCCATCACGCCGCCGAAGGAGATTTGTGTGGTCTACCAGCAGGATCGCATTGTTAACAACGATCCCACCGAGCATGATGGAGCCGATGAACGATTGAACATTGAACGTTGTTTTGGTAAGAAAAAGCATAACAACGACGCCGATCGCAGCCAGTGGCACGGAGAACATCACCACGAAGGGGTCACGGAGAGACTCGTACAGGCAGGCCATCACCATGTAGACCAACACCAAGGCCAAAACCAGGCTTAGCATCAACTCCCTGAATGCCTTTTGTTGCTCCTCATAGTCACCGCCAAAAACGATGCTGAGATCCCCTGGCACAGGGATCGCGCGAAGCCCTCGACGGATATCGGCTAGGATCGATCCCATATCCCGTCCACTGATGTTCGCTGAAACCGTGACGATTCGCTCCTGGTCCTTACGTTCGATCAGAACAGGGCCCCTGCGAGGTCGAACGTCTACCACATTGCGTAATACCACTGGCTGTCCGTTCACATTGGTCAATGTCAGATCGAGGATCTCTCTCAGCTTCAGACGTTCCGGGTCCTTGAGTTTGACAAGTATCCCGTACTCTTCTCCAGCCTCGCGATAGTCGCTAACATGTGTTCCCGACAGGACCGTCTGGAGCATATCGGCTATCTGCGAAACCGTGAGCTTCATATCCGCCGCCCTCTGCCGATCAACAATGATCAGTTCCTCAGGGCTACCGGATTCACGGCTGACTCGTGCATCGGTGACCCCATCGACGTCCTCAATAACCCTCTTGACCTTTTCGGCCAATACATTGGCGATATCTAGATCGTAGCCCCGTATTTCAACCTGCACCTTATCCAATCCGCTTGTTCCTAACCGTAAAAGAAAGAGTCCCTGTCCGGCCCGAGTTCTTATGCTGACCCCTGGCATTTTTGAAAGCTTCTTCCGAAGAACTGCCGCAATCTCCTCGCTCGATCGCGTGCGCTCGGCCTGTGGCTTGAGGGCCACTCGCATCTCCCCGGTATGAGATCCGGTAACGCGCCAGCTCGGTCCGCCGACGTAAGTGACCATGTTCTTCATTTCGGGAACTGCATTCATCACGATGGACTCAATCCTTTGGAAACTCTCATCCATCATCTCCAACCGGGTGCCAACCTGCATCTCAGCATTCACCCGCACCTCGCCCTCATCCGTATTCGGCAGGAACTCGACGCCCACAAGCGGGATGAGGGCAAGGCTCCCAATCATAATCAAGACCGCGGCGAAGATAACGAAAGAACGGTGGTCCAGGGCCACGTGAAGCATGTGCTTATAACCGTCCTCAAATTTCGTGAAAAGTCGACCGCTGTACGTTGATATTTTCCGATCCCATGTGCTTCCTGCTCCGACGCCAAGAACCTCCGGATGACGAACCCTGGCCGCGAGCATCGGTACCATTGTCATAGCAACCCCGAGGGAGCACAAAAGCGAGAAACCTACCACGAATGAAAGCTGTTTAAACATCACACCGGACATTCCACGGACGAAGACCAGCGGAAGAAAAACCGCCAAGGTTGTTAAGGTGCTCGCGATAATGGCCGGGATAACCTCCTCGCTGCCACGGACTGCCGCATGGTCAGGTTCAGTACCCGTCTCACGCAAGCGGAAGATGTTTTCTAGAACAACAATGGCGTTGTCGACAAGCATGCCGATGCCCAAAGCCAGGCCGCCAATGGTCATGATGTTCAGGGTGAAGCCGCCAAAATACACCAGGGCGAATGTCGCGATGACGGAGATCGGAATAGCGGTGGCAATAATGGCCGTACTGTGTATGTTACGCAAAAAGAGGAGGAGTACCAGGACGGCCAGAAAACCTCCATAAAATGCAGAATAGCCAAGATTGCTAATGGAGCGTTGGATATAGTCAGAGGTGTCGATAATGGGTGTTAGGTTGACTTGTGGAATGTCCTGATTGATTCGCTCGACCTCCTGGAGGACTCTCTTTGCGACCTCCACTGTATTGGTACCCGACTGCTTATTGACGGAGAGTCGTATTCCAGGTTTTCCGTTGATCCGAACGATACGAATGACTTTTTGCCACGAGTCTTCTACGCTGGCGATATCCCTGATCCGAATAGGAACGCCCTCGCGGATAGCTGCGACAGTATTTTCTATTTCATCCAGGGAGGTGTAGGCACCAGGCGTACGAATCATCACCTCGAAGTTTCCTCGGTCGATTGTCCCCGCCGGGACGTTGACATTCTCCTCCCGAATACGGTTGAGGATCTGATCAAGGGGCAGGCCCAGGGCGTTGATTTTATCCGGATAGAGATTGACGTGGATTTCTCGATCCAACCCTCCCCGCACATCGACTGCGGCGACACCCGGAATGCGCTCGAGACGATACTGGACCTGGTCATCGATGATCCGTCGCATCTGTATGGGGTCCAAATTGCTTGCCGCACCAAGAATAAGGATGGGGAAACTTGCGAGGTCGAACTTACGCAGTCTTGGTCGCTCAGCATCTTCCGGGAGAAGCGGGATGACGCGATCCAAACGATCCCTGATATCGTTGGCTGCCGCATCCAAATCCGTACCCCACGCGAAGGTCACCCGGACACTGCCTAGGCCCTCGGCCGAGATCGAAGAGACCTCTTCCGCGCCGGGAACCGCACTCATTCCCTCTTCAATGGGACGGGTTACCAACTCCTCGATTTCTTCTGGGCTCGCATTCTCATAGGCCGTGGTAATGCTCAGTGTTGGATAGGTGATATCTGGCATCAAATCGATCGGAAGGCGCAGCAAAGACACTCCACCCAGAATAACCACGATCAGCGTCACCATGACCGCGAAGATAGGACGATGGACAGCAAATTGTGAGAGTCTCATCGCGTTCCTTGTGATTCGGTTTTTTCACTGCCCGATAATGACTCAAGATTGATAGGCTGCGAAGTTGGCTTAACAGATTCCAGGCTCGACATGATAATGGCAGAGCCGTCCTCAAGAAGATGGTGACCCAGCGTCACGACCAGTCCAGATAATGACGGTTTCACCACTTCCGCCAGCGTATGGTCGATAATCCCTACAGTTACCGGAACGAAATGCGCTTTCATGTTTTGCGTGTCTGCTAAGAAGACTCCCCGTTGACCGTTGCGTTTTACAAGAGCACTCAATGGGACGACTGTCACATTCTTGTGCTCGGCAAACTCGATTTGGACGCGAACGAACATGCCGGGCTTCAGGATTCCGTCTGGGTTTGGAATCTCAATCTCAACTCTTGCCTGGCGAGAGGTTTCCTTCAGGAGAGGCGCTACGCGAAGAATCTTACCAGTGAAGGTCTTGCTGGGAAATGCATCGGTAGTCACAATCGCATCTTGCCCTGTCCGAACCTTGGAGTAATCCTGCTCGATGACGTGAATCACTCCTGTCAGAGAATGGATGTCGAGGACGGAGACGATTGGATCGTTCGCCTTCAGCATCGACCCCTCATCCACAAACCGTTCCCCGATGATCCTACGCTCGGTCCCGTTTTCCCAGGCTGCCCGGATTTTGGTATAGGACAACCGAACAGTGGCTGCCCTCAGGGCGGCTTCTTTCTGTGTCACCTGAGCCTGGGCAACCCTATACTTCGCCTCTTCTGCCTCAAATTGGGCTCTTGCATTATCGAGTTCAGACTCAGATATGATCTTCTTCTGGCGAAGAGCCTTGGCTCTGTCATACCCGCGCCGAGCGATGCCCAAATTGCTACGCCTTTCCACGACGTTCGCTCTCGCAACCTCGAGTTCTGCCCGGGCCTGGTCAATTTGCTGTTCGTACTCATCATCATCAAGGACTGCGATTAATTGGCCTCGCTTTACGCTGTCTCCGATATCAACCGCAAGCTTCTCAAGGCGTCCGGCGATCTTCGGAGCAACGACATAATAGGTGTTGGGTAGAAGAGAGCCCGTAAAAAGCGCTCTGTCAAAGACTGTAGCCTTCTCGACAGGGGAAACCTTTACGGCCACACCAAGGGACGGTGGCCGACGAACGAATTCCCCTTTCGGCATGGAAGCCCTTCTGTATACTTGCCAACCAAAAAAACCGGCAATTACCAGAACAACGAGCATTGCAAGTGTCTTCTTCACGCTGTATTCCTCGACTCCTTTGTTCAAACTTATTTTACCTGATTGGCCCCAAAGATCAATCAGAGTTACCGAGGTACAAGAGTAACTGAACTTCCACATCGGCCGCGCTTTGCTCAATCAGAATGGCGTTCCGAGTTCACTCTACGAGTGCCATGGTCGATAACCATGCTTTGTGAATTATATGATCTTGTGGACATCTTCTCTCTTATTTGGTTAGTTTAACAGGCTTGGAGGTGCGGGGATGCGCAAAGACATAAAGGAAGAGATCAGCGACCAAATCATCAGAAAGGCGAAGGAATTCGGTGCCTCGTCGGCTGGAATCGCCAGTGTCGAAGCCCTCAAGGAATCCCCTTCTCATCTGATCTACGGAAGAATGGGTGAATACAGGGCCGTTGGCAGTGGGGAAGGGCCAACAGGGCTCGGAAAAGTTGCATGGCCTGGAAATGCGAAATGCGCAATTGTCATCGCCGTCTTGCATCCCCAGGCCAACCCTGAATTGGATTGGTGGAAGACGGGTTACTTCGGGGGTACCCGTGGCAATCGGATGCTCTTATCCACAAATTCACAGCTATCTCATTGGTTGGAGGAGAAAAAGCGAGTCAGAACAATAGAATTGTCATATCACATCGAGCACGGGGGGATTTTTCTCAAGGATGCTGCCGTTATGGCAGGGCTGGGATGTATCGGCAAAAACAACCTTTTGGTGACCCCGGAATTCGGCCCCAGGGTCCGTCTACGGGCCATGGTGACGGATGAGGTTCTCCCGTGCACCGGTCCTATTGAATTTGACCCCTGCGAAGAGTGCAGTGCGCCTTGTATGGCAGCCTGTCCAAAAGAAGCCTTTCGGAAAAAAATCTATTCAGAAGATGATTTTGGACTTGATCAGCTACCCGGTAGAACGGGTGTCTTCAGCAAGCAGCTCTGCCACGAGCAGATGAGAGTCGATGAAGATAGACCCGAAAACGTTGAAGTTGATGGAGAGCTCGAACCCGGGAAATGGATTAGCTATTGCAGGCGATGCGAGCTTGCCTGCCCAGTTGGTCGGTGATACGGATTGTGAAGAGTGATCCGCCGTGAGGGTCTCGTCGTCCAAGGCGGTCGTTCTGCCGGTGTCACTGGAGTGCTGATTGGTCGGCTCTCCCACCTTTTTATCTGTTAGTCTTCGTCTGATGTTGGATGTTGAGCTTCCGAAGTCACTTCGGAAAGAAAAAAAGCCAGAACCAGGGCAATCGTGGCGAGGCCGAGCAGCAGATCCATCGCTTGCTTCATGCCAAAAACATCGGCAAAAGCTCCCACACCCATCAATACCAATCCCGCCATTCCCCATGAAAAGCCCATGATCAGAGCTGACATTGTTGCGCCTCGCTCAGGAGCTGTCTCCTGCGCCATGACGATGCAGGGCGATTCTCCTAGGTAAATGAAGAATCCGAGGAGGGCAAGGAACACGAAAGTCCAGTGAATCGATAGATAGAGAAAACCACAAAACGTGGGAATAACCATCAGAAGAGAGAGGACCACCGTCCTTTTTCGACCGACCCGGTCCGAGAGACTTCCTCCCAGGAACCCGCCCAGTGCGCCGAAAATCATGAAAACCGTAAAGGAACTCCCCCCCGCTGTCAGAGAAAGTCCCCTCATTGTTTGATAAGTGGGCAAGAACGTGATCAAACTGAGAATGGCCGTGGATCTGAGCCAAACGACCAACCAAAGCAAAGAAAAACGGCAGACGTCGCGAAGGTGGACAGCTCTTATTGCTGGTCTATCAACCCCGAGAGCAGGCGAAGGAAGCGTATGTTTTGGTAAATACCGAATCAAGGCGAGAATGAAAATGGTTGCCGGAAGTAGCGCCACATAGCTTCTCTCTATGCCAAGGCCCAAAACGATCGTGAGAATGACCATCGGTCCAAGACCGAACCCTATATTACCTCCGAGCATGAACAGAGAAATACCGAGACCCTTCCGAGGGCCGCTGAAATGGCCAGCCAATGAAGCAGCCTGAGGATGAAAGCAGGCGACCCCCAATCCACCGATGACCAAGAATGGGATTAAGAGGGCGTAGTTCGGGAGAAGACCTATGAAGCTCATCCCTGTGGCCGCCATCAACGGTCCCCAGAAAACCAGTTTTCGGCCTCCAACTTTGTCAGACAGAATCCCAAATAGAGGTTGAGTTAATGCGGCCGAAACCATGAGGATGGAGGCAAGTACACTCGACAGGGTAAAGGACAACCCGAGCCTTTCGATGAGAAGAGGAAGAAGTGCGGCCAAAAAAGGGGGATACAGATCAACCGCCATATGGCCCGTTGATAAGAGTGCTACTCTGATCAGGTCCATGCGATGAGATATCAGCATGGTCGTCATTCGTTACTCCTGGGTCGGTGTAACCGCCATTTGCCCTCGACAAATGTAGTTTTCTATCCTGAGTAGAGCGTATAACAATAACATAAGGTTTCGAGCTTTTTCAGAATAAAATCTCTAACTCTTTCAAAACATGTTACATGATCTCAAGTTTTCCCCACCTCTTGCCGATCCTGTTTCTTTACGTCCAGAACACAGGATCAGAGGGGAAAACGACAATGCAAAATACTCGGTTCATTTGCAGGATTCTTTTATCGACTTTGGCGGTTATCGTTTTCATGGGGGTCGGTGTGAGTAGTGGGGTTTTAGCCTACGATTTCTGTGGGTAGGAGCACGGAGCTTCCGGTTATGGATATGCCATGACGCAAGCAACAGATGAGGGAAAACCGCTAATCCTCTATCTCAACAACGCTGGGTGCAAATGGTGTAATAGACTGAATACTGAATATCTTTCCTCTTATGAGATAGAAAACTTCTTATTCGATATTCCCAAAGTGAATATCAACCCAGATAAAGGAGCTGCTGAACTGGCTCTTTCTCGGAAGTATGGTGTCAGAGGGTTCCCTTCATTCCTAGTACTTATACCTGCTCTTAGCAATAACACTGAAAAGATCCATCCCTTCAGAACGACCGGGAGTTGGACGATTGATAATTTTCTGATGGCCATCAGAGAAAAAAACAGCTGGGCAATACAATAACAAGGGATATTCTTGCGTTAGAAGCAAACGATATGAAGAGGCCCTCAAGCATTATGAAAGGGTTTTAGATTTCGATTCTGAAAATGCCTATGGATACTATGGGATGGGAATCAGCTATCATTCTATCGCCCACAGACAACGAGACCCTGAGAATTTGGGAATAGCTGAAGAGAATTTTTTGCGAGCGCTAGAAATAGATCCCAACCAGAAAGCAAGCAGAAAAGAGTTGAAAAGACTTCGCCTGGCTATGAAAAAAATGGGGATACGATGAGGCCTTGGAGCTTGGCGAGAAGTGTGGAAGTGCTAACCAATCAACTATGGAGTCTCCCTTTGCGCTAGTCTAAGCGCTTGACATCTGGGCACTTCTCACTCGCCCATTCATGACATAGATCAGCGAGATAGCGCTCGATCTCTGATTCGGTGATGAATGACGGAACGACGATGTCCTCTGCCCGACGTCTTTTCCCATTCGTACCTAAGTAGAATGCAGACCAACGATCGTCCAATTTCACTACCAAAACCTGCCGTCCAAACACGTCGAACTTAAGTGATTTGGTCATGCGCAAGTCCCGTTACGTATAATCTAGAACAACCCACGGTGAACCCCTGTAGCCATAGGCGATCTGTCTCTTACGGCAGCTAACAGTAAAGATCAGCTGCCTGGATATAGGTGCAGCTGTCTTCAAGGTCAGCTGCGTGTTAAGCCTCTAACTCTGCCCTGACCTCGTAATGCTGTGAACGCTCATCGAAGTGGGACAGCACCGCCCGTGCGTTCGGAGGCACAACAGCCGCTTCGTAGTCCTCCCCTGCGAACTCACGCACAGCGTCTAGGCTATCAAACTTCATGATCGTCATGAATTCGACTTCATCGGTAGTTTCCCGACGTAGGAGTTGGATCCCCTTGTACCCGCGAATGCGACGATTCCGGATGCCTACGAAAATCTCTTCTTTGAGAAGGCCTTCGTACACATCTGCTTTTGCGGGCGTCGTCCACCCATGCCAAATCCGAACTATCATAATCCCTCCTCCCCAAGTAGAGGTGATCTGTAGTGCCTAACGTCCCAGCTCAGCGGCCTTGAGCTACGGGGATGGGTCGATGCTGAGTAAAATCAAAGCATCGAAGGGTCCCTTTCATTGATTGGTTAGCCACTTTGCACCATGCCAAGCTTCTCTTGAAAATCTTGAAATCGCCTTTGGGCAAGGAATATTCCCAGGGAAGGAGACAAACGGTGAATCCACCAGAACAGCTTCCACCACGACGGTAAAACAACGATTGCTTTATTTTTCGCGACCAATTCTAGAGCCTTTTTGGCGAAGATATTTGGAGCCATGGGTTTGAATTTTTCCAATATCTCCAAAATGCGACGTTCTTGTTCAGGTGAAAAATCCATAAGGATTCTGCCATACTTCCCCCCTCTCTCCAAGATAGCCGTACGAACAAAACCAGGGCACAAGACGCTAACGCGCACTCCCGTCTGTGTGGCTTCGGCTCGCAGTGATTTTGAAAGACCGACTACCCCATGCTTGGTTGTTGCGTAGGCTACATTTCCTGGAGAGGGCATAAGTCCAGCCAAGGAAGCAGTATTGACAATGTGCCCGAATCCCTGGGCCATCATAACCTTGTATGCAGCTTGGACTCCACTGATCACGCCACGGAGATTGACATCTACAATTTCATTCCAATCTTCGATACCGTAGTGGTTGACGTTGCCACCAATTACGATTCCCGCGTTGTTAAAAATATAGTCTAACCGACCCGTACGTTTAACGGTTTCTTGAACGAGCTGTTCCAGAGCATAAAAGTCGGTTACATCTATTTTGACTGCCTCTGCTTTACCACCGGAAGCGTGGATTTTTGATGCGACTTCTTCTGCTAATTCGATCTGAAGATCAGCCAGTACCACCTCGCAGCCACGCTTTGCTAATTCCTCGGCGATCGCTCGACCAATTCCTGATGCTCCACCAGTGACAATCGCAGTGGCCCTGTCAAAAGTACGAATAGTCTTAATTGATTCCATAGGTCTCCTCAAAAAGGATTAAGGTTCCATTTCAAGAGCTGACCCCATTGTTTTCTTCACATATTAAACAGCCCCGATATTTCTCAAACTTGATACTGTTAAACGAGCGCGTATTTGATACTTCCGGTCCAGGTCTTTGCGACAGGCACATGATGTCATCTTTCGCAGTCCTGTCTACGAATGCCCAAGCTCGACCAGATAGATTAACGCATCCGTTCCGGTTAATTGTCAGACGGCATGGATGATGGGGACTGAACAGCCACAACCATAACTCGGTCTGTTTGCCGATCACTGCCTACCCAGAAATCCTTCGTGCCAACATCTCTGAAGCCACATTTCCGATAGAAGGCAATTGCAGGGGCATTGCGGTCCCAGACACTCAGCCAGAGCGTTCGCCCCCGAGATCATGCGCCGCCTCGTGTACCGCATCCATCAGAAGCTGTGCCACTCCCCCCCTTGGAACGGTTCATCGACATAGAAGCGCCAGAGCTCCACCGACGATTCATCGGTCACACAATCGGGCGGCGATTACCGCCGGACCTGAGCGAAAGCTACCAGGATCCCTCCCTCTTTGACCATCAGCGTAGCAGTATGTTGACTGCAGAATTCCACGGCCTGCGCCGCCTAACGGCCAAGATCAATGCCGCGGTTTACCGCGTCCACTGCATCCGCTTGTTCGTCGCTTCACATGATTTCAGCAAATTCTGGCCGATACTTGGCCATCCCCGAGGTGCCCTGCATCGCAGATTCATCAAGCACCAATATCATGAATGTGTCAACTGGCACTTCCCATTCGCTCCGGATTCCGTGGCGACTCGCAGGCTCAAACCCAAATCGAGGATAATAGTGAGCATGCCCCAAAACGATCACGAAAGGACACCGCCTGCTTGTCAGCCTGACTATACCCGATCTGATCAGCTCCGAGCCAATCCCCCGTCTTTGGTACTCAGGTAGCACTGCCATGGGTGCCAGACCCATTCCCAGTACCGTCCCGTGTTCAACCTCGACTGTGGCAGGACTGAAAAGAATGTGGCCAACGACCTGGTTTTCCATTAGAGCCACCAGGGACAGCAGATGATTACAGTTCTGCCGCAGCTTGCCCACGAGGTTGGCCTCTTGAGTTTGACCGAAAGCCCGTATGTTTACTTTACGGATTGCTTTTATATCTTGTGGCTGTTCTTCCCGAATCCTAATCATCTTCTTACGCGGAACGAACCGCGAAATGAGCGGAGCCCCCGACTTGAGGGAAAATGAAGAGTTAATCGGACTTTTGGAGGGCGCTGTGATCCATATCAACACCTGATTGCCATTCCGTTGGAGTCCGTTTAACGGAACATAACGTCCTCCTCACTTGCGGCGGGCACGTGGAGGGTCTGTTTTGATAATGAGGAACTTCAACAAACCAACGAATATCAAAAGCGCCTCGGCTTCTAGCCGTCAGGGTGACGCAGTGGGTGTGCGCAGACGAATCTCTCAAAATGTAAAATAGCCTTATTTACCACAGCATTTTTTATACTTATTCCCGCTTCCACATGGGCAGGGCTCATTGCGTCCAACTTTCTTTTCGGCAATCTTCGGTTTTTGTGGATTCAATAGTATTTCTAAATCGGTCATATCCTCTGGTTTATCTGGTTCCAGTTGAATTGTATATCTCCAACCGTTTTCTTCAAATATGGATGCCACTTCTTTTAATCTTTCTTCTGTTTGAACATGAACAACAGCGGGCCTCTTTTCGGTACCTAATTTTGCTGTCTTTTTACCATCAAAGATTTTTTCCATCTTTTCACCGTTCAACATGTCATAAAACTCATCTACCGCATAACGGTCGAACTCACCCGAGGCGGCATAGGGCGAGGTCAGAGGGAGAATGGATCAGATCATCACAATACACGAATCAAAGGTGTTTCTCAAAAAAACCAAGCTGATCGCTTACGCTTCTTTCAAAGTTATCCCCTATATAGATATCAAAGTGACCGATTGGATAGTGTTTTACTTCTGCATATTTCCCCAAATTTCTTTCAGTTTCTTCAGCGGCGCTGATTGGAGTCAAGTTATCATTATCACATATCGGGAGCAAGACCGGGCAACGAACGTTTTGGGCATGTTTGACCGGTCTGTATTTGTTTGCCCGTAGTATTATGCGAGCACAGACTTCGTTAATAAAATTCTCCGGTGCGAGTTTACCGAAAGCATCATAAGCATCTGGAGTCGTCAAACAAGCAATACTTCCTGGTTTTCCTACGATAGGTATTTTATGGGGCGAAAGACCGAGCCAGGATCTAACCAGATCACGTTGTCCGTGCATTATCATACGGAGAATGTATCCGATTCCTTCTCTTTTAGAAATCATCTCTCCTGACGCATGACCATCCAACCCCGGACATTGCGCAGATACGCAGGCAATGTTTTTATCTTTTGCAGCAGTTACGATAACATGTCCACCGCTCATAGAGGTACCCCACAGAGCGATTCTTGCCGGATCAATCTCCTTGAGGCCTCTGGCGTACGTTATCGCCGCCAACCAATCTTCCAGTTGGTATGGGATCCATACCAGCTGGCGAGGTTCACCATCGCTTTCACCAAAATGCCGGTAATCGAATGCGAGCACGGCAAAGCCGGCTTCCTGATAACGAATAGCATAAGGTTCCAAGCCCATATCCTTGATACCCCCAAAACCATGCCCCATAATGATACAAGGAAGCGGAGTGGACACATTCTCAGGCAAATACAGCCATGCGCTTAATGACATTCCCTTGACTTCAAAACTCACATCTTTTCTTGATCGACATGGTTTTGGATTTGTTTCCCTGGTGTGTTCTTTCGCCTTTTCCAGGTGTTGCTCTGGTACTGTGGGACCGGGAATTAAAGCTACAACTAATAGGTACAGCACAAATATTCCAATAAGAATAGCGATGCCTTGAAAAATACTCACGACTGTTTCCATGTATCTTATCCTCAATCAGTTTCTCTGCAATTAGAACGAAAGGATTGGGCAAAGTCAACAAAAAACCCAGAGTGGAGTTTCCTGAGTTTTCAAAGCATGAAGTTTGTACCCTTCTGATGTTCCACAACAATTTTGAATCTTTTGATGGGACCCTCATACCCCTTCGCTCCCTTGCTCTCGCGTTGACCCTCGCGGGGCTCACAGGTGGGGAATTTTTGCCCCTTCCCCGCTCTGAAGGCGGGGTTTTCCCCTTACGTTCGGCTGAGGTCACGTCGAAGCCTGCTCGCCCTCGATGGGTCCCCCAACGCTTCCGCAAACGTCCCTCAGGGAACTTTGGGGACGTTGTTGAATTCGTGAACTTAAATCCCGTCTAGCTCGTGATCACTTTTCCAAATATCAAATAAGATCTTTTCAAAAAATAGAGACACCCCTTGTATCATAGGATCGGCCTAGGATAAACAATTACGGTAAGAAGTTACTCAACAAATTCAACTACGTCCCCATTTTTCTCGGTGTTTGATTCAAAACCGTCAGACTGCTCTCGGTCGTAGGAGTCAAGAGCAGTGCCGGTCCTCTTGTTCATGCCTCATGTTAAGGCCTGGCACCGTTTTCACACCTTTACTTTCAATGTGTCAGACGATCCGCTATAGTTTTAGTTAATGGCGAGTGTTAGGCGTAGAGACCTCGCTGTTTCCCCCAACAGGAGGTTGGCCGTGAGCCATCCGAATTCCACAGACCGAATACTCCTTGTCGAAGATGACAAGAAGACCGCTGGCCTCATTTCCATGTATCTTGAAAAGGATGGGTTTAAAACGTGGGTGGCGCACGATGGTGAGCAAGCTTTGGCGCTGGCAAAGCGTTACAATCCGACTTTCGTTATTCTCGATCTCATGCTTCCTAAAATCGACGGTTGGGAGGTATGTCGTCGGCTGAGAAGCTCCTCTGATGTCCCCATCCTGATTCTGACCGCCCGGGATCAGGAAATGGAACGGGTCTTGGGACTTTCTCTCGGGGCAGATGACTACGTCGTCAAACCGTTTCAGCCCGAGGGAGCTAGTCGCAAGGGTAAAGGCTATCCTCCGACGAACCGGACGGGAGCCGTTGAAGAGCAAGAAACACCTTGCGCACAAGGGGCTAATTCTCGATCTCGAAAAGTGCAAAGTCACCTTGAATGGACGCCCGATTTCGCTGACTCTTTCAGAGTATAAACTCCTTCATGCACTGATGGCCACACCTGGAAGGGTTTTTCGGCGTCAGGACCTTTTGGATCGTCTCTATCCGGACGGCGAGGTCGTGGTCGATCGGGTCGTCGATGTCCACATCGGGAAACTCAGGGAAAAGATTGAGGAAAACACATCAAGCCCCAAGTATATCTTGACTGTGAGAGGCGTCGGATATCGATTTGCCGAAAACGATGGAGAGTAAGATAAAGGGAAGGGTATGCGAAGTCGGCTCCTGTGGAAGCTTTTGGGTATCAATGTCCTCGCCATTGGTGTGGTGATCCTCGTGGTTTGGCTGGCCATCGATTACCTTGCCGCGGACTATTTTATGGCCCTGATGAAGAAGTATAATATCTCCCCCACAGAGACGCATGGGATGTTTCTCGAAGCCATTCATCGGTACTTACTTTGGGCCAGCCTCGTTGCCCTGACGCTAGCGGTTATCCTCAGTGTTCTCCTCAACAAAAAGGTCCTAATCCCCCTCTCGCAGATGAGGGAGATATCGAGAAAGATCGCGTTCGGGGATTATACCGAGAGGATACAAGTCTCATCAAAAGATGAAATCGGACAAGTAGCTGCGGCGTTTAACCGAATGGTGGACAACCTGCAGAAACTCGAGCACTTGCGAAAGACCATGGTCATTAACGTGGCTCATGAGCTTCGAACCCCCATAACAAACATTCGAGGATATCTTGAGGCGTTAATAGATGGTGTGGCGAACCCTTCGAAGGAAACCTTCGACTTAATCTATGAGGAAACCCTCAGGGTTATGAAGTTGGTCGAGGACCTCCTCGAGCTCGCCAAGGCGGACGCCGCCAGTGCGACCCTCCGTCTGCGGAGTGTGATTCTTCCGGACCTCGTTAAACAGTGTCTGGGGCCCTTCAGGTCTCAATTCAAGGCAAAAGGCATTTCTGTTGAAGAGGTCTACACTGACCGAACGGAACGGGTGATGGCCGATCCGGACAAGGTGGAGCAGGTATTACGGAATCTAATTCAAAACGCCCTTCAGTATACACCTC
>WVXP01000042.1:26879-41908 GCA_011773445.1 Pseudomonadota bacterium | reverse complement strand
CGGGTTCTCGAGGATGACCTGCCCTATCTCTTCGAACGCTTCTACCGAGGGGAGAAATCTCGTTCCAGAGAATACGGAGGGGCAGGCATCGGGCTTGCCATCGTTAAGGAACTGGTCGAGGCCCACGGTGGGAAGGTCGGGGCCGAGGTTTCCTCTGGTCAGGTGCGGATTTGGTTCACCCTCCCTACGGAAATTCCGTCTCTCTCCCGCTAATCTTTACGAAATCTTTACACTCCCTTTCACCGTCCTTTAAAGTGTCGTGTTAAATACAGCCTTGATTGAGATCGGGGTTAGGTGCCGAGGCCCGTTAGCTGAGATTTCAAAAAAGGGAGGTTATAATGAATTGAGGGGTGTTAACGTGCGCAAGAGGAGTAATTTGGAGCTCGGCACACTGATCCGGAAAGAGGCCTCCCCGGGCTGACGGGTTACGCTCAGGCGACAGTCTAGGACTGCGCCGGGCCAAGAACCCATACGGAGGGGACATGAAAAAACGCAGACATTTTCTCAAATCGTCACTGGGAGTTCTTGTCGGCCTAGGCATTCTGTTCAATCCTCTGTTTTCCATCCTCCGACGAGGATACGCAGAGGCTCGAAAGACGACCCTGCCCAAAGGTACCGGGAGGGAAAGCCTCATCAGGGAAGACCCCAGTTCTTTGGACACCAGAAACCTAGAGGTCACTCCTTTGAAGGAATTCGGGACCATGGGGCCGACAGACCATGAGGTAGATCTTGACACCTGGCGGTTAGAAATCTCGGGCGCTGTGAGGGAGCCGTTGAGTCTGAAGTATCCCGAACTCCTCGAGATCCCAACAATTGAGAGAAATGTGCTGCTTATCTGTCCAGGCTTTTTTGCGAATCACGGCCGGTGGAAGGGTTTCTCCATCCAGACGTTGCTCCAAAAGGTGGGTGTCAGAGAGAGTGCCCGGACCGTGACGATTCATGGGCCGTTAATCTCCTATGAAAAGGTAAAGAGTTTTCCCATGGACGATGTCATCTCCAACCGGGTCTTTCTCGCCTACCAGGTCAACGGAGAGATTCTGCCACGGAGGCATGGGTTTCCGCTGCGCGTGGTCGCAGAAGGCTATTATGGATATGATTGGGTCAAGTATGTTCAGAAAATCACTGTGAACGGAGATTAGCAACGAGTGATGAATGAGGTCAAAAAACTTTACCGAATCTTTACAAATCCTTTATCGCATCTTTACCCTCAGTGAGTATTATTGATCTGAAAGCAAAGTAGTGATGATCAGATCGATATGGAGGAGGTTACACATGGAGTCAAGATCAGTAAAAGCCGATTCAATTCTCCGTCGAAGGTCCTTTCTCAAGCAATTGGGCTTCACCCTTTTCATTGGGATCCCAGCACTCAGAATCTTCTCAGACCTTGAGTATTTCCAAGAAGCCCTGGCACAAGGGAGAGAAATGAGTATGCCTGGGCAAATCGTTAAAAGCGAGGAAGAATGGCGACAATTGCTAATGCCGGAGCAGTTCAGGGTTATGCGAAAAAAGGGTACTGAGCCGCCGTTCAGTGGCAAATACCATGATTTCAAAGGCAAGGGCATTTATCGATGTGCCGCTTGTGACTTAGACCTATTCAGTTCGGCGACAAAGTTCGATTCTGGGACGGGTTGGCCGAGCTTCTGGGCGCCGATTGCCGAAAACCATATCAAGACGGCTCCGGATTACAGCTTTTCCATGAAAAGAACCGAAGTATTGTGCAACCGGTGCGACTCTCATCTCGGGCACGTTTTCAATGACGGCCCGCAGCCCACCGGCCTTAGATATTGCATCAATTCAGTTGCGTTGACATTTGTTTCGGCAGAGAAAATTGCCGCAGAATGATTTCGAAAGCGAAACGGAGGTTGCAAGTGGATCCCAGGAAGAGAGAGCTCGAAGTGATCTGGAGACGGATCCTTTCTGAAGATAACCGTCTAGGTCGGCGAACCTTCCTCAAGCGGATGGGCTTTGCGTGCTGTGGATTCGCCTCTTTTCTCACGGCCCACCGGCTGAATACAGGAAGCAGAGGGTCAGAGGCGATAGCAGGGGAAAAAACAATCAGTATGACAGAGCACAGCCAGGTGATCAATGTTCCAATACCGCCCCTGGATGCCTCCAGACCCGCCGGAACAGAAACGGCGACTTTTGCGCTCGGCTGATTTTGGGGACCAGATGCCCAGTTCGGGTGCGTCAAAGGCGTCGTTGGGACCCGTGTCGGATACTCAGGGGGGGAGAAAAAGGACCCCACGTACCAAGGTCTTGGCGATCACAGTGAGGCGATCCAGATTGAGTATAATCCGACTCAGGTATCATACAAGGAGCTGTTGGATATCTTCTGGGAAAGCCACAATCCAAGAAGACGGTCCTGGTCGCGACAATACATGGCCGCAGTGTTTTACCACAACGAGTTCCAGGAAAAGCTGGCTTCGGAAACAAAGGACCGTGAGGCGAAAAGGAGAAGGGGAAAGATCCATACGGGGATTCTTCCGTTCTCCGGGTTTTATCTCGCAGAAGCCTACCACCAGAAGTATTATCTGCGGCAACAGCCAGAGCTCATGAGAGAGTTCAACGCCATGTATCCTAAAATTGAGGATTTCGTTGCGTCCACAGCCGTGGCCCGTGTGAACGGATACGTGGGAAGATACGGCAGCTGTGCCGCTCTTCAGGAAGAGCTTGACGGCTTTGGCCTCTCCCCAGCGGGAAGAAAGAAACTGTTAAATATCGTTTGCTGATAGGTTGAAAGGCCGGATAGAGCAGGAACTTTGGGGACCTTGCTGAATTCGTGGACTTAAATCCCATAGAGTTCTTGATCCGATTTTCGAATGTCAAAGAAGATCTTTTTCAAAAAGCAGGAACCCTCCCTATATTACAGGATCGGACCAGGATAAGCGATTACGGTAAGAAGTTATTCAACAAATTGAACTGCGCCCCCCATTTTCGCAAAAACGCACGGATTGCTTCTGATCGCAAGAGGCAAGAGCAGTCCCGATCCTGTTATTCATGTCTCATGTCAACAGGGTGACCGAGAATTCACATTTTGTGAAACTGACTCCAATGAAATCAGGTAGTTAGCGAGTTGAAATCGCCCAAAAATGCCATTCTCGGTCAGCCTGTCAAGACCTGACACCCATTCCACAGGGAGGAAAAGTCAAGAAGAAGTCTATCGGTAAGGCTTCAATTTCACATGTCAAAATCCAAATGTCAGATGAAATCTAAATGCTTAGATGTCAAAACTTTTCGAAGTTCTGCCAATAGTCTGTGAGTTAGATGGCTAAGTCAAGCAACATCAGACTGGCTCGATCAAACGATTACTTCCTTGCAGTCATTTGAAATTTGGCACTCATTTGGGCTTTGTCATTTGGCACTGTGACGCTCTACTCTTCCACATCCAGCTCCAGAGAATCCTCCTTTCCCTTTTTGACTTTCTTCTTCGGTTTTATGAGTGTAATTGGGCGCCAGATGCCGTTGTGGCTAAAGCAGTCCCAGCCCCAACGAAGCCAGCGAAGCATAGCTAAGGCAAGCCAGAGTGCCCACGCGAGCATGGCGATGCGATAAAAAAGAATGTGGACCGAGAATATCCAGGCCTGGGGAACTGCTGCCTCAGATCGGTCTTGAAACCACTGAAGGAAATAATTGTTCGACGCGTTCCCCATGATCCACATCTCTGGACGGCCCAAGAGACCGTGTCTGATAGCATAGATGAGGGAGAACAGAGCAAGGGCAGATAGAATCACCAATCCCAATTGAGCCAGATTGAAGACGGCGTTTCCCGTCTCTTTGTCCAGCCGTTTGCGGTACCCCAAAATGAGCAACCAGGCAACGACCAACATGGCAATCTCGATGCGAGCCTGGGTGAGTCCAAGACCCAGGAGGATCCAATGATAGGTTTTGAGCGGTGTAACTGTCACACGTCCAAGGCCAGCAGCGACGAGCAAGATCACGATCACGAAAGGCCAGAAGAGTACGGCTGGACCGAGCTGGGGGCCACCCGTGAAAAGCACCCAGCGACGGCCTGGCATTCTAACCTGCACCTGGGTGTTGACATTCTCAATCCCCACGTCCACAGCAGGCGTCTTGAAACGGCTCGCGATGCCATCGGATTGTCGCCACTGGAGTTCCATGAACTGCGCTCCTGGTGTGAGCGGCAGCGTAACAACACGTCCCTCCTGACGAATTGGCTGGCTTTTGCCATTGATCTTCACGAGCTGGAGTCGAGCATTTTCTGGCAGGGTCACACTGTGTTGTCCACCGCGACTGCTTCGCAGGCTGAGGCCTAGTGTGGTGTCCGTTGCGCGAAGGCCCGGAGAGATGAGTAAACGGCTGCTATCTACAGTAACGGTCTTCCCGGGTATCCCCTCAGGACGGGTGATGTTCAGGGTGATCGTTTCATTTGGCCACGGTCGCCACTCTGGGAGCCATTGGCCAGCCTGGCCTTGATGGTGTATCACCGGGATACCCTCTAACTCTGCATGCCAGATCGGACTCACATTGAGGCGCCAGATTTCGGTCCAAGAAGTGGTGTCCGATGCTCTCAGAGCTACCTCGCTCTTCTTTTCAACGACAGAGACCCAGCTGACCTGAGCTTGCTGAGGTGCCATGTTGATGAGGGCCCGGTCTTGCTCGACCCGGACATCCGCGCTTGTGACAGACTCCCCGTCGAGGAGGGGGATTTCAAGCACGATAGCAGTTCCGCTGGGGCTCGCCCGAAGGACTCTCGTTTCGGCCTGCCAGGTCAGACCCAGTAGGAGTGTGCGCTCCACACGAACAAAGGGAGGCAGCGTACCAGGTTCAAGGGTTGCTTCGAGTTTTTTCCTCTTATTCTCATCCAAACGCCGTAGTTGCAGATTATCGTCAGCCACACCATCTTCGTGAAGGCCTTCCACTAGCCAGCCTTCGGCAATTGCCTCCACGGCATGGGATTTCAGGGGAAGGGGGATCTGCACGGTATCGCGGTTAGGCAAGGGACCTTCCATGAGGATCTGATGACGTCCTGTGGAAAGGGCGATCCAGAGATGTCCTGCCGGTCCCCTGAAGAGGCCCTGTGCGGGTTCACCGTTGAGGAGAACGATGTGAGGCAGCCACTGCTGTAGGCGTCCAGGCAGGGGGACCCCAACATCAGCATAGGCGTGCACTTCCATCCGCGCACGTAAGATATTTGCCGCGACCTCCAGCCGCAGACGAGGACTCGTGGCGCAGTTGGGTGCGCATTCGGGTTTTTCCAGCAAGCGGGCTCGGAGTTCGTTCAACAGTTCTGGCGAGGGAATACCCGCTTGCGCATGGCCTGGAAATGACAGAAGCGAGAATACGAGCATGATACCGCCTGTTGTTCGCGCGGCGGTCCTAAAGAATTCGAATCCGAGTCCACTCCCCCGAGTATACCGAATATCGAGTACACGGATAACCAGTATGGCCAGAAGCACCACACGGAGGAAAGCGAGAACCGTGTTCACACCAGGTGAGAGAAAGATGAAACGGATCTCCTGATCCCGTTCTACAGGCCCATTCCAGCGCATGGGGATGGATCTCCACTGCCACACAGGAAGGCCCGGTCCAGTTTGAATGTTTGCATTGGGATCGACCTGTGCCATCTGCGACAGATCCAATCGGGATCTATATCGCTTCTCTCTGGTGACCGTACTCGGGACTTTGTAGTAGGACTCCTTTTCAGGAGTAGCCCGGTCTGCGAATTCCTCTTCGAGCGTGCCCTCTATCTCTAATCTTTGCTGAAGCGCCGGCTCTTCAGGCACCCCGGCGGCTCCACGGGCGATAACACGCCAGGGTTTTTCAAGCTGCGGAAACAGGCCCTGCCGGACCTGGATCACCATGAAGGGGACAGTAAAGGCGATGAGGACCACCATACTCACCGTTCGATAGGCCTGAACGAGATTTCGCAATCGGCCCGTCTGAAGGACTTTCAAGAGAGCGATCGCTCCTAACAGATGGAGCCACACCCACTTGGGCGCTCCGGGTTCGTGATAGATCACGACCAGCGTGGCCAGCGCCGCGATCCCCCACGGCCATTTCCAGAGTTTCGCAATCGCCAGAGCAATGATCAGGAGAAGAAACAGATCAAGCAAAGTCCATTGCTTCAGCCAGGTGTTGGGAATCTGATCTACACCCGTAGCATCGAGCAAGCGCCAGCCAGGTGGTAGATTCAGTGTTCCCTGAACCTGATGAAAATCGTGGTCCCACCCGACAGCGGGAAGGCGCGACGGCCGTTCGGCAATACGACTGTCGGCGAGGAGCTGAATCTGGCCGCGTCGGACTTCAACGCCGGCACGTTCTGACTCGCCAATGCGTGTGATGAATTGGGGTTGACCGTCGACCAGAACGCGCCCGAGTTCTATGGGCGCGTTCATTTCCAGGCGCCAGCCCCGCGTCATGGTGCCAGTGAGACGATCCTGTATGGTGTAGCCCTCACCCTTGAAATCAAGCCATAGGCTCCGATGAAGGGCGAGCTGGTCTGGAGCAGGATCTGGATCTCCTCGCCTTTTTTCGACGATTCGGAGTGTATCCCCCGGCTGAACTCGGTATGCAGGAAATCGTTGCCACTCCGGGGGTAAGGTAGTCTGCCGTGGATCGATCTGTGTGACATCTTCGATGGTGACGAGGCGGAGATGGTTTCGTGCATCAAAAACCCAGACCTCTTCCTTGGGCCACGGTCCTTCAGTCGGCGAAAGGGATATCTCGTGAACCGGCCCCTTGTGCCGTGCCATAAGCAGAATTGTCCAGCGACCGGGTTTGACCTGAACCCGGAGGCGACCATCGACCTCAAGCCTCGCGGGCAAAGGGCTACTGAGGGATAGCGGCATGTAACCTTCGATCAGCGTCCGTCCGAGGAGCGCCTCACGGGGCCTTCCGGATACGTTGAGATCGATCCGAGTAATGACGGTGAGCGGGATATCGTCCACAATACGTCGGTGGACCCTCAGGCCAATACGCTCCTTCTTTTCTTCCTCCTGAACTTCTCCTCCCGCGACCTGTTCTCGCAGCAGGAGGGCGCCTTGGCTATCGACCCGAGGGAAATCGATGGTCTTCTTGTTGATGGTAAGTTCGACAATTCCGGTGTCAGGAGGAATCTGTAATGATTCTGGGAGGCTTTCCCACTCAAAAACGCCGCTCACTGTGTGGTCTCCAGGGTCCAGATAGACTGCTGGCCTTCCATCACGGTCGGCGACAAGCGCCCTTTGATCGTCGACCCGAACCTCCTGAGGCCAGTGCTTTGCGCTGCCAGGTAGCGCAGCCCAACCCTCGCTGACAATGAGCCAGTTCAATCTAAAAACTCCGCCCGTTTCGGTCAGTCTGAGTTTGAGATCAGATGGCCAGTCGCAGCGATGCTGATCGCCTGCACCATAAAGAGAGGGACAGCGCTTCTCTTCAAATCCATGGAGGACCCACTCGATCCAGGGCTTTAGCGGCCCAGGGACATCCTCAGGTGATATCGGAGCGGCAATAAGGAATCCTGTGCTGGTAAAAAGGAGGATAAGAAAAAGTAGGAATGGGAATACTTTTTTCATGGTTTTCTTCCAATCTATAGGTTGTTTCCAGAAAGGAGACACAGATGCGCTTGCGGGGGGTGATATTCCGGGTTTTGTGCAAGATATGTACCACTACGAGGGAATCAGATACCCCCGCTCGCCCCTTCTTTTAGCCATTTGGAGGGAGAAACTGTGAAAGGAACAGGTGAGAAATGCCAAAAAACTGACAAGGCAGCTTCATGCCAGGCTAAAGCGCCCGCTGCCTCCGGCGAATTGGAGGCTGGAGGGGAGAGGCTCGTTCTCGAAGGTGATACTTCCGTAGGGAATGGGGCCCGTCGTGAGACCACGGGGTGAAACATAGAGCGTTACGTGCCACCAGTGGTTCTTTTTAGATAATAGTCCAAGGCGAATCTTTCCAACGATTTGTGAATACAGGTGTAGCGTGTTTTTTGTGTCTTCCCACTCCCCGATAGGAAGAGGGGGGAGTGGGGTTTTTGAGACTTGTCACTCATGAAATGACCTCCTGTCCATCCGATTTTTGGAGGTAGGGTCAGCCCTTTTTTTGTCCTGTAACCAGAGATGAATTGGAGTATTCACCTGATTCTGCATTTCCCTCAGCCTAGCATCATCATTCCAACCTCGAAAGCTGAACTTTCATAGGCCGGCTTGAAAAAACTACTTGAGTGAGCATTGGAATGTTTTTGGGGGGTACCCGTCTTAGCGAAGGGATTGTCCCCGGAGGGGCCTGTTTGATCCGCCGCAGGCGGAGAGTTTTGAAGGTCGAAGGACCAAACCTTAGAACGGGTCAAAAATTCTGTCCAGAGAACGAAAGGAGCATTTTTCAGTGCGAACTTCATAGGGGGGAGAAAAACTCACTGGCCGGATTTGCCATGGAGTTGACAAGGAGTGTATAATAAAAGAGAGCCCGTGCTAAAGTGAAGTAAAATAGCAACTTTGTACCGCACCGAGGACGCTTCCGATAGCACGGGCTCAAACCTTGTCTATCAGAATGGGGTTCCGGTGTCAAGAGAAAAACGAGCCAAGTCGTTCTGGTTTCAATGTCACCCATCTCTAATTTTTCTCCGTCAAGGAAGAAGATCTCCGGCCGATCGATAACTCCCGCCCGTTCCATCGCCTCGCGCGGATCTTCGGATTCGGAAAACTCACGCGCCTTGGCGTGATCCTCTGATTCAAAGAAAATGACCACTTCGTTTGGGTTGTCTGTGTTTCGTAACAGAAACAGGTCCTTCAACCCCGCAGTCTGTCGAGCGGCGACGTGCTCGTCAAAGATTGGCTTCCATGATGTTTCTACCGCCCTCGAATCGTGGCTGATTTCGCGTTCCCATCTGCGAGTCCTCTTGTCATCCCGGTTCAAAACCTTGGTGCCCTGAGCGTCACGTCTGCTCTAGACCACGCTTTCTCAAATCGTTTTTTGGTCACTTCAGCCTGGTCGGTTTTGCCCTGTGCTGCGATTGCCTGATAAAGGCCGAGCAGAGACCATCCGCTTTCGGGGAATCTCTTCAATGCTTCGTGGTAGACTCTCTCAGCTTCCTCTGAACGCCCAGCCTCGAGCAAGACAGCACCAAGTGACTGACGCACCGAGTGAAGCCATGAGGGCGGTTCATCGAAAGTCAGGTCATCTTGGAGGCGTCCTCCCTTTCTTAAGTGCTCGACCACCTTATTATAGTCTCCTCTTTTTGCTGCGAGCTCCCCGGCCAAGGCTTCCTGTGCGATCTGCAAGAGATCCGAGGTCGTATTGATCTCCCAGATTGTTACGTGTTCTAGCAAAGGGTCGGAGGCGATCCTTTTCAGCTTCTCGAGCTCATGCGCTGCCTCATCCAGCTGATCCGTTCTCGTGTAGGCCATCCCACGGACATAATGCCAAACCCCAGTCGGGTACAGAAGATCTTCGGCTGGTGCTGGTTGTTTCAGAATCTCGTTCCCTTTCCCGAAACTCATCAACGCGTAGAGCGGAATTGAAAAGAAGTGCTGAAGCGTCCCAAAGCCCGGCTCCCGCATCGTTTCGCGATCCACCTTTGAAGCCAAACCGCGTGCAGCTTGAAGGGCCACTTGACTTCGCTCCTCCATCGTAGCAACTGCCCAGAGAAAGTGATAATTGTGTGTCTAGTAAGCAAGCGGATAAATGCCTTCAGGGTGATCCTGCCTGATGTAAGCCTCGTCGACTTTTATCGCCTTTTCATTCGCTAGCGATGCGTCATGATACCGTCCGGTTTTTATAGAGATGTGCGAGGGCATATGAACCATGTGTCCGAGGCCCGGAACAAGATCGCGCGGGCGATCGGCGCTCGGTAGTCCGCGTTCTGGATCGGGTGAGGCCTCGACAGCGTGAATGTATAAATGGTTCGCGCCCGGGTGATTGGGATTTCGTTTGAGGGCCGATTCCAATGTACTCACAATTTCCGGCGTCCCCGGCTGCGGTTGACCATCCTTCGTTCAGTAGTTCCACGGATTGAGATTCATGAGTGCCTCGGCAAAAAGCGTGGCCACATCGGCATCGTCGGGAAAGCGCTGGGCGACGTTCACACATGACATCCGCGTAGGCTACTTCAAGGGGGGTGCGATCCCCGACAGGTTCTGGCGAATAGCGCTTTGACAATGCCTGGATCAACGCCTGTTCTTTTTCACTTGCTTCAGTGGCCAACTCAAGTGCTTTTTGCAGCTCTGAGTATGCTTTCGGGATTGACTCTTCGTTCATGGAAGCATTGATATTGGAACCAAGAACGAATGCAGCTCCCCAGCGGGCCATGGCACAATTGGGATCGAGCCTTGCGGCCTCTCTGAACGAGCGGGCTGCCTTTGCATGGTTAAAGCCATACGTGAGAATCAGCCCCTGGCTTGCTTTACCCGCCACCCTCGGTGCTGATAGATTCACATCACGACATTATTCGACTGACTTGGCGGCTTCAACCATATTTCTTATCTTTTCTTGCACCGTTTCCCGATCCAACATCGCCAAACCGCAATCTGGGGCGAGCATGAGCCGTTTCCCGTCGATATGATCCAAGGCTTCGTTCACGCGAGCTGCAATCTCCTCGGCTGTTTCTACTCGAGATCGAGCTATGGCAAGGACCCCCAGGATGACCCGAGTTTTCCTGAACTGCTCTAACAAAGCCAGCTCGTTGTGTCGATGAGCATCTTCAATTGAAACCGCGTCAATAGCCGTCTCATCGAGCGGTGCGGCCAATCGAAAATAAACCCTCGGATCAGCCTTTGGGTAACGCTCATTATCGAGGCGATCAGGATAACCACAGCATAGATGGACGACCGTCGTCACTCCTTTAGGCAATCCGTGAAAACAGCGCTCCAAATTCTCAATCCCAAAAGCCAACGCCTTTTCAGGTTCTCGAACCAGGACGGGTTCGTCCACTTGAATCCACCGGCAACCTGCCTCTCCCAGAGCTCGAATCTCAGCCTTCAAGGTCTCGGCCAGTGCCAGGCCCAATTTTCGCTCATCCTGATAATACGCGTCAGCCAACGAGTCCGTGATTGTCAATGGTCCCGGCACCGTGATCTTTACCGGCCTGTCAGTGGCTGACTGGGCAATCCTCCAGTCCCGTGATAGAAAGGAATCCTTCGGTTGGATCGGCCCGACAATGGTCGGTACGGCAGCCTTCCACGATCCAGACCGCATGATTTTCTCGGTCAGACGCGAGAAATCAATCCCCTCTAAGTGGCGGCAGTGGTAATAAATATAGTGCTCCCGTCGAATCTCACCATCGGTGGGAACGTCAATTCCTATTCTCACCTGTTCTTGCACCACCTCTTGAGTCGCCCGGTCCAGCAACTCCTCCAACTCGGCCGTTTCACCGCGTAAGTAGGCTTCATACGTTTCTGTTAAATCGTTTCTATCGGTACTATCCTCTGGAGACCTTTGCGGCACCGGAACATAATCAGGCTTTGGATAGGCACCAATTGTGGTGGTTAACAATGCCATACTTCTGACCTCGCTGATGTGCTCGTCCGGCCCACTCCCGGAAAAGGACTAGATTACCTCCATCTTCGAAAACCGGAGAGCCCTCAATTCGGCTGAGAGCGGTTGCGAATCCCAAAGGGGCTGGCTATGTGAAGAGATTTAGTCGTCACGGCTTGAAAGAGAACTCGAGGACTTTCGGTTTTACCAGCCTCTCGAAATCCTTGTAAGTTATTCGGATCAGTTCCGTGTGAGAACCTGCATTAAAGGCGATCTCATCGTCTTCGGCCAAGCTCGTTGCCACATACACGTCCATGCCATAGAGATTCCCAAACGGCGGCATGGCGCCGACCTCGCACTCAGGAAACATGTCTTTGAAGTCTTTTTCAGTAAGAAGTTCAATTTTCTTTGCCCCGGCCGCTTTTTTCAAGCGTTCCAGATCAACCCTGTAGGATGCCGGCAAGACGGCCATTGCTGTTTTCCCGTCAAGACTAACCACGACCGTTTTTGCCAGTTCCTTACCCCGGATGTGGGCAGAGGCGGCAATTTCCTGTGCCGTATAGGCCAGCGAATGTTTGACGCTCACGTATTTGATCTTGTGGCTGTCCAAAAATTCTTTTAACTTTCGAACTGGCATGATACCCTCCCTCCCCTCAACTGAATGGTCGAAAGACGCTATTTAGTGTACTAACCTTTTTCGAGAACTTAAGCCAGAGGTTTCTTGACTTCATTATAGAGAAGACGTCTTGGTCACCCAAGAATGAGAAAAGTTTCCTCAATTCTTTGAGGAAATCCTTTTGTCCCTGAGCGATACTGCAGGCGAACTTACGCTGATACAATCTGGTTTTTTTGGGCATTCTCTGTGGCTCTGGAGAGCACAAGGGTCACAGGCACGGGGTTAACGGCGAAAGGTCAAGGGATATGGAGATCGCCTCCTGACAATATCACATCATGTGAAAAATCAATGGGTTACTGAAACCTCTGACGAGAAAATAAGGAAACTCCTCAAGAATGACACTGCTTGCAGCTTATTGGTCTGAATCGATACGCCTAACGCTCTTGATGACAACGGGTTCTGCGGGAACATCCTGATATGGGCCGCGCCTCGTGGTCTTGACTGTGCTTATGCTCATTACGACGTCTTCGCCCCCAGTGACCCTCCCAAATACCGCATAGCCATAGCCCCGTGGTGTTTCGTCGCGGTGGTTCAGAAAGGCGTTATCTGCAACGTTTATGAAAAACTGGGATGTAGCGCTGTGGATCTCCCTTGTTCTTGCCATTGCGATGGTACCCGTGTCGTTGCTCAAATCCGGTGAAGCCTCATTTCTTATGGGTTCATAGGCGTTTTTTCTCTGCATGTCGGCCGTGAACCCACCACCTTGAATCATGAAACCGCTTATGACTCGGTGAAATATCGTGTTGTCATAGAATTTTTCGTCGACATAGCGCAAAAAATTTTTGACGGTAGTGGGAGCCTTGTCCTGCCAGAGCTCGATTGTGATATTGCCCAGAGAGGTTTCCATCAAAACTGCGGGGTTTGATTCTTTTGCCTCGCTGTTTTCTGCATGACTCGTGACGGTCATTCCGAAGAGTGCAATGGCAAGAATTGCGGTCGCAATTGACTTTCGAATCTGCATGATTTTCCTCCGCAAAAACTGCAATCGATTATTTCTCTAAATCCCGCACAGTGGGACGCCCCTCAAACCTAGTGCGGAAAAGAGTTTTATGCTACGCTGCGATCTCTGTTTCTCTTTGTTGAATAAAGTCCCTTTTTCCATTCATTGAAGCGCATATATGCAAGGGTCATTTATCTTGTGGGTCCATTCATTCCGGCTTCTTTTAGATTCGCGACGACCACAAGGATAGCCTTCTCTGGGTGAAGATAGGATTTTGCGACTCGCCGCACCTCTTCCCGACTCACGGCGTTGATGAGGGAAGGGTATCTCTCAGGATAGTCTAGGCCCAAACCGTAGTACTCAATTTGAGTGATAAAACGTGCCAGTTTTGATTGGGTATCGAGCCTGAGGGGGAAACTCCCTATCAAATATTTCTTGGCCCTCTCGAGCTCTTCTTGGGAGACCCGTTCGTTCCGGATTCGGTCCATCAGGTCTCGTATCACGGAAATGGCTTCCCGAGCCGATGCGTTCTGGGTCTGGAAAACAATCTGGAAAGAGCCAGGGTATTTTGTGGGCTCAAAGTAGCTCGTCACCGAATAGGCAAGCCCTCTCTTCACTCGGATGTTTTCGAACAGCCACGAGCCGAAACCGCCCCCACCAAAGATGTAGTTCATCACGCTGAGGGCATAGTAATCCGGATTCCCACGGCTTATCCCTTTGTGTCCAAAGACGATATTGGCCTGGGTAATATTTCGATTGATCATCAGAGTCTCCGCCTCTTTGGCGAATGTAGCCGTGAAACTCTCCTGGGGGATCTCGGCTGGAGGCCATTGGGAGAGGCGAGGGGTGAGTTTCGCCTCGACCTCTTCGGAAGTGATATCACCCACGACAGCCAGGATAGCATTGTTCGGGTGATGGTATGTTCTGTGGAATTGAAAAATTTCCTTCCGTGTGATTTCTGGAAGCGATTCCTTTGTTCCTTCCAACGGGTGGCCGTAGGGATTTCCCGAAAACAATGTCTTACGGAAAGCCTTTCTTGCGACTACACCGGGTTGCTCTTCGGCAGACTGAATGGCGGCAATTGTTTTCTCCACCTCTCTTTGGATCTCCTCTTCTGGGAATATGGGCTGCGTGATGGCCTCCATCAACAGATCGATCCCCCTGTCTAGATCCTTCTTCAAGACGCGAAGGCCGAGGACAGTCGTGTCTCGGTTGATCGAAGCGCTCAGAGAGGCACCCATAAAATCCAACGCCTCGCGGAATGTGGTGACAGACTGAGTGGAGGTGCCCAGTAAAAGTCCCTTGGCCGTTAAGTTTGCCAGCCCCCACTTGCCCGAAGGGTCCAATCGCGAGCCCCCATCGATCAAAAGTCGTAAGGTAACCAAAGGGAGAGAGTGGTCTTCTACAACCAAAAGGACAAGCCTATTGGGAAGGACCCTTCTTTGGACTCGAGGCATGGCAAAAAGGTAGCCTTCGCTCAGCACGAGTAAAAGCAATAAGAATATGATTGAGAGAAGAGTAATTGAGATTTTTGAGCTTTTTGGCATGATCAAACTTACTCCGGGAGCCAAATTACATCCTGTATTTCCGGACGTATTTGTTGATTACCCACGCTCCGGCCTCGTCGAAATCGTTCGAGACGCATCAGTGTCTCGAGCCAAGCAAGCGGTGAGTTTCCCGTAATTCTCTCGACAAGTATGAATGCATGAAAAACGCAATCTGTTTCAAGCCTCTTCAGAACCTATCGAACCATTTCTGTTTGATCGAGAATTCTTCCGGTCTGAGTACTCCTTTGTCGTAAGGTAGAGGAATGAGTATCCCCACGGTCTGATTGTCTGGAATCAAATAACGCCTCACAACGCGCCGGATGTCTTCGGGGGTGACTTTTCGGATGGAGGGAACGTAATCGTCGATCCTTTTCCAGTTGTCCGCAATCTCATAGCGAGCGAGGGTCATGGCCTGGTAGAAAAGCGAATCCTGGCCGAATGTGTGAGATGCCTCGAGTTG
>WVXP01000042.1:18382-26760 GCA_011773445.1 Pseudomonadota bacterium | reverse complement strand
GGCAATTACCTCCAGCACGTAGCTATCCGGCTCATGGAGATTCGGTACATGGAATGCCTGGACAATATAAGGGAGCCGTGCTTCCCTCTTGATGATGATTCTTCGTTCTCCATTCTGAGGAGGATCGATGCTCCTATCGTGGTTTGGGACCACCCCTTTGGGTATCGAACCGAAGGCTTGTTCGATTCTGGGTAAAAGGTCCTCCTTCTCGAAGTCCCCGACGACTACAACAAATGCATTCACGGGGTTGTAATAGGTCTCGTAGTAAGCTTTCAGGTCTTGGAGCCTGGATCGAGACAGATCCTCCATCCAGCCAATGATCGGCCACCGGTATGGCTGGAGATGAAAAGCGGTTGCTAAGAGTTTTTCCATGAGGTGGGCCTTGGGATTGTCCTCGGTTCGAAGCCTTCTCTCCTCCATCACCACTTTTCGCTCTGTCTGAAAATCCTCTTCCCTCAGGATCAGGTTCTGCATTCGATCCGATTCGAGATCCAGGGCGACCTGGATCCGGTCCGCGCTGAGATTCTCAAAGTAGCCAGTAAAATCATGAGAGGTGAAGGCATTGGTTCTTCCTCCGTTCTCCTGGATGATCCGGGAGAATTCCTCGGGACGGACTTTCTCGGTTCCCTTGAACATCATGTGTTCGAGCAAATGGGAGAGCCCCGTTTTCCCATATTCCTCGTTCCGCGACCCAACCCGGTACCAGACCTGGAACGTGATGACTGGGGCTTTGTGGTTTTCGAGGAGAATGACTTCGAGGCCGTTCGGCAAGACCCTCTCGAAAACCTGGTCCCGGAGCCCGGCCTCGGTAAAGGGGGTCAAGGCAATGTACCAGAGAAGGCAGAGCCAAACGGCTTTCCATCGAACCATCTTTCTCCCATGTCGTTTGCCAGCCATTCTATTCCTCAACCGAGTTTCTGAGTTATGGTTTGTGGCGGTCTTTTCTTTCAACTGCCATGCGACATTCGTATGATGAAACCTGAACGAATATACGATGAGTGTGTAGATCCTCTTGTCCCTAGGCGACATTTTCCTAAAATCGGTTAACTCAGTCCAGCAAGTTGAGGATCTCCTGGGGTCGCTTGATGCATACATATGCGCCGCCCTCTCGCAATTCTTGCTCTGGCCGAAATCCCCAAAGTACCCCAACAGGAACCATTCCCGCGGCAACAGCGGTCTTCATATCGACAGCTGAATCTCCCAGGTAAAGGAAATGGCGTGGTAAGATGTTCAAATGTTCGGCCACTTCCAGCGCGCCCGCAGAGTGGGGCTTGAGGGGAACCCCCTTGCGCTCGCCGAGGACGATGTCGAAGGTCCAGGTGGGCAGGAGCTCGGATACGCTACGTTTCGCAAAACCGTCGGGCTTATTTGAAAGGACGGCCATCTTTAAGCCACGAGCCGCAAGCTCGTTGAGCATTTCCGGTACGCCTTCGTAGGCTTTTGTCTTCACCTTCCAGTTCCGACCATATTCCTCTCGGAACGCTTCAAGGCAAGCGCGGATGCAGTCATCATTTCGTTTCTCTTTCGGAAGGGCGCGAGTCACAAGGGCCGCTGCTCCGTCGCCGATGAAATACCGGTACGTGTCCAACCCGTGGTTGGGGAACCCATGTTTTGCGAGAACCTGGTTCATCGCATCGCCCAGATCTTCCAGCGTATCGAGTAACGTTCCATCGAGATCAAAGAGTACGGCCTTGTAACGCATGGGCTTTCTCAATTGTCATTTGCAGAATTTCGCCTTCCTGCGAGGATGGATTCTCAGAGTGCTCGAATAAACGACAAGGACCTTTGCCCTGAAGGGGTTGCAATTGAACGAATGGTGAGCGCTCGATTAGCTGATCATCTCCCATAATGTAACCTCGATGGGTTCTTCCAAAAGATCCTTTGATTTTTCCCTCCAGGATTTCAAGTGGGGCATCTCGCGGTGTCTATCGAGATCGTCCTTGCTCGCCCAGTTTTCATAGAACAGAAATAGAGATTTTTCCTCGATGGACTGGTGAAGATCGTAATTCATGCAACCTGCTTCAGAACGCGTCGGGCTCACGAGAGACAAAAGCTCCTGTCTGATTTTCTCCTCCATACCAACTTTGGCTTTGATTCGAGCGACGACGGTGACCTTTGTTTCTGCCATTTTGCCCTCCCTTCATGAGATTCGTGGTCATTTCAGTTCGATGAATCTTGGCGTTACATCGTCTCCCCTGATCTGGAGCAACACAACGGAGACTGGAAAAGTGAACCGTCGCGGACCTGCACTGCCAGGGTTAAGATAGAACACCCCATTTCGAGTCTCCATGGATGGTCGATGAGAATGACCGCTGATGATGCCTCGAAACCCGGCCACGGCAGGGTCAAGGTCCAATTCGGCTACATCATGAATGACATAAAGCAAGATGTCCTCGATTTCGACCACCTCGGTTTCATGGAGAGCACCTGTCCAGTGGCCCCTGTCGACGTTTCCCCGGATTGCAACCACTGGAGCGATGGCCCGGAGAGATNNCCTCGAGCACTCCGGATCGAAGAAGGCCGTGAGTGTCAGACGTTACGCCGATCACACGTTGTTGGATGGGTTTTGGCTTTTTGGCGCTCACGAGTTTTGATTTGGTTTCAGTCACTGGTCCTGAGTCTTGACCCTGTCCTAGCCAAGTCAGGTCGCAAATCGGTACTCAAAGTCTAGGGGAGAACCTCCACACCTCTCCAAAAGGCCACGTAGTTCTTGATCTGTTTTGCTGCCTCTTTTGGCTCAGGATAGTACCAGGCCGCGTCCTTATTCATCTCTCCGTCAGCGACGATGTTGTAATAACTAGCCTCCCCTTTCCACGAACAGGTTGTATGCGTCTCGCTGTTCTGAAAATACTGCTGGTTGATCGAATCAGAAGGAAAGTAATGATTACCCTCGATTACGAGGGTTTCGTTGCTCTCGGCAAGGGTGACATTTTTCCAGATTGCTTTCATTTGTCCGTACCTCCTATTGAATTCAGCCCCGAGGAGCTTTGAACTCAGCATGACCGACGGCTGAGAGTCTGCGCTACTTCTATGTTATCAAAGAAGCTGATGGTGAGTCCATATATGGAAAGACAATTGTCGTTTATCAGAGTGCTCCTCGAGCTTCAGGATACTCCACAACCCTTCACTTTGACTCAACGCCACGATAAAAGTTAAAATAATAGGCAAAGTAATGGAGGTGCTAACAGGCGATGGATATACTCAAAAGAATCGGACGAATCATTTCTTCTGCTGCGAACGTCATGTCATGTGCCCAGGGCATCTGTTTCAAACCGGGAGAAGGGCAGAGCAAATCAGAAGATAACTTCACGGCCGTTGAAAAAGATGGGAAAGGGCCAGAGCCGAGAAGTCAGCCGATCGGATCTATCTCCTTAGGCTCTGAATAAGTGCCGGTGGCAAGATGCCGAAGATGGGTGTCCCGCCGGTTCCACAAACATCCATCTATGCAAGAGGCGTCCTGTCTGACAGTTCAAACATGCCCTAGGAATAAGGAAGGCGCAATAACTCAGCCCCAGAATCAGGAAAATCCCCTTCCATACTTCCTCGCAGAAGTGTATAAATACCCAGATAAATCCATCTATCGCTCTGGCGTCTTCTTTTTGGGTCTTGATTTGACCTAATCAGAGGGTAGTGACGAGCCTTGCTTCTCATGGGGAGGTACTGGTGGAGCTAGAAGCCGTTTTCAAACCCAAAACGATGGCCGTAATTGGTGTGTCTCTGACGCATGGTGGCCATCCGGCGAACGTGGTCTATAACAAGAACAACCTGCGACATGAGGCTGAGGTGTTTGCTGTAAATCACCGGGGAGGGGTTCTTCAAGGGAAAACAGTCTATAAGCGGGTCTCTGATATTCCCGAAGAGATCGATCTCGCCGTGATTGCGACCCGAGCAGAGATCGTTCCGGATATTTTTCAGGATTGCATTGAAGCCAGGGTAAACGGGGCCGTGGTTATTTCTGGGGGTTTTGCTGAGACCGGGCGCGGGGAACTGCAAGAATCCTTGGTGTCTTTAGCCAAAAAAGCGGGGTTTCCCTTTATTGGACCGAACTGTTTGGGTGTCTATTCTCCTCCTTATATCGACACTCTGTTCATTCCCAGCGAACGGATTGTGAGGCCCGACAAAGGAGGGGTCGCTTTTGTCAGCCAGAGTGGAGGTCTGCTGGCGGATCAAATGGTCAAGTTTGCCGGAGAGGGTGTGGGTCTCTCTTCGGCAGTGAGCATCGGGAATAAGGCGATGATTCGGGAGCTCGACCTGTTAAAATATTTTGCCCAAGACAAAGAGACAGATGTCGTCGCGTTCTATGTGGAAGGCTTTGGGCGGGATGAGGGCAGAGATTTCATTGCGGCCGCTGCCCATTGTCCTAAACCTGTTATTGTTCTCAAATCCGGTAAGACAATTGGGGGAAAACGGGCCGTATCCAGCCACACCGCTTCCATGGCCGGCGATTATGAGGTCTTCTCGGCAGTGCTTGCTCAATATGGTGTCGTAGAGGCAAGAAACGAGTTCGAGCTGTTGTCCTTTTGTGAGGCCCTGAGCTGCTATCACGGACCGATTCAGGGAAGAATCGGTATCATAACAGGTAGCGGTGGTCACGGGGCCCTTGCCGTGGACGCGTGTTTCTCTCAGGGTCTTTCCGTGCCCCTCCTCTCGGAGCGGGATCAGGATGAGATTCGACGAAGCGTTTCACCCCGAGTGCAGGCCATTGCCTCCTTTGCCAATCCGATCGATCTGACGGGAAGCGCCGTTGATGAGGACTTCATGGCTGCCGCCCAGTTCTTGAGCAAGAAGAAGGAAGTTGATTGTGTTGTGATTCTCCTTCTGCCCTATCTTCCTGGGATCACCTCCGATCTGGGGGCGCGACTGAGTCAGGTCTACCGGAGGGAAGGTAAGCCCTTGATCGCCTACGTTCCTCACGTGGAGAGATACCGGATGTTCATTGAAGGCTTTGAACTCAATCGGATACCGGTGGCCCACTCCATCGAGGGGGCGGTGGATATGGCTGAGGCCATGAGGAGACAACAACCGTGCTGAATAAGGAGATTAAGGAAATCATTTCTGCTTCGAAAGATAGAGGCTGGGTGTTGGAGCCCGATGCGAAACGTCTCTTCTCCATTGCCGGCCTGGACATTCCTCACTTTACGCGGGTCAACACGGCAGAAGACGCGATTCGATTTGCGAAAAAGATCGGATACCCGGTTGTGTGCAAGGTCGTCTCGCCCCTTGTGATCCACAAGTCAGAGCGAGATGGAGTCGCCGTCGGAATCATGAGCGATGAAGAAGTGACCGAGACCTTTGAGCGCTTCAGCGGGACAGATGGGTTCGCCGGCATGCTGGTCGAGGAGACGCTGTCGGGGATCGAATTGATCGTTGGAGCCAAGATCGACTATCAGTTCGGTCCAATCATTATTCTAGGCATTGGCGGGGTAGGGGTGGAAATCTATCGGGACATTGCTATGAGGATGGCTCCTCTCGCCGAAACAGACGTGGAACTTATGGTCAAATGTCTCAGGGCGCACGAGCTATTAGAGGGCTATCGGGGATCGAAACCGGTCAATTTGAAGGAGTTGGGTAGGCTCCTTGCGCGTTTTTCTGGCCTGGTCATGGACCTGGGGGAGATGATCGAATCGATCGACCTCAATCCTGTGATCTGTTCATCGACAAAATGTGTTGTAGCAGATGCTCGAATAATACTTAAGGAGTAAAACCTTCACGAAACCGAAGGACAAAACGGGTGGGAGTTTGTTTCACAAAAGAGCCGCTATGCAATTCCCGTTGTTAGTTGTCAGGCGTCCGTTACTAAGCTGCAGACAACGGGCCACGGGCCACAGACTTCATCCCTTCCGAGTTTCATTGTTGTTGTTATCGGACACGAAATGAGGCCAAACAATGGAAAAAAGGACGCCTAAAAAAAGGAGGAAACCTGGCATGTTAGTTCCGACATTAACTATGGGTGGGATCGCGTTCGGACTTCTTCTTCTCGGATACTTTAGAGGAAAGGGGGAGTACCTCACCGGTATGAAATCTGCACTGACTTTGACTGTTGATATTCTGCCACTACTGTTTTTTGCATTTATCGTGGCCGGAATGGTCCAGGTCCTTCTTCCCAATGAAGTCGTGTCAAAGTGGGTGGGTCAGGAATCTGGTTTTAGGGGAATTATGGTTGGGGCGGCGGCTGGCGGTTTGACTCCGGGAGGGCCGTTTGTTAGTTTGCCCATAGCTGTCGGATTTTTGCACGCTGGCGCGAGTATTGGAACCATGGTTGCATTTCTTACTGCATGGTCTCTTTGGGCATTCAGTCGGTTGCCCATGGAAGTAGGCATCATGGGTTGGAAATTCACAGCGATTCGTCTCGCATGTACATGCTTCTTCCCCCCGGTTGCTGGGTTTATCGCTCAGACCTTTTTCTCAGGCTCAAAATTGATAGAGTCGATTTAGGAGACAAAAGAAAACAGAGAACTCTCCTAGAAGGTGACATATGCCAAAAGTAACGGACGGTGTCTATCTCATTCCGGGTCAGGATGAGTTTATTCCTGATTCACACGCTTATGTGATTGGTAACTTATCCTCCTGTGATCTGACCCTCATCGATCCAGGTCTGATGGGCAAGAGCGACTATAAGATTGACGCTATTCAGGAGATGGGTATCGAGCCAAAGGCCATAAAAAGGGTCATCATGACCCATACGCACCTTGATCATATCGGTTGTCTGGCAGCGGTCCTCCAGCGGCTTTCTTGGGCAGAGATTTGGGTGCATCGTCTGGAGGCAGAACCTTTAGAAAAAGGAGATGAAAGAACTGTTTATGGGATGGAAATGTTCCGGGAAATGTGTAACACCCAGTATGCGCTCAAACCCGGTGCTTTTACATTTCGCGTGAATCGTAAGCTAGAGGATGGTGAACGGCTGGATATCGGCGGAATGGTCTGGGAAGTCCTTCACATACCCGGACATTCGATGGGCAGCATCGGCCTCTATTATGGCCCCGAGGGGATTCTCATCCCTGGTGATGTTATCTACGCTGATTACGCGATTGGTCGCTTTGATCTCCATGGCGCCCGGGCCTCAGACCTCATGAAGTCCCTGATCCGTCTTGGTGAATTGGAGGTCGATATGCTCCTGCCCGGTCATAATCGAATTGTCAATAATCTCGCCCCTGGCTATATTCTCGAGACAGCCAAGCAATGGGAGTCATTTTTGGTGTGATCACCGACCGCTGAACACCGGCAACTTACAACCGTTCTTGATTAGGGCAGATCCCGACTCCAGTATACCCGAACAAAGCGCGTTTCTTCCCCGTATTTGATCTTCAAATCCCCTTTATGAGCCCGATAGATGGACTCACCAAGATGCCGAGCCATATGATCATCTGTGACATTGATTACGATCCTTCCCTTGTTCTCGTCACGGTCAATCACTTTCCGCAGGGGGGATTTATAACCTTGCTCTTGGACGATACGGTCGATTAGGTTCAGGATTTCGTCCTTACGCCTGTCCAAGTACTGACCCTCAAGGACGACCACACCTGCAGGGTATTTGTCTCGGATTCGCTTACAGGCCGGGCATAGGTACTGATCAGCGGAGGTAATATTTTGGGCCTCTTCCTTTTTTGGCCAAAGCCAATGGCCGCTTTGATAGATGGCGCTGCAGCCAGGACACATTGCCCCGTCCGTATATTTGCGACTTTCATGATAAGGATCGTGAATTTTCTCCCGAATTAACCTGTCTTTTCTGGAAGAAGACATAACACTCCTCGCGCACCTCCGATTCGATTCTCGTCGGGCGGAAAGGGCTGATTTGAAGCATCGGTTCTTTGGTGAGCATTTTAACCGGATATGGACAGAATATCAACAAGGCCCCAATGAGGAGGTCTCTCACTTCCCGAGGGATATGTCTCAAAAGTTACAGATTTCTCAGGATATTTCCAATTGCTCCAATGGGAGCGAGGGGATATAAGGGTCCCATCTAAAGATTCAACATTGTTTCGAAACATCAGGAGGTTAGAAATTCCCTGCTTTGAAAACTCAAAAAACTTCAGACTCTAGTTGGTTGACAATAATCTGTAATTATCATAAGATCGAGCCCGTTGACTGCTGACAGTGAGGGGGAACGTAATGGCCAGACGACGTGAGAGAGATAGGGAGTTGGCCAGGCGAAGGCGGCGGAAGAAAAAAAGCAGGAAGTTAAAAGCACGGGAACTTCTTAAAGGGAGACCGATTCGGGTCGCCAGGGAGGAGAAGGTTGAGAAGGAAGAGGTCGAAGTAGAGATTGCGAGGAGGCCCAGGGCGAAAGCGGTTGAAAAGGCTAAGAAGAAGAAGCCGAAAGAGGCGGCAAAGGCGGTCGTTGAGAAAGAACCGCCCGCTCCCCCTGGAAAAGAGGTAAA
>WVXP01000042.1:0-18360 GCA_011773445.1 Pseudomonadota bacterium | reverse complement strand
CTAAGAAAGGCAAAACCAAGAAGGAAGAACCCAAGAAGGAAAAAGAGACCAAGAAAAAACCAGCTGAAAAGGCGAAGAAGGCATCTACGAAAAGAAGTTCAACTCCCAAGGCCAGATCCAAAAAGGATGAGTCTTAAGAGACGGGGGATTGATCGTAAGGGCTGACCTTGAACATCGATTCAACTTCCCCGTTTTGATCTGCGTCGTAGAGACCCTCCCTCCCGATTTCACCCCGTTTTATACCCATTCGGCTTATCGTCATCGCTTTTTGAAGAGCGCGGCTGCCCGAGGGAGGAATGTCGAGCAGATTAGATCCGGTGATGTGGGCGTCGGAGTCAAGCAGTGCGCGGGGAGGCCATCAATCCCATCATGGTGAAGTACGAAAACTTAGGTGGAAGGCTAAGGGCGAGAAACCATCGGACACAACGCATCTGTTCACCCCTCCTGGGTGACAGCTGTTTCTCCTGGTGTCGCAACCTGTACTTTGAGCTCTCCGGTCCGCATATGGAGGTCCCCCTGAGGGAACGGGATCTCGATGCCTGCCCCCTTCAGGTTGTACCAGATTGAAAAATAAAGGGCACTGCGCACCTGAGGCAGCTGCCACGCGTCGTTAATTCAGACCCTGAGCTCAACAGTTGATGGAACTGTGACCGTACCCCTGGAACACCACATCAGACCGAGGATCATCAAGAATTCGCTCCTCCTGTCCTGCCGCCTGAAGCAGCAGACCCCGCACCTGATTGGGATCCGACCCGTAGCTCACGCCCACAGGAATGTTTACTCTCACGAGGGTGTCTCGGTAACTGTAATTCGTCACCTGGGAACTTACCAGATCACTGTTAGGAACGATGATGTCGCGCCCCCCGCGGGTTCGCACGATGCTGCACCGGAGTCCGATGTTAATGACGCGACCGTCCGTTCCACCCCGGCGGATTGCGGCCCGAAGTGAACCCAGACAACAAGACCCACATAGAGGAGCAAGAGAGCCCAGATTGGTTATAGAAACACTTCTAGAAACTTCACCCCGAGATCCAGAGCCCGTGATCGCTCAAGCCCCAACGAATCCTTACGTTTCCTGATGATGCGAGCAGTGAACCATCCTGGGAGGTAGGCGACAAGCGAACCGGCAATCAGCAACGCCATGTCGCGCACCCATACCTCTCCGCGCGGAGCATGGAACCATTGAAAGATGGCTTGAAGGGAGCTCAGGGGATTTAAAGGCTCCGTGTGATGAGGAATTGCCAGGTCATACCGGCCCACAAGTATCTCACCACGAAAGTGAAGGCTAAAATAAACGAAACTGCCTCGATCGAGAGTCCATGAAGAGCAACCGAAGTCGGCTACTTGACGTAACCCTTCCGCATCAGGTCGGCATAGATCGACTTCCCTCTGTTGATGCCATCAAAAATGACGACCGAAGTAACGGTGGCACCGCTGACAGCATCCACGTCACGATCGAATCTAAAAGGCATGAGAAGCGACTGACCCACGATTCGGTCCCTCATCTTTTGGACATCCTGATCACTCCAAGGCCGATTGGCGTTCTTTGTCACATAGATCGGTAAAAAGTTGACTACCTTTCCTGCTTCATCAAAGACGTAGGTAAAGTGGATGTCATGACAGACGTCGCAAAGTGGGGGGCGACTGACCACCTTCGCGAAAAACTGTTTGCTCTCTGAACCTGTTGCGACTCTTCCTAGATAGACAACTTGTTTTCTGAATCGGATTTTGCGAACCTCCAGAACGGAAACTCCTGGAATTTCCATACCCTCCTTGATCGTTTGCAACAAATCCTCATCAGAGAAAGGAGGGGTTAGTTCTTCGGTGGCAGGAAGGACTGCTCTCTCTGCGGTTTTGAACTTCAAATAGGCTAAATCATACTGAAGGGCCGCTTTGATCTCCTGAAAGATCTCTTCCTCCTTCCCGCGAAATCCGATATGGGACTCAACGACAATTCCTTCTCCTCTATCACCTTTGCGAACCAACATGGTCAGTGGAGTCCGCACTCCACCTGGTCCCCCGATCACATCATAGAATTCGAAATGAACATCGGTCAGCATGGGGAATGGGACCGACTTCTCCTTCCTAAAAGCCTCTACTTCGGTTTCGTTATTGCCGACAGCAACAGCAAGCCATTTGATCCGCCCTTTGGTCACTGGGTCCCCTTCCACCAGACGGAAAACCCCGTTGTAAATGGAGGCCTGTCTTTGACAACTGGTGCAATAGGTATTGAGGACCTCAAAGATGATCAGATCTGCCTGGATGTCAGCGACGGTGAATGTTTCCACCTCGGCAAGTCCCAAATAAACCCTATCTTCAGATGCGGCAGGTGAATCGAAGGTGTATTGGGGGAAGAGATCGCCGAACCCAGCTACTTTAGCACTGCTTTTGGCTAGTCCTCCATAAACCAACGTCAGCGAGAGCGTGAAAGAAACTGCAAGAAGGGAAAGCCGCCTTTTCGAAATTCTTGCCATGAGCCACCCCGTCGGATTCATCCTGACCTGTTACCCCTATTTCAAGCTGACAGCCGAAATGATAGCAGGATCGCAATGGCAGATGCAAGAAAATATTGTGAGGAGCTTACTCAGTTTTGTGAGGGCTCATGTCCCTGAGGGGCATTTGCGGAAGCGTCGGGGTACTCATGGTATTGTGGGCTGGCGCCCTTTTCGGCACCGTCCTTGAAGTGGAGCCCCCTGACGGATCGACGGTTACGAATCTGTACCGTGAATGAGGAGAGAGACTTGACGAGGGATCGATGGGAGTTGTAGGTTGCAAAGGGGCCTGGTCTTGTGCAGGTTATTCCATTTTCAATCCTAGAAGGATTAAACCACCCCTGAGTGAGGTGGAACGAGGAGCGTGAAATGAAACCGATTGAAATCATGAAGAGCGTCTATTGGGTTGGCGCGGTAGACTGGAATGTCCGAGACTTCCATGGGTACACGACCTATCAGGGCACGACATACAACGCCTTCCTGGTCATCGATGAAAAGATCGCCCTCTTGGATACGGTGAAAAAACCATTTATGGTCGATTACATGGAGGCGATTCGTCAGATTGTTGATCCGGCAAAGATCGACTACATCATTGTCAACCACGTTGAACCGGATCACTCAAGCTGTCTCCCCGATATTTTGACCATCGTGGGGCCCGAGAAGATTGTCTGTTCTTCTATGGGTAAGAAGGCCCTTTTGGAACACTACCATCAGCCAGAGTGGCCTTACGAGGTTGTCGAATCTGGACAGGACATTAGCTTGGGTCAGAAGACGCTCAGATTCCTCGAAACCAGGATGTTGCATTGGCCCGACAGTATGTTTTCGTATCTCAAGGAAGATCGGCTGCTCATATCGAGTGACGCCTTCGGGCAGCATTGGGCTACCGGTGAACGGTTTGATGATGAAGTGGACCAATCAGAGCTCTTCAGTCACGCGGCAAAGTACTATGCGAATATACTCTTGCCGTATTCTTCTCTTGTGGGAAAGCTTCTGGACGAGGTCCGGAAAATCGGTCTTGATATCGATATGATCGCGCCAGATCACGGCCTGATCTGGCGTTCTCACCCAGACAAGATCATTGAGGCTTATGACACCTGGGGCAAGCAGAAGGCCTGCCGCAAGGCCGTGATTGTCTATGACACCATGTGGAATAGCACAGAGGCCATGGCAAGATCGGTGGCGGATGGATTGTTGGAGAAGAATGTGAGGGTGAAACTATTTGACCTGAAGCGGAATCATCGGAGTGACATCATGACCGAGATCCTGGATGCCAAGGCGCTGATCTTTGGCTCCCCCACCCTCAACAACGGAATGATGCCGACCATGGCGGACATGCTCCATTATCTGAAAGGCCTGCGCCCCCAGAACAAGATTGGAGCAGTTTTTGGTTCCTACGGGTGGAGCGGCGAGGCGGTCAAGTTGATGAGTCGCGCCTTAGAGGAGATGAAGATCGAGGCTGTTGAGCCAAAAATCACGATCCAATACATTCCCACCGCGGAAGACCTCAGGGATTGCAAGCAGCTTGGGCGTAAGGTGGGGGAGGCCATAGACAAAGCTGTCTGAGCAAGAAATGTGCGCCGTAGGTTGATCACTGAGGACGTCCCTAGTTGATATGCGACCTGACAGCGGCTTTTGAGAGGGGTAGACAAGACCATTAGCGGAGTTTTCGAGACGTTGATTGCCGCTTTGGTTTTCCTCTGCTGGTTTCAGGATGCCGGGAAAGGGTATGACGGTGCCAAGAATCGTCGCCATTTACGGAAGTCCGAGACGGAAGGGGAATACCTCGACCCTTTTGGATCGAGCGGCTCAAGGAGCTTCAGATGCTGGTGCAGAGGTGGAAAAGGTCATTCTCCGGGATCTAGAGATGTCTCCCTGTCTCGAAATATACGGCTGCAAGGAGACGGGTCGTTGTGTGATCAAGGATGATTTTGAGAGGATCCATGACCAGCTTTTGGCCTGTGACGGATTGATGCTCGCATCGCCGATCTTTTTCTATAGCGTCAGCGCAACCACGAAAATACTGATGGATCGGTGCCAATCTCTCTGGGTTAAAAAGCACTGGATCGATAAGGTCCCCTTTGGCCGGCGGGAACTAAAACGGAAGGGACTTTTCATCTCTGTGGGGGCCACTAGGGGGAAGCGGCTTTTTGAGGGGACTCTTCTGACCGTGCGATACTTCTTTGATGTCCTGGATGCGGAACTTTGGAGAACACTTCTGTATCGTGAACTCGACTTTGAGGGGGACGTCATGAAACATCCCGAGTACCTGCAAGAAGCCTACGAAACGGGCCAGGAACTCGCCCTGGTACTTAAGCCTTGATGGCTGGGTCGGAAGGGTTTTTCTACCCTGAGTCTCAGTCCTCATCATTCCAAAGACTCAGCCTTCGTTAGAATGTTCTATTGGGAACTCTGCGGGACGTAGTACCACGTCCCACTCCTGGGCCTTTGGATCTCCTTGACGAGAATGGCGAGGTCTTGTTCTCGGTGAACGAAATCGATCTCGCTCGTGTCAATGATAAGGAGTGGGTTTTCACTGTAGTGGAAGAAGTAGTTGTGGTAGGCCTCAACCAGCGTTTGGAGATACTCGGCGTCAATCGATCTTTCATACTCCTGGTCTCTTTGCCAGATTCGTGACAGCAATACCTGGGCGTTAGCCTGAAGATAGATAACTAGGTCGGGTGTGGGGATTCTTCCTGTGAGGAGGCGATAGACCCTTTCATAGAGAGCCATTTCGGTTTCATCGAGGTTAACGGAGGCGAAGATTCTGTCTTTTGCAAACAGATAGTCCGAGATCGTGACTTGACTAAATAGATCCAACTGCTGAAGCTCTTGTTGTTGATGATATCGGCTCAGAAGGAAGAATATTTGGGTCTGGAAGCCATATTTCCTTCGGTCCTGGTAGAATCGCCTCAAGAAAGGGTTCTCATTTGCATTTTCCAGAACACATCGTGCAGAAAACTCCGCGGCTAGGGATCGAGCGAGACTTGTTTTCCCCACACCGATAGGCCCTTCCACTGCTATATATCTCGGAGTTCCCATTCCAGTGCCCCGGAGCTTTTGTCCATTTTAAGTGGTCACTTTTTCTCCATCATCTCGCCCAACTCTCGAGAACGACGGGTAGCTATTTCGACTGCATTAATGAGCGTGGTTCTCAATCCTCCTTCTTCCAGGGTGTGGAGTCCAGCGATTGCCGTTCCCCCCGGAGATGTGACGAGGTCCTTCAAACGACCGGGATGTTCTCCAGTTTCGATCAGGAGTTTTGCAGCTCCCAAAACCGTCTGAGCCGAGAGGGTGAGCGCATTGTCCCTCGAAAGGCCAACCTTGACGCCAGCATCTGCCATTGCATCGATGATGAGAAAAAGGTAGGCTGGACCGCTACCGCTCAGACCGGTGATGGCATCCATCAGCCCTTCTTCGATAATCACGGTTTTGCCTATGGAATCAAAAATCGCCTTGGCCAATTTGAGATCTTCATTCGATGCGTGTTTCCCTGGGCAGATGGCTGTCGCGCTTTCTAGGACAAGAGCGGCAATATTGGGCATGGCTCTTATGAGACGAAGATCTCTCTTGAGATGGGATTCAATATTTGCGAGTGAAATCCCAGCAGCGATAGAGATAATCAGTTTGGACATGTCCAGAGTATTGGTCAGCTCAATCAGGACTGACTCCATGATCTGAGGTTTGACGGCCAACACGACAAGGTCCGCGCGTTTCACGACTTCGGGGTTCTGTTCACAGACAGATACCTCAAAAAGTTCATGAAGGAAGCTCAATCGATCTTCCCGAACATCCGAGGCTACGATGTTCTCAGGTTTGGACGCGCCACTCTGGAGCAGGCCCTTGATCATGGCCTCAGCCATGTTACCGGCACCAATAAAACCGACTTTTCTTTCGTTCAGCATGTTCCACTCTCTTGCGTCAATTATGGTTTAATCGTCTAACAGAAACGAGGGGCTTTTGTCAATGGTAGACGGGGTGTTGGCCAAGCAGAAATCCTCAGGGGGTGGCCTCACTCCTCAATGCCTTTCCTGGCTTTAACACCCTTGTCGTAATATTCTTTGACGGCCAACATCTCTGTTACAAGGTCAGCCTTTTCGATGATCTTTGGATGGGCATCTCGTCCCGTCAAAACGAGTTCGACCGACTTTGGTCTGTCTTCCATTAGGGCCAGAAGATCCTCCACGGTGATGAGTCCGAAATGAACCGCCATGTTCACCTCATCCAGAATGACCACATCATGCGCTTTCTCTTTGATGACGTTTCTCGAGAAATCGAGAGCACTTCGAGCCATCTCGTAATCGATGGGCCGGGGTTTTCCCTGGATTAAGCCCCTTGGCCCCATGGGATAAATGGAGAGGCGGGGTGCCAGGAGACCTGCCGCCTGTACCTCCCCTGCTCGCTTGTTGCATTTCATGAACTGAATAATACAAACTCGAAGACCGCGGCCCACTGCTCTCAGAGCCAGGCCGAGAGCTGCCGTGGTCTTTCCCTTGCCGGGTCCTGTATAAACCTGGATGTATCCTCTTTTCAAGTTCCGGCCCTCTAGACTGGAAATTCCCTTATCTGAGGCGATGTACGTTGGTTTGAGTGCAATCTGAGGGAAAAGTGTGGACAGCTCTACACATTCTCCAATCGACACACGAAACCTGTTTCGCATGATTCGCATTCGAATTGGAAAGTCGTATGAGTGATGTTGTAGTGTTTCCGAAGATGCTCCCTGATTTTCTCAAGTACCTCCGTACTCTCGCTAACCATCTGGTCCCTAATGAGAACATGTCCGCTTAGGGCATGGATGCCTGAAGTGATGGTCCATAGGTGAACGTCATGGAAAGATTCGACCCCCTCAACAGACTCGATTTCTCGTATCAGCCCCTCCAGGTTGACGTGCTTCGGAACAGCTTCGAGAAGAACATTTGCAGTCTCCATGACCACGCCGTATGCGCCCCTGAGGATTATGAGACCGATCATCACACTGAGGATCGGGTCGATGATGTACCATCCTGTGATGTGAATGATAGCTCCCCCGATAATCACGCCCACCGACGAGAGAAGGTCACCCACGATGTGGAGAAAGGAAGCTTTCACGTTGAGGTTTTTCTTGCTCGATTTATGGAGAACCAGGGCACTGATGATATTGGCCAAAAGGCCGACCCCAGCAACGATCATCATTAGCAGGGTCCCAATCGGCTCTGGTTCAATCAATCGCTTGTAAGCTTCATAGAAGATGAAAAGCGACAAAAAAACCAGAACACCTCCGTTGATCTGGGCGGCGAAAATCTCCAAGCGATAGAAGCCGAAGGTGGTTTTCTTTGTCGGTGGCTTTGTCGAAAATCTGAATGCCAAAACGCTCAACAGGAGGGCGAGGACATCGGTCAGCATGTGCGCAGCATCGCTAAGAAGAGCGAGGCTGTTTGTCAACAATCCGCCTACGAACTCGGCGACCATGACCGATGCAGTGATGGCAGTCGCGATCAAGAGTTCCCTCTGATATCCCTTGATCGTTCTCGTCTCGTTATTTTTGTGGCTGTGAGAGGTGTGAATGTCCATTAGAACCGTCTCAAGATTGAGTGCAATAGATGATACCCTGTCCGTCTTTTGAAAAAAAGACCCCAACGACGAGACCGCCTGGTGCCTGGCTTGGTCGATTCATGGAATTGTCGTGTGTGCGATCCGGGGCAGGCATTCGGGGAAGTCTTAGGCTGAATTGGCAAATTAACATGGAAGAGAGAAGATCGTGGTCGGAGATTACTCCGACCACGGTAAACTCTCAAGTACGAGGTATGTCGCCTAAGTTCTGTTTAGCATCGGTCCCTTACGTTTCGATGATAATGGCCTCCGCAGGGCAATCCTCGGCCGCTTGTCTTGCAGCTTCCTCGGCCTCAGGAGGTACGGGGTCAACTTTGACAATGGCGATATCCTCCCCCATCTCGAAGACTTCAGGACATGTTTCCGTACAGAGCTCACAGGCTGTGCAGAGATCAGGGTCAACTGTGGCTTTCATCCGTTTTTCACCTCCTCTCTTCCATCTCTGGTTCGGGTCTTTGTCGTACAGCTAAGCTCGGTCCGCTTCGATAATTGGGACTGAAGGTGTACGGAATTCTGTTATGGACTTGTGTGAAGTTCTTTCGGTAGGCTATTCCGGGCCACCTAGCCACTCACGGAGTGAGTGAGGCAGAAATATAAACCATGATTTAGAATTTATCAACACCTTTGCCCAGTTTTCAACCCTCCACCTTTCCCACGGCGGCCATATAGACCACAGTCTCCTCTTCACCGTCCACACCAATGAGTCCGTTGACCTCCTCGTCGAAGAGAGCACCTATGGTACAGCAACCCAGTTCCAGGGCTGAGGCGGCCAAATACAGGTTTTGCCCGATATGGCCGGCGTCGAGATAGATATAGCGATATCCCCGCTCTTTATATTTCCACTTAGATCGCTGAACCACTGCTGTCCATACGAGCACAACTGAGGCTCTCCTCGCCATGTCCTGTCCAAGGGCTGCTTCAGAAATTTCTCTGCTGAAGGATCCTTGGGCCAAGACTTCCAACTGATGCTCCGGTATGTAGAAATGGTATACTCCAGGCATCAGCCCTTCCACATGATTGACGACCAGATAGGTTTCAATCGGATAAAGAGCCCCGGCGGAAGGACACGCCCTAAAAGTATAACCGAACTCGGTGTGGGTGATTCCTTGGATTGCCCAGAGAAGCTGGGAGAGTTGAGTCAGCGAGATGGGTTCCCGGGTGAACTCTCTCGCGGAACGCCTCCTCCGAATGACCGTCCACACGGGTTCGCCTCCTTCGCCCTGAGGTTCTGGGAGATTGATTTCACCTTGCCGACCCTCGCACCGCTTGTGGGTCTCCGGCTGCTTGGACCAATCAAGAAATCCCCCTCCCATGCGATTGCGGAAGTATTTCGTCTCCTGCTGATACCGATCCCCGATACTCTCAGATGGTTGACTCATTGCTCTCTCCTTATGAAAGAAGAAGGATAACCAAAAAACCTTGAACGCTGTGATACCGTGTTATAATAAACACCCAATCGTGTCAAGGGACATCGGGAGTGGGGATTTCAGTGTTTGTCCCGAACGCCATTAGCCATGTACGAGGAAATCGAGGGGCTTGGCTATGGTCGTGGTCGTCATTGGTGGGGGTATTGTCGGATGTTTCGTCGCACGCGAGATGGTTACTCGAAGCGAGGAGGTCTTTCTCGTCGAAAAGGAAAAGGCCCTGGGAGAACACACGAGTACGAGAAACAGTGGCGTCATTCATGGTGGGATATACTACGCCTACGGATCTCTGAAGGCGAAGTTGTGCCTCAGGGGTCGTTATCTGACTTATGAGATTCTGCGGGACCATAAGATCCCTCATCGGAAATGTGGGAAGCTTATCCTAGCGCTGAGCGAGAAAGAGGTCGAAGAACTTGAGGATCTCCGAGATTTGGGTGAGAGGAATGGCGTGGAAAACCTAGAACTCATCGACGGGACAGAGGCTCGAAAAATTGAACCGAGGGTCCGATGCATGGCAGCCCTACACTCCCCGGAATCGGGTCTGGTTGACATGGCATCTTACATGAGAGCGATGGAAAGACTGCTCAAAAGAGTGGGAGTGACTGTTGTGAAGGAATGCGAGGTGTTAACCATCGGCGACAAGAACCTCCTGAGGACGACGCGAGGCGAGATTGAAGCCGATGTTTTGATCAATGCCGCTGGGTTGCACAGCGACACCATTGCCGAGATGTGTGGACTTGAGGGATATGAAATCGTTCCCTATAAGGGCGACTACTACAATACAACAGAACGCGTCGTTGAGGGTTTGGTCTACCCTGTCCCAGGTTCCACCCTCGGCTTGGGGATTCATTTGACCCCAACCTTTGGCGAGGAAATACTCATCGGACCCTCGGTTCTTCGAGGATCAGAGAAAGAGGATTATGAGATCAGGACGCCACGCGAGGAACTCGAACAGGGTGCGCGTGCCATGATTCCCGACCTCGACCCTCAGCGGATGTATCCTGGCTTTTCAGGAAATCGACCCAAAGTCTTTTACCGGGGTGAATTGCAAACGGATTTCATTATCGAAAAACAGGGGAGGGGTCGAATCCACCTGCTCGGAATCGAGTCTCCTGGGCTAACCGCCGCTCCAGCGCTGGCCGAGTATGTAGCAGAGATGATAGCATAAGGGGATCCCTGTGACGCTTCCAAATCATCTTCGAAACTCAGCAGATCACTTACAGCACAACCCGTTTGTTAGCATGAGGCTAGAGGAGCGTCCCGCTGTGAGGAACTTGAGGCTGGAAACCGAAGACTCCCTGCCTCAATCCTCGAGCGAAGCCACAGCGCAGAGCGGTCCTCAAACCTCCACCCGCAAGGCGTTCTGTGTCCCTATGGTGGCAAAAAAGGGGTACTGCTTGACTGATCCAGAAACCAGACGATAATATAAATGATTGTCGAATTCGAGGCCCCCAGGCCTCGTATGGATGGTGGACGATGCCCATTTACGAATTTCGATGCCAGGCCTGTGGAAAGATCTCCGATTTTCTCGTTCCCTCAGTCCACGAGTCCGTCGACCCCGTGTGCAAATACTGCAAGAGCCGGCGTATGTCGCGACTCATTTCCCGGGTAAGGGTTCTCCGGTCCGAGGAAAGCCGATTGGAGAGCCTTGCAGATCCTTCAAGATGGGGTGGATTGGATGAGAATGACCCAGCCAGTGTTGCCCGGTGGATGAAAAAAATGAGCCGCGAAATGGGAGAAGACCTCTCAAGTGAAGAGATCGATCAGATGGTTGATGAGGCTATGGAGGAGACCGAGGGAGGACGAGAGGGTACTGAAAACGGAGACCCGAATGTCGGCACGGAAGAGTGAGGTCTGGAAACTGGAGCACCCTGGCCCACCGGGTGGAGCTTGCGGAACACGCTACTGTTAGGTCGGAGAACATGCAAAAAGGACATTCAGGGGGACCCCCCGGAACTTTTCAAGAATTTGAGGCGACTTCCCTTTACTGTCCAAAATGCAAATCCGCGGTTCCGGTGAGAAAGCGGATGCTGCTCGTGTTGGTGGATGGCGAAATATACGAGTACCTCTGTGCCTACTGCTCAGAATCTCTCGGATCCAAAACAGTCAGGGGAGAAGAACAGGTGAAGATCCTCACCTAGCAGAATGGAGCAGAGGCCCTCTTTTTTTGACTACTCTCGATAGGTGAGGGTTCGGATAAGTCCAATGGTCATTCCAGAATCGTCTGTGGTGGCGCAATCACTAACCGATATCACATCCTTAACACCCTCATCTGCAATGAATTGATTGACCTTGTCATCCAGCTCTGCCAGTTCCTTCATGGTGTGAAATATCTTCAATTCGCTGCTGAAGGTCTTGACTCGTATCATTTTGTTTACCTCCTTAAACCTGATGAATGAAGAATCCACCCTTACTCGCCTTCCCGTCTTCCAGATCTGTCCTTTCTGGTTTCGGTCATTCATAAAAGTATATAATAAATGAATCCCAGGGAGACAAGGTGCGGCCATGAGAATAGGTGTGTTGACAGGTGGTGGAGACTGTCCCGGCTTGAATTCAGCAATCAAGTGGGTGGTGAAGACAGCTTTAGATTCTCGGCTCAAGAGAGAGCGACAGATCGAATTCGAGGTCGTCGGAATTCGGGAGGGCTGGAGGGGAATTACGGATATCGATATTCGATGGGAGGAGGGCCTTCGGAAGTATGTTGTACCGCTGGACGAGGAGACTGTACGGACCTGGGACCGTTACGGAGGAACCAATCTCGGTACTTCGAGGACCAATCCCTTTGATCCTGAGAATGATCGAAGCGATCAGGTGGTGGCTAACCTGAAGCATCTGGAAATCGATGCCCTCGTTGCTATAGGAGGAGAAGATACTCTAGGGGTGGCCCACAAGCTTTCCAGGAAGGGTGTCAGAGTCGTTGGGATTCCGAAAACGATCGATAAGGATCTTTCAGGGACCGACTATACCCTTGGGTNNGGGTGGCTTGCCCTGATTGGGGGAGAGGCAAGCGGAGCATACATCATTCTCATTCCTGAGTGTGAATTCGAGATAGACAGAGTCAATGATTTGTTGTTAGAAGGACGGTCTCGAGGGGCCCGTTACGATATCGTCGTGACATCAGAGGGAGCGAAACCAAAAGGGGGAAAAGAAATTACGAGGGAAGAGAATCGTGATAGCTTCGGCCACGTGACCTTGGGGGGGATTGGGGAGTTCCTGGCGAGGGAAATAGAACGAGGTACGGGTTTGGAGACCCGGTCCATCACCCTGAGCCATCTTCAAAGGGGTGGAGCACCCTGTGCCTACGATCGTTTAATGGGACGGTACTTCGGCATTGCCGCTGTTGATTTGATTGTTAAGGGCGAATTTGGGAAGATGGTGAGTTATCGAAATGGGCGGATCACCTCGGTTCTACTTGAAGAGGCCGTTGGGCAACTCAATACGGTAGATGTAAAGACCCAGTATGACACTGAAAGGTATAACGGAAGAAGAACGCTCCTCCCTTGATCATGGCTTATCTTCCATAGATGCCCTTCAGTACCAACGGTGTCCCCCAGAAACACATTTCGGGCGAAAACATGAAAAGAGAATGGAACATCTTGGAGGAGATTGGAGATTCCCCTTTTCCGTCTGAGATTGAATCTCCCTTTGATGGTGCGCCGATGGTTCTCATCCCCGAGGGTACGTTCACCATGGGGATTGACAGGGATGAATTGATGCAGGTATTTGCCTTGGACGGAAAAGAGAATCCTGTTTTCGCGACGGAGATTCCGGCTAAAGAGGTCTATCTGGATGCATACTATATTGATAAACACCCCGTTACCAACGCACAGTACGCGAAATTTAGGGATGATACAGGTCATCGGGAGCCTCTGCTTTGGGACCATCCAGGTTGGAACGACCGCGAGCAACCGGTCGTTGGGTTGGGGTGGGATGACGCAAGAGCCTATGCAGTATGGGCTGGGAAGGAACTCCCATCCGAAGCACAATGGGAGAAAGCAGCTCGTGGCACGGACAGACGCTGGTGGCCCTGGGGGAATGATTTTTTTGCGGGTCATTGCAATTCTGCGGAACTCGGGATCGGGAGGACAACTGAGGTTACTCGTTTGCCTCAGGGAGTAAGTCCTTATGGCTGTTTTGATATGTCGGGGAATGTCTGGGAGATGTGCGAGGGTTCCTGGATCGATGACGCGCCGCTGATGAAAGGGGGGTGTTTTCTCGGCAGAGCCACATTTGTTCGGACCAGTACCCGGTGGTCTGCTGAAGACCCTTTAAATGGCGCCCATTGGCTTGGCTTCCGGTGTGTCAAAGAGATCTTCAAGAACAGGGTTTTACAGGCAATCAGCAAGAAGAGCAATGACAAATGACAAAGCCCAAGGTTCAAAGGGAATGTCAAATTTCAAACGACAAACCAGAAGCAACGAAGGATCTGAGTTTTTGAGAGTCTGGTTAGTTCAGCTAGCAATTCCCATGAATAGTAAGGGAATAGTGTCTTTTGATACTTCGACATTTAGATTTCATTTGGGATTTGGATTTTGGCATTTCAAATGGCCATCTTTAGGATCGGGACTGACCCCCGGAGCATTTCGAATAGGTCGAGTCTTCAGGAAGATCTTCTTTCTTGGCCGATTTCTTTGAAGCGTCTGAGAAACACCATGAGAATCGATATTGCGGCGGGGGTGATACCGGAGATTCGGGAAGCCTGTCCCAGAGAATGAGGCTGAATCTCGTTGAGTTTCTGGCGCACTTCATTGGAGAGACCGGGAACCTGCACGTAATCGAATCCTTCGGGAATTTGAATACCCTCCAGGTGTCTAAACTTCTTAACCTCTGCCTCCTGCCGTTTCAGGTAACCATCATACTTGCACTGAATTTCAACCTGGCGCTTAACATCGGGCGGAAGCTGTGAAGGTCTCTCCTCGATGGCTTCAATGTCCGGGTAACTCAGTTCAGGCCTTTTCAAAAGATGGCTCAGGGGGGTCGACCTCTCGATGGAAGCTGAACCATGCTGCTCAAGAAACCCTGTCAGTCTGCGAGAAGGCCTAACGCGAGTTCTCTCGAGTCGCTTCAGTTCGTCAGCAATGAGTCGTCTCTTCTCTTTCAGGGCATTCCAAGTATCCTTCTGGTGAAGACCCAGTCTATAACCCTTTTCGAGAAGACGGAGATCGGCATTATCCTCCCTCAGGAGAAGTCGGTATTCAGCGCGGGATGTGAATATCCGATAGGGTTCCCGGGTACCGCGGGTGACAAGGTCGTCGATCATTACGCCGATATACGCCTCAGATCTGTCGAGGGTGAGAGCACGCCTCTTCTGGACCCTGAGCGCCGCATTAATTCCGGCCCACAGGCCCTGAGCAGCGGCCTCCTCGTATCCGGAGGTGCCATTGACCTGGCCAGCGAGAAATAAACCCTGCACCAACTTGGTTTCCAGGGTTGGGTGAAGTTGTGTGGGTTGAATGTAATCATACTCAATGGCGTAGGCCGGCCTCATGATCTCGGCTTTCTCGAGACCGGGTATCGAACGAATCAGCTGGATCTGAATCTCATAGGGAAGGGAGTTACCTGTACCACTGACGTAGATCTCCTCGGTGTCCAAGCCTTCCGGCTCGAGAATGATCTGATGACGATCCTTATCGGGAAATTTGACGACCTTATCCTCCAGGGACGGGCAGTAACGAGCCGATACGCCTTTGATGGCACCGCTATAGAGTGGCGATTGGTGGATGTTGCGTCGGACGATCTCATGGGTCCTCGGATGGGTGTGACCGACGTAGCATGAGATTTGGGGGAGGGGAATTGTATGTGTATATAGGGAAAAGGGACGAGGATTTTCATCGCCCTTTTGTTCTGAGAATTGGCTAAAATCGATGGTGCCACGAAGGACTCTGGCAGGGGTGCCGGTTTTCATCCGTCCTATTTGAAATCCCAAGGATTTCAAGTTCTCTGCCAGACCATCGGCAGGGAATTCGCCGGCTCGTCCTGAAGGGATCTGATTTGTCCCGATATGAACCAGCCCATGGAGGAAGGTTCCTGCTGTGATAACAACCGTTTTTGCTATGAACTCCGCCCCGATGTGGTCCCTGATACCAACCACGCAACCGTTGTCAACAAGGATCTCTTCAACCAGAGACTGCTTCATCTCAAGACTCGGCTGCCTCTCGAGAACACTTTTCATGAGGCCCCGGTAACGAGCCTTATCGTTCTGCGTTCTTGTTCCCTGAACTGCCGGCCCCTTTTTCATATTTAAGGTGCGGGATTGTATGGCCGTGAGATCGGCGATCTTGGCCATTTCGCCCCCCAGAACATCCACCTCCTTGACGAGATGCCCCTTTCCCAATCCTCCAATGGACGGAGAACAAGGCATGTGTGCCACAGTGTCGAGATAGATGGAGAGAATCAGCGTCTTGCAGCCCATCCGCGCGGCGGCCAATGCGGCTTCGCAACCCGCATGACCGGCTCCAACAACGATGACATCATAAGCATTGGAATAATTCGTCATTGCGTTCGTATCGTTTGGTGCATGCTCAGAAAAGTAGCTAAAATCTTCCCGGCTAGCCAGAGCATGTGGTCACCGCAGAGACAGAGAGAACGCTGAGATAGAGTTTTTCCTTGGCCGCGAGACGGCGGCAAAGGAAAAGCATCAGTTCCGCAATCGGCGGAACGCAATGACCATTGGTTTTTCCCGTAAGATCCGGTTGGGTTTACCCATCGTCGTCTCCTGATGGGCCAAGAACAAAAACTCTCTGCGCCCTCTGCGTCTCCGCGGTGAATAAACGGTTCAACCACCTTGGCTTCTCGTCCATAGCCTCAAAGTGTCTAATTATATATAATATGGGTATGTCCCGTCCACTCTACCGTGACCTCAACACGGCCCTGCGTGAGCGATTTGGGTGCAGGGTTCAAAAAATCAGCCTCGATGCGGGATTGACTTGCCCCAATCGCGATGGGCGGGTCGGTTTTGGTGGCTGTATTTACTGTAATAAACTTGGATCTGGAACAGGTGCTTCTCGATATCAGTCGATTACCTCACAACTCGAGTCGGGAAAGGCATACCTTCGGAAACGCTACAAGGCTCACAAATTCATCGCGTACTTTCAATCCTTCTCGAATACGTATGCACCGGTGGACCGTCTACGACTGTTTTATGAGGAGGCTCTAGCTGTTTCCGATATTGTGGGCCTGACGATCGGCACACGACCGGACTGCGTGGCCGAACCTGTTTTAGACCTTTTGGCTGAACTGCATCGAGAGGCTTATGTCTCCCTTGAATATGGTCTTCAGTCGATTCACAATCGTTCGCTGAAGCTGATCAACAGGGGTCATTCATATGAGACTTTCGTGGACGCGGTAGCCCATACCCGTTCGAGAGGCATCGAGGTCGGTGTTCACGTCATTCTCGGACTGCCGGGCGAATCCAAGGATGACATGCTCGAAACGGCCAGGGCCTTGGGAGAAATAGATATTCAGGCGATCAAAATCCATCTTCTCTATGTGATTCGAAATACTCCCCTTCACCGTCTCTATGAAGAAGGAGCCTACCGCTGTCTCAGCCGAGAGGCCTATGTGGACGTTGTCTGCGACTTTCTCTCCCTTCTGCCACCCCATATAGTCATTCACCGGCTCACGGGGGATCCTCATCCCGGGGAACTCGTGGCACCCCTCTGGGCTCGTGAAAAACAGACGAACCTTCGGGCCATCCGCGAGGCTCTTCAAAGGAGAAAAATCTGGCAAGGGAAAGCGCACAGAAACCCGATGTATACCTCGACCACAGCAGCTTGAGTCCGATACGAGTTCCCACAATCGGACTCTAGGAATAAGAAAAGCCCCCCTTTTTCCGATTAGATCCCAAGATACAGGCGAACGACTCCCCCCGCACTTTGGCGGATATCCTTAGGGCACAACAGGTGTCGCAGAATGAGGAAACCCGGCCCGTGTTTGGTCTTGACATTCTTCATGGAAACTAGGTAGTATGACAAAAAGTCTAAGATTTTCAATAGATTATGAGAAATCTTTTTCCCAAAATGGGAAAAAATGTTCATTTCAAAGCCTGGTCTTCGATGGGCGTTAAACCGGTCATGAAGGTGGAACGGAAAGCAGTGATGNNAAGATCCTATGGCACGTTTTTCTCCACGTATTAACGGGGAAGTAACGGGTTGGATTATTGATACAGAGGGGGAGGAGCGCCCCGTTGTTTTGAAAAACATCGGTTTGGGCGGTTTCTATTGTGAGCCCGCCTGCAGGTTGTCCCCCACTCAAACTGCCCTAGGCTCGATTTGCACCGTGAGGGCCTCACTTGAGAAAATCGGAGAGTTAACGGTCAACGGTTCTATTGTAAGGAGAGAAAGGGGTGGATTCGGGCTTCGCTTTTCAGGAATCACTCGAGGAGATCTCCTGAAGATTTGGACCTATATACGTGAATTCCTACTCGGGGGGAATGACTGTCCCTATTGTAACCATTCCAATAATTTCTCTTCTGGAGAGTGTGGATCTTGCGGCTGGAAACTGGATTTCGAGAACAGAGACTATTTCCTCTACTTCGAACGGGAATCGCTTTTCAGGCAGTTAACCGATAGTCTGAGTACGCTCAGTATCAATGATTTAAGGAAGATTTCCGGTTACGCCGAAGAGAGGTTTTTTGGTAAGAGAGGGTTGACAGGCATCGAGGAGACCGAGGAGTTTTTGGGTAACTGTCAGGCCATGAAAGAGGTTTTCTCTTTGATCCGGAAGGTGGCCCCAACTGACCTTTCGGTCCTCATTCTCGGAGAAAGCGGTACGGGAAAAGAACTTGTCGCTCATGCGATTCATGAAAGAAGCGTTCGAGAAAACAGGCCTTTTGTAGCCATCAGTTGTGCTGCCATCCC
>WVXP01000020.1 GCA_011773445.1 Pseudomonadota bacterium | reverse complement strand
GGAAACGATCTTCAAACGGGCGTTCAATACCATAAGGGCAGGCAGAGTATCTGCCGCTGGGGAGCCATTGACGACGTTTCCCCCGATGGTTCCGAGATTCCGGATTTGGCGAGAAGCCACCCAACCGGAGGCCTCTGATAAAATTCCTCCGTATTTCTTGAGAGTTTCTGATTCCGTAATTTGGGTATGGGTACAGGCGGCGCCGACCCGTATTTGATCCCCAACATCCTCTATTTGCCGAAGCTCTTCAAGAGCCGAAATATCCAGTAAGAATTGAGGCTTCACTTCTCCTCGACGCAGACTCAGAACAAGGTCGGTCCCCCCTGCAATGATCTTTGTGTCTGAGCCATGGTTCTTAAGAAAGTCACAAGCTTCCGAAAGGCCCGAGGGTACGATGTATTCGAACTCAGGAACCATATCGGATTGACTCCCGCACAGCCGCCTCGATTGCTTCGATGATCTGGAGGTACCCTGTACATCGGCAGAGGTTTCCGGTCAGAGCTTCCTTAATTTCCTCTCTCGCAGGATTCGGCGTACGATCAAGGAGAGCCTTCGTTGCCATTAACATACCCGGGGTACAAAACCCACACTGAACAGCTCCATGGTCGATAAAGGCTTTTTGTAAAGGGTGCAACTTCTCTCGCCCTCCCAGGCCCTCTATGGTCAAAATATCTTTTTTTTGGGCTTTGGGAGCCATGACGAGACAGGAATTGACGGGCTCACCATCCATCAGGACCGTGCATGCCCCACATTCGCCGATACCGCATCCCTGTTTGGTCCCGGTCAACTTTAGGTCGTATCGGATCACCTGAATGAGCGTCCGGTTGGACCGAACCTTGACACTCCTCTCGATGCCATTGACTCGGAGAGTAATGGGGGTTTTCCTTCTCTTATCAGATTCTCTCAATATCCCCCCTCTACGAAAATGCCCTAGAATCGCCGGATACCAGGACCGCTCGGTTCCGCTCACCCCTGGCGTAAAGCTTAATGATGAGCTTGAGACAGCCCCTCTGTCAACCCTGAGGGATGAAAAAACCCTCCTGTCAGGGGCACAGCAGAGTTTTATGGACAGTATGTTGGTACCTACGTTATGAGATTAGTCTAAGTCCGCCCTCCAGACCATCCTGTGGACTCCGGATCGCTAATCCCGGACGCACCGCGACAATCAATCCACATGCGTGGGCCTGTAGACGGGTAACGAATCCATTTGGTGGCCATCATCCTTTCTGAAGGGTCTGCCTTTCTCAAACTTCAGAAACTCTTTATTTTTTCAAGGTCTAAACTCTTGAAGATCTTTACCCCCTTTGTCTCCATCTCCTCTAGGGCGGCGGCCGTTGTGTCTGGTGCCACCCCCTTGGACAGTTCCTCAATAACGGCCACCTTGTATCCTGCTGCAGCTGCATCCAGAGCCGTTGCCCTTACGCAGTAATCCGTTGCAATTCCATAGACAACGACCTTCTCGATGCCATTTCTCTTCAGGATCGGGTCCATTTCTGTTTTGTTGCCTCCATCATCCTGAAATCCAGAATAGCTGTCGTATCTCGGGTCCTTCCCCTTTTTCACGATTGCTAAAAAGAGGGTATTGTCCACAAGAACTCCCGCCTTCTCTGTTCCCTGCACACAATGAGGAGGCCAGAGAACCTGGGTTCTCCCTTCAATCTGGATCGCCTCAAAAGCCTTTTTCCCCGCATGGTTTGTAAAGAAGGAGACGTGGTCTGGAGGGTGCCAGTCCTGGGTGCCAAAGATCGGATATCCCTCTCTCGTGAACCTCTTCGTTGCCTGCTCAACCTGTGCGACAAAACCCTTGTCCGTTCCCGGGACGGCCAAAGACCCTTCCCTCCAGGTCGTAAAATCCCCCTGCACATCCGCGACGATGATCCCTGTCTTCTTTCCGGCTTTTCTGTTCGTTCTTGTGATCACTCTCTCTATCCCTGTCATCGAGCCAGTCTAGCCACCTTCTCTGTCTCCTCACTTTCAACCGCTTACATATTCGCGACTCTTCTCTCCATCGACCCGTATTGGTCGGCTTCTCGATTTCAGAGAGTATAAATCATCTTTTGATTCCCATGTCAACGCACAAGGACGTTGAATTGCCCAAGCCTTCCCTTGATTTTCGCTGATCTTTGGGCAATTGGCTTTCATTCCCCATTTCGGTGACCTGACTATTCCTTGAGAATGAGCTACCAAACGCCAAGAACCCGTTGACAGTGGGATAGATATTTGGGTAGTAAAAGTGGCATTTTCTGGTTCTCGGTTATTCATCCGACATAAGAAGCGTGTTTTGAATTATTTTCGCCAGAAAGAAGCTGAACGGGGATCTCTGATGGAGCGGGATCTACGATTATAGATGCCTATCGGCTGTGGGCCGACGATTTTTGGATTGCACTTCCCATCTCGGGGTTGACGGGACATCTCTCAACCGGTACATTGATTCAATCAGGAGGGGTTCTCAAAAGGAGACGGATTTTTAGCCAAAAGCAGACGAGACGTTTAAGAAAACGGTTCTATGAAGGTTTTGCAAAAAGCACTTGGCCTTTCACTCCTGATTCACCTGGCAATTGTCATCGCTCTGATAGCTCTCCCTGCTTTCTCCGCCAGAAAGCACTATACGCCTGTTTACCAGGTATCCCTTGTGATTCAGCCGGAACCCAAGCCCAAAAAGCCCACGGTTCAGCCTGCGAAAAAGAAAGCACCCGTCCAAAAACCGACGAAAATCGAAAAGAAGGCGGCCCCTCCAAAGAAGAAGAAAAGAGAGGTCGTCAAGAAAAAGAAGGAACCGGAACCAGAACGCTCCCTCAAAGACGTGCAGAGAGCGATCGATGACATCAGGAAAAAGGTGGCGTCTCAGGAGAGGATCGAAGAGGATCGTCTGAAGACTTCACGGATCATCGAGGCCAAAAGAAACGCCTATTTCGATGCAATTGCCGCCCGGATACAGGCAAACTGGAGCCTCCTGAAAAACCAGATGGAAGACCTTGGGATACTTACGACAGACGTTGGCCTTCGAATCCAACGAGATGGGACAATCATGAAGATCGTCATTGAAAAGCCGTCAGGCAACGCCTTGTTCGACGAATATGCAGTGAGGGCCGTCAAGAGGTCCACTCCGCTGCCTCCCTTTCCCGAGGAGTTCAGGGAGGACAGGCTTGAGGTCACTATCGGCCTGAGTTCATAGGAGATAGGCAATCAGCGACTAGCCATGGGTCCAGAGTAAGAGGTGGATGTGTCATTCATCAG
>WVXP01000246.1:847-8250 GCA_011773445.1 Pseudomonadota bacterium | reverse complement strand
CCCGGATGCAACGGTTAAGCCTCCCGACCCCCCGCCCAAGATACCCATGTCAAAATCATATTTCGCCATGTTACCCTCCTTAGTAATCCCCTTGTTCAAGGAGTTAAGTCACGAAACGGTAAGTTCAAATGTGAAAATCCAACACAAATATCAATTTCAAATGTCAAAGTACAAATGCCAAAGAGAAAATCTCAAATGACCAAATCCAAATGTCAAAAATTCTTTTTTTGTTTGTCATTTGCGCTTTTTTTGAACTTTGAGGTTTGTCATTTGTCATTTCGCATTTTTGGAATTTGTCATCTTATGTGGCCTTATCCCGAAACCTCATGCTTTTTTGAGCTCTTGAAGGCCTAAGAACGCGGCTCCCCAAAGCCCACTTTCCTCGTTCTTATTGAGATACACCGGTATTTTTTCAAGCACCGCGGACAGAGTCCTCGAGCTGCGAAACTCAGTCGCAAAAGCCTCGTGGGTAACCAGGCTCGGAACTTTGGGGGCCACTCCACCAGAGATATACAGGCCGCCAAGTGCAAGAGTTTCCAAAGCATAATTGCGGCACGCCCTGCCATAGAATCGAGCGGCCCACACGAGGCTCTCAGAATTCGGAGTGAATTTCGCCGTAACTTCCTGGGGCTTCAATGTTTCCCCCGTCAAAAAGCGATGGATGGAGCTCAAACCCCTTCCCGAAACCACGGTGTTGGCTGTTACATATTCTTCCCCGAGTTCTCGCAAGAGGAACTCTTGAAATTCGAATTCCCGGTCCGAGACAAAGGGGAAATTGACGTGGCCTCCCTCAGAGGGGACCGCCACAAATCCGCCTGATCCATCGGGCACAAGGGCAGCTTTTCCCAGGTTGCTACCAGCTCCGATCACAGCCACGGTTGCGTTAAATACTCTTTGCCCCGGCAGTATCTGTTCTGCTGCTTCTGCAATGGGGGAGCGGCAGGCAAAGGCCTGGGCAACAAAGTCGTTAATCAGGAAAGACCGGTTAAGGCCGAGCTTCTTCTGTGCGGTCGAAAGATCGATATCCCAGGAGATATAGGGAGGCGAGCAGTACACACCGCGTTCGACCGGGCAGGCGACGGCAATGACCCCGATATCAGCCCCCTCAGTTCCGAGGGGAAAATCTCTCGACTGTAACTGTTCGAGTAAGTTGCCAAAAGACCCGGATTCCTGGGTTTTCAGCCATTGCGTTCCCACAAGGGAGAGTTTCCCCTTTTGGTCCACCTCAAAATGGGCGAATCGGCTATTTGTTGCGCCGATGTCAGCGGTCAAAATATTTTTCATAAGGGGCTCCTGCAAAAGGGAGTAATTTCAAATGCCAAAGAGAAAATTTCAAATGACAAAACCCAGCACCGATATCAATTTCAAATGTCAAAGTTCAAATGTCAAAACTCCCCATTGAAATCTCTGAAAAAGTTGGAAAACGAGCCCTAAGCGCGAATGAAAGATTTTTTCGGTAACCATTCTTAGTGAAGCGAACTCTAGAATGGTCGAAAAAATATTTTGAGCGGCGAAGAGCGAGTTTTTCAGAGACCTCCCGTTTGTCTAGAGACATTTGGCATTTATTTGAACTTTGAGCTTTGACATTTGTCAATATCAACCTTCCTTTAGCCTCCGCGAGCAAATGCAGGATACAATAACATACCGCCGTCGACGAATATCGTGGTTCCATTCACATAATCCGATTCATCAGAGGCCAACCAGACGGCAACAGCGCCAATATCCCTCGTTTCTCCAACCCGCTTGTAGGGAATGAGTTCTAATAATTTGGCCTCGGCCTCAGGAGTCTCCCAGGCACCCCGATTGATGCGTGTCTTGATGGCGCCCGGTGCAATGCTGTTCACGCGAATTTTATAGGGGGCAAGCTCCTGTGCCATGGTCTTCATCATCATCATGATGCCCCCCTTTGAGGCGGCATAGTTGATATGGCCTGCCCAGGGAATCGTTTCATGCACCGAACTTATACAGATGATTTTCCCGGCGGCAAGGGATCTTTCCGGAACAAGGCCGCGGCGAATAAATTCCTTGGCAGCTTCCCGGGCACATAAAAACTGGCCCGTTAGATTGATATCCAAGACGAGCTGCCATTGAGTCAGCGTCATATCCGTGAACTTCGCATCCTTCTGCACACCTGCATTATTGACTAGGATATCGATGGTCCCGTATTCCTTGAACATGGCTTCGAACATTGCCAGTACCTGATCTTCTTTGCTGACGTTGGCTCTCAGCGCAATCGCCTCACCCCCACCATTCCGTATATCTTGCACAACACCATTTGCAGCCTCTTCGTTGGACGAAAAATTCACCACTACACGCGCGCCTGCACCTGCTAAGGCTTTGGCAATGGCTTCTCCGATCCCGGAACTCGCACCCGTGACCAAAGCGGCCTGATCATGCAAAAGATCGCGTTTCCTACCGGGTAAATCATCACGAAATGAATTGTCCATGATTAACCTTCCCCCCTGATCTTTTTGATGATTTTTGGGATGAAGAGGGAGAAGACAAAGAGGCCCACGGAGAAGAAGACCTTGAAGGAGAGAAGCTCTCCCCAGTTACCGCTTCCCCAAACCTCTTTGAGGGTACCCACGAAGAAGGTGAAAATGAAGGTGCCCACGATGATGCCCAGTCCCGTGCCGGAGACGTAATCCCAGAAACGCACTTTTGTTAACCCCATACCGAAATTCATAGGGGTGAAGGGGAAGTAAACGAGTCGCAGATAAAGGGTTGTGGCAAACCCGTTGCGCTCGATGGCGTCGTCGTATTTTTTTAGCCGATCCCCAATCAAGGAGGCGGCGAACTCCCTTCCAAGGGTTCGTCCGATCCAAAAAGCGGCACTGGCGCCGACCATGGCCCCTACCCACACATAGAGAAATCCCCAATAGGCCCCGAAAATGGCTGCGCCCAAGGCAGTCAGCAGGGTGCCGGGTACGAACAGGCATATTCCCACGGCGTAAACGAGCATATACAGCAGGGGAGCCCAGATACCCGCTGCTTCCAAAAACCGACTGAGAGCTTCGGGGGTAAGAAAACCTCTCACCGGGGTAAAACGGATCACGTATATGGCCACGACAATGAAAACCACAAGAATGGCGGCCTTCATGAGGGCTCCTTTAGGATTTTTCGTGGGGTGTCGAACAGCTTCCATCGTTCTATTGCTCCTTTTTCGATTACTGTTGACGGCTTCGTAAAAAGTCCATCTGCCATTCGACAGGCCGTTCGACAAGCCGTTCGACAAGCTCACGGTCCTGAGCAAAGCCGAAGGGCTGCGTTACGCTTCATCCCCTGCCCTGTTAAATTGAAGGCAGCCATATCAAGAGATATGGGATAGAGAAGCTGCTTGAAAACAGTAACATCAAACAAAGAAAATATTTAACAGGGTGAATCACTGCAGCGTACTTCTCTGTACGCCTCATTCCTCAGGATTTGCGCGCCTTGCATCTGGGTCTTTTTTCTTTGCCGCCTGGTTTCAACTTTTTACAATGACGTCAATGTTTGAGAATTATGGTCTCTTATCATAACTCCTAACATCAAATCATCAGCCCAATAGGTATTCATCAAAGTGCTACTCTACCCCAATAAATATATTTTCGTGTTTTGTGTAATGAAATAGGGTAAAATCAGTATTTTTCGACTTAAAGGACTGTACGGTTGGGAGTGGCTGTCTGATTAGGCATAACGAAATGTGGAAATCAGAATCAACGACAACGTAACTTATTTTGAAGCTACACGGTGGCATTTTGTATTTCCGGCCTGTTATTCCCTCCCTCCCTTCGTTCATCATGTTTCTCATTACCGATAGACCTCGATGTAGTCGAGATAAGAAATGGATTTTTCGCCCGTATTGTCCGAGTCATTCATAATGGCTATGCTCGCGATCCGAGGAGGTTTTTCGCCGAAAGCGTCCTCATAATCCTCCAGGACATTCACCTCATGAATGAGCCATTTTCCAACGTTGGCATCGCCTTTTTGGAGGAGAACCATTTTTGCCTTTTCGGTATAGGCATTGGTAATTATGGTTTCCCCGTGTTCCATGTTAGCCCAGATATAATTCAGGCTGCTGTGGGGAGGATATTCCCCATAGATCAATTTTGCCGCATTGTACTTGAGCTTCTCCAAGAATTCCGCTTTATCAGGATCATACTTAAATACGATATAGATACGGAGCGGATAGTCGTCCCCGGATTTCGTTTTAGCATTGCCGTTTCTATAGACATTTTCAACTTTCCATCGCCATCTCATCCTTGAATACCGGTAGATATTGAATTCCTTTTTAGAGAGAACTGCCGATGCCGATGCATTGCTCTCCGCTTTCAAATAGCTCTCCGAACCATTGGATTCGATCATATAGGAGGTGTGATTTTCTATTTTGGGAAAATAGAGGGGTTTCCAACTATCGAGGTCGTTGAAATCCTCTCGAAAGAGAAATTTTCCTTCCTCAGAATGGACTTCTGAGACGGCAGAAATACCCAGTAGGATCAATGCGTATATCAAGAAATTCCTGCACATAGAGTCNNAGCCCCAAGGCCTTTTTCGCCACATGATCGGCCGTAAATCCGAATTTTTCAAATAGAGTCTTATAGGGGGCAGAGGCCCCGAAGCGATTCAACCCGATGAGCTCGCCCATGTCGCCTATGTAGCGGTGCCACCCCTGGGGGACCCCCGCTTCTATGGCAACCCGCGCCGTTATTTCAGGCGGGAGCACTTTTTTACGATAGTCATCCGGCTGTTTATCAAACAATTCCCAACTCGGCATACTCACCACGCGTACGGCAGTTCCCTTTTGTCGGAGCTTTTCCGCTGCCTCCAGGGCTATGTGTACTTCGGAACCGCTGGCGATCACAATGACATCCGGTCTCTTACCCTCGGTATCGCTGAGGATGTAAGCCCCGCGAGAGAGGCCATCCGCAGGGGCATACGTGCCGCGATCCAGGGTGGGAAGATTTTGTCGAGTTAAGGCGAGAGCTACAGGACCGCTTTTCCCTTCGAGGGCAAAACGCCAGGCTTCCGCTGTCTCATTGGCGTCGGCTGGCCGGATTACCGTCAGGCCGGGGATTGCCCTGAGGGAGGCTAGGTGCTCGATGGGCTGATGCGTTGGTCCGTCCTCGCCCAAAGCGATACTATCATGGGTGAAGACGTAAATGACCTTCAGGCCCATCATGGCTGCCAGGCGAATGGCCGGCCGCATGTAATCGGAAAAAATCAAGAAGGTGGCACCATATGGAATCAGGCCGCCGTGGAGAGCCATCCCGTTGATAATTCCCCCCATGGCGTGTTCCCGGACGCCGAAATGCATATTTCGCTGACCGTACTGATCGGCCTTAAAGTCCTCTGCGTCTTTGATGAGGGTTTTAGTAGAAGGGGCCAGATCAGCAGAGCCGCCGATGAGGGTGGGTAAGCTCGGTGCAATGGCGTTGATCACCGTGCCGGATGCCCCCCGGGTCGCCATCCCCTTGGCGTCGGTAGGGAAGGTGGGCATATCCTTGTTCCAACCTGGCGGCAATTCACCATTCATCGCTCGCTTCCACTCATCAGCCAATTCAGGGAATGCCTTTTCATATGACTGGAAACGGACGTTCCACTCATCCTCCCGTTTTTTGCCCTCTTGAAGGGCCTGACGGAAGCGGGCCAATGCTTCCTTGGGGATCATAAATGTCGGCTCAAGGGGCCAGCCGAGGTTCTCCTTGGTCAACCTGACTTCATCGGTACCCAAGGGCTCGCCGTGTGCCGCTGCCGTGTCCTGCTTATTCGGGCTGCCGTAGCCGATGTGTGTTCGGGTAACAATCAATGAGGGACGCCCGGCCTCTTCTCGCGCCCTCCGAATCGCCCCTGATATTGCCTCCAAGTCGTTCCCGTCATCTAGCTTCTGCACGTGCCATCCGTAGGCCACAAAACGTGCTGCCCGATCCTCAGTAAAGGCGAGATCGGTGCTCCCCTCGATGGAAATTCGGTTGTCGTCGTATAGGTAGATCAGCTTACCAAGCTTCAAGTGCCCGGCCAGGGAAGCGGCCTCATGGGAGATGCCCTCCATGAGATCGCCATCGCTGACGATACCGTACGTATGGTGGTCCACAATGCTATGGCCGGGACGGTTGAAATGGGCTGCCAGAAACCGTTCGGCAACGGCCATACCCACCCCATTGGCAAAGCCCTGTCCCAAAGGACCGGTGGTGGTTTCAACCCCCGGTGCGTGATGTGATTCCGGATGGCCGGGGGTCTTACTGCCCCACTGGCGGAAGCTCTTCAATTCCTCTAGTGGTAAGTCGTATCCCGTGAGATGCAGCAAGCTGTAGAGCAGCATGGATCCATGGCCGGCAGATAAGACAAACCGGTCCCTATCCGGCCATCTTGGATTTGCGGGATTCATCCTCAAGAAGCGAGTCCAAAGGACATAGGCCATTGGAGCCGCGCCCATGGGCATGCCGGGGTGACCGGAATTGGCCCTTTGCACTGCGTCCACGGCCAGCATGCGGATGGTATTGATACAGAGTTGATCCAACGCGTCCTGTCCATTTCCCATGAAAAACCCCCGAAATCGTTAACGAGCGATTCATTCAAAATTTCCTTTTTATTACAACATTCTATCCCCAAATGCTACATCTTTTTACGGCTGCTTCACATCGAGCAATTCAAGCATTTTCCCTGTATCAGTGGTTGGAAGCTTGCATTGATAATTGAGACAGACATNNAGACAGACATAGGCAGTGGCTTTCCCATCGATGCTCGACTGGTATTTGGTATATTCAGCAAGTCGTATGATATCCGGCGACTCTTTTTCAGTTGGGCGAAAAAGTACAATCTTGTTGGGCGCAAAGTGTGTCCGGAGGGCCCGGAGCATGGCTTTTGTGTCCTCCGCCCCGGTGGTGCCGGCGATGACTACCTCGTAAGAGGGGCCTATTTCAAAGTCCACCGCGAGCATCAATTGGGTATAGGCTGAGGGGGATTGCTTGACAGCCTCGGAAAAAGCACGCCCGATCTTTAGCGCTTTCTCCTCCAGATCCGTATTTGCCGTAATCCTTCCCAGGCGAAGCAGGTTCAATGCCGCAACGGAATTCCCCGATGGAATTGCGCCATCGTAGATATCCTTCTGCCTTACGAGGAGCTTCTCAGCATCCTCTGCGGTGAAATAAAACCCTCCCGTTTGGTCATCCCAGAAGTGTTCCAACAAATCATTATTGAGGTTGAGCGCGGTTTGGAGATAACCCACTTCAAAGGTGGTTTCGTAGAGCTCTATCATTCCCCAGATCAGAAAGGCATAATCGTCCACATAGGCTGGTAGGGCCGCCTCACCATTCCGGTAACGATGCAAGAGTCGCATATCGGGGTTGCGCATGTTCTTGACGATAAAATCCAGGGCCTGTTTTGCTGCTTCCGCATATCGGGGTTCATCGAGGATTCTTGCCCCC
>WVXP01000246.1:478-821 GCA_011773445.1 Pseudomonadota bacterium | reverse complement strand
TGGCAAGGGCGGCGATCATGAGGCCATTCCAGTCGGTCAGAATCTTGTCGTCTTTATGGGGATGGATCCGTTTTTCCCGGGCGGCGAAGAGCTTCCCTCGGGCATCCTCCAAACGTTTTTTCAGCTGCGCTTCGGGCTTTTTCAGCTCTGATGCCGTCTCATGAATTTCTCTCTTCAAATGGAGGATATTTCTTCCCATTTGCTTCCCCGTCGCCTCTTCGTGAAAATTACCCTCCTTCTCAATACCGAAGACCGCTATGATTAAATCGGCCTCCTCAGTCGGGAGTGCCCGCCGGATCTCTTGCTCCGTCCACAGATAAAACTTCCCTTCTTCTCCCTCGCT
>WVXP01000246.1:0-350 GCA_011773445.1 Pseudomonadota bacterium | reverse complement strand
CGGTGAAACCCAAATCCGACGTGGTCATAAATACCCCCATTTCGCATGGCTTGGAGGGTCTTTTCCACCATCCGGAGGCTTTTCTCGTCACCGGTGCGCTTCCAGTAGCGCAGCAGGAAGAGGAGGTTGTGGGGGGTGGGAAACTTGGGGGCACTGCCGAAACCACCGTATTGTTCGTCAAAGCGCTGGGCCAGCTGTTCATATGCACTCTTCAGGATCGGTTCTCCCAGTTCTTCGCCCGGTGGGTATTTCGACATTTGCCCGAGCGCAGCGGTGATTTGATTGGCCGACTTTACCGCCTCGTCCCGTTTCGTTATCCAGATCTCCTTGATCCGGGGAATCAGGTCCAG
>WVXP01000181.1 GCA_011773445.1 Pseudomonadota bacterium | reverse complement strand
CAACCCCACGGTCTTGCTTTTGCTTTTCACCATCTTCTGGTTGATAGTGGGTTTTTTCATGGCTCAGACGCCGGCGATCCTCATTCTAACCCCAATCCTCTTGCCGACGGCGGAGCAGTTCGGGATCGATCCGGTCCACTTCGGAGTCGTCATGACGCTGGCCTTGACGCTGGGGTTGCTCACGCCTCCGGTGGGGATGGTTCTCTACGCCCTCGTCCGCGTCACGGGTGTTAATTTCGAAGGGCTTGTGAAGCTTTCGGTGCCGTACGTACTGATCACCCTGGGGGTCGTCGTGCTCCTCATCCTGTTTCCGCAACTGGTCCTTTTCCTGCCCAATGCGCTAATGTAGGCAACACGGTTCGAATGGATGATGGGCTGCTCTATGGCTGCCCCCTTTCTTAAGATACCTTATTGAAGGAGGGTGAGGGATGAATATTCTCGTTTTGCCCGGCGATGGAATCGGCGAGGAGATTACCAGAGCGACCATGGCCGTTCTGGACGTGGTGAACGCACGCTTCTCGCTCGGCCTCAACTTCAACTTCGCCGACATTGGATTCGCGGCTCTTGAAAAGACCGGGACGACCCTGCCCGAGGTGGTCCTGGAGCAGGCGAAGCAATCGGATGGCATCATTCTCGGGCCGATAGGGCACCTCGATTACCCACCTCGTGATCAGGGAGGGGTCAACGTTTCTGCGGCGTTTCGCGTAAAGCTCGACCTCTATGCCAATATCAGGCCGGCTCGGTCGCGGGAGGGGCTGTCGAAACTCCCCGGAAAGATGGATCTCGTCATCATGCGTGAGTGCACGGAAGGCTTCTTGGCGGACCGCAACATGGTGGCTGGGACCGGGGAATTTATGCCGACGAACGATATCGCGTTGTCGGTTCGGAAGATCACCGCTTTTGCCTGCGAACGGATTGCTCTCAAGTCCTTCGAATTAGCTCGTACCCGTCGCCGTAAGGTGACCGCTGTCCATAAAGCCAATAACATGATCTTGACCGATGGATTGTTCCTTCGCGAGGTGAGGAAGGTGGCCGAGGAGTTTCCGGATGTCAAGTTGGAGGAAGTCATCGTCGACGCCATGGCGGCCCTGCTCGTCCGGGACCCCGCCCGCTTTGACGTCGTTGTTGCGACCAACCTTTACGGTGACATCCTCTCGGACCTGGCGTCCGAACTATCGGGGAGCCTCGGCCTGGCCGGGGCGATCAATGCCGGCGACGACTTGGCGGCCGCGCAGGCACAACACGGGTCGGCACCGGACATTGCCGGCCAGGACAGAGCAAATCCCACGGCACTCATCCTGTCCACGGCCATGCTGCTCAACTGGTTGGGCGAACGACATGACAACACGGCGTTCAAGGATGCCGCGGCCAGCATCGACGATGCCATTGATGCCGTCCTGGCAAATCCGAAGGAGCGCACCGCCGATCTCGGAGGCCCGCTCGGGACCCAAGCCTTCGCCGCGGTCGTTGCGGATAAACTTCGATTGAACCCGGAGATATAGACCCCGTGCAGATAATGATAGTTATTTCGGAAGGCCCGGAATCAAGCTGCATACATCTAAGATCATGACCGAGAAATTCTCCTTTATCGCCAGCCCGCCCCGCTTCGTCCCGCCGCCGGGCTCATGCGACTCCCACATCCACGTCTTCGGGCCGGCGAAGAACTATCCTCACGTGGAAGGACGAACCTACACGCCGCCCGATGCACTGCCCGAGGATGCCATGACAATGCTCCGCACATTGGGGATGGAGCGCGTCGTACTGGTGCAGCCCAGTATTTATGGCACCGATAACAGCCGCATGCTGGATGCCATGGCAACCTTCGGTGAAATGGCCCGGGGTGTGGCCGTCGTTGCGGATGATGTGGGGAAGATGGAACTCGAGCGGTTACATGCCGCCGGCGTTCGTGGGTTGAGGCTCAACGTTGAATCGGTGAGAGCAGGTGAGATCGAGGAACTCACCCGGCGGATGAGTCTCTTAGCCCGAAGCATCCGGGACTTGAACTGGCATTTAGAACTCCATGTTGGGCCCCATTTACTCGAAGCCTTGGTGCCCGTAGTAGAGCGACTGCCGGTGGACGTCGTATTTGACCACATGGCCAAAATCCCTGCTGATGATGTAGTGGGACATCCAGGGTTAGCGGCGGTTAAGCGTATGCTCGGAACCGGGCGATGCTGGGTAAAGCTCTCGGGTGCTTACCGGGTGAGCCGGAAAGGAGGCAAGTACACAGAGGTTGCTCAACTCGCCAGGTCATTGGTGGAGACCAACCCAGACAGAATGGTGTGGGGATCCGACTGGCCCCATACCCCTCCCCATGGCCATGAACCCGTTCTCGAAGGGGAAATCACCCCATTCCGGAAGCTTGATACCGGGCGCCTCCTCGATCTTCTGATGGATTGGGTGCCCGACGAACGTGTTCGAAAGCACATTCTCGTCGATAACCCGGCGCGGCTTTACGATTTCGACTGAAACTTGATCTTGCCTTACTCCGTCGCCTTTCTCACAAGAGAAAAGACTGGTTGACAATGCTTCGCACCCTTGGAATTGTGTTGATTGTGGCTCTATCTTGGTGGAAATACGGCCTCAATCGATGATGGATTTCAGCTTTCCGACCGCGCTGTCCGGGCTGGTCAATACGGCACAGTCTATGGCTCGGCTAACGCTCCGCAAGGCCCGCGCCGTGGAAAAATGCGCCAGCATCACGGCATCGCAGGAAGAAAGGTTGGAGGCGGCTTGTGCTAGCAAACGGTCGTGGGTATCGCCATCGCCGGATTTAAGGGCATCCATGGCCCCCTGAACCCATAGCGATTCAAGCTTGACGGTTTTGCCGCGATCATCGGCCATCTTGAAGAACTCCTTCTCCATCGAAGGTACGCTCGGCTGGAATGTCGCCAAAAGACCGATCCGATCGCCGGCTTCCAATGCCTCTCCAAACATTGCTTCGTTGGGCTTTAAGACCGGAATCTCGACCGCCGCCGCTGCGGCATCAATCGCTTCGCCGAAGGCCGAACAGGTGAAAAGGATACCTCGCGCACCGATGTCGATTCCGTATCGCGCAAGGGCGGCAATGCGGTTCATCAAGGACCGTGTCAATTCACCCGCCGCCTCCAGGTCCGGGCTCAACGAATCTTCCAACAGGTTGACCGTTTCCGCCTCCGGCCAGCCCCTTGCGAAGGCATCCTGGACGGGTTGCATTGCGACACTAACGGCATGAATCAAAACGATACGTGTTCCCATGGCGGTTACCAACCCATAAAACGTAGAACGAACGACCAAAGGGTTCGTTGTTAACGGCGTAGTATAGGAGAGGTAAGCTCGTGTGTCAATGAAAAAGAAAAACCTCCTCACAAATACCGGCTGATCGGCCTCGGAGAGGACCGGTCAATGCCCACATTATGGACAGGGAAAAAAATGATTGACAGGAAAAAAATACCTGTGGTATGAGTGAATCGATTCAACAACTCTTCAAATGTCCATGTGTTCCGTATTAATCCATTAAGTTATTATATTTTCAATCATTTGTTACAGACAACCTCACTGGATTCTCAATTTATAATGAATCGTTTCATAAAATTGAATTCTTACGTGAGCGGTTATTTTCATGCCAGTAACAATTAAAGATATAGCTAACTACGCTGGTGTTTCCGTTGGCACGACCTCCAAGGTATTAAACAATAGGGGAAATGTGAGGGAGGATCTTCGCTTCCGGGTTCAGGCGGTTATCGAAAAACTCAATTATCGACCCAGTGCCCTCGCGAGAGGCATGAAAATTAAGAGGACAAATACCATCGGTTTAATTATTCCCAAAATAATGAATACCTTCTATGTCAAGGTCATAGAGCTAGTAGAGAAGGAGGTACACGACAGGAATTATACGCTCATCCTGGGCAATAGCGATGAAGATCTGGAAAGAGAGGTTAACTGTTTGAGAACTTTTTCCGATATGCGTGTAGATGGCCTCATCCTTGCCTCGGCTGGGCGGACACAAGAGGGAAGGATTCAAGAAGAAATCTCGGCCTATCGAGCATTGGACATACCAATAGTTCTGATCGTCAGGAACCTCTCGAACACCGACCTGGATACGATTGAACTTGAAAATAGGGAGGGAGCGTATCAAGCCACGCGTTATCTCATAGAAAATGGGCATAGGAGAATTGGAATGATCTCCAGTTCCATACAAACTTCAGCAGGGACAGAGCGAATCGAAGGGTATATGAAAGCTTTGGAGGAATTTCAGATACCATCCGATCGGGAGCTCGTTCACATGGGGGGACTTACCCTCGATAGTGGCTACATCATAACAGGCAAATTATTGAGTTTGCCCAATCCTCCCTCAGCCATATTTGTGGGCACTAATTTTCAACTATTGGGAACCTTGCGCTCCCTCAAGGAAAGGGATATCAAGATACCGGAAGATATCTCCCTTATCTGTTTTGACGATACGGAGTGGAGTTCCTTTGCCGATCCTCCATTGACTGTCATAGAACCTTATTCGGAGGATCTTTGTAAATTAGCCGCCGAGTTGCTCTTTGATCGGATTGATGGGATGTATTCCGCGGAAGGACGTCATCGGGTAATCCCCACGAGATTAGTCGTTCGAAAATCGGTAAATCGGATTGCCTGATGGGATTTTCGCACAGCAAAAACCGGGAGAGGTGTCGGATGGATCCACTGGTAATAACGGTTGCGAGTACCAACGTAAATCGGACTAAGAAGGATAGTCCTTACATGCCGGAGACACCGGAAGAGATAGCAGAGGATATCATTAAAGCCTCCGAGCAAGGGGCAGCGGTTGCGCATATCCATGCCCGAGATGAGCAGGGAAATGCTACCTTCGAACCAAAGTATTATCGAAAGATCATGGAACAAGTCCGTGAGCATTGCGATATCATTGTTCAGATATCGACTGCCGGTCCTCCGGGTCCTGTTGAAAACAAATTGTTTCCCGTTCGGGAACTTCATCCTGACATGGCCTCCTTAAATATCAGAGGTACTTCTGAAGAAATCGAATACACCGCTCATGTCCTCAAGGAGTTGGAGGTAGTTCCAATTATCGAAGCCTTTAATATGGAGATGATTGAAACTGCAAATACTCTGGTCGGACGAGGGCTGGTTGAGCAACCCGCCCATTTCGAGTTGGTCTTCGATCTGGTGAGTGAATCGGATAAAAGCCTGCTGGAAGACTACCATGAAATGATCCGGAGAATTAAAGCCTTGTTTCCAGGAAGCATATGGTCCAGAAACAGAGGGGCACATAACCAATTCGCCCTCGATGTCATGACTATTATGCTCGGGGGACATATCAGAGTTGGGCTGGAGGATAACCTTTTCCTCACCCGAGGACAGCTCGCCCAAACCAGTGCTGAATTTGTGAAACGCACCAAGCGCCTTTGTGGGGAGCTTGACCGCAGGCTAGCAACGGTACAAGAAGCGAGGAAACTCTTCAAAATCGTCCATTAGACTAGGGAGGAAGCCCGCTCCGGGCTGTGTGTAAACCAAAAAAAACGAAAGGGGGATGGAATCAATGAGGAAATATTCACACGTTTTAGGAATAACTGCTTTGTTAGTTGGTCTCTTCTTTTTCGCCGCATCAGGCACGTCACACGCAGTGGTCGAAATGACCATCGCCACCTTTCATCCTCGCACGGGAACGGCAGATGTCGAGGGACTCTACCATTACAAGGAGCTGGTCGAAAAACGCAGTAAGGGAGAAATCAAGATCAAGGTGTTTTTTGGGGGTACGCTGGGTGGCGAAAGGGAATTGGTCGAGCAGTTGAAGCTGGGAACGGTTCAGCTCTGCTTGGGTGGCTGGGGAACCCGCGGTGCCTACGTTAAAAAGATTATTCCCTGGGGCGTTCCCTATCTCTTCTCCGACAAGGAGGGCATTTTGCGCTCGATCAAGGGTCGCATTGGTAAAGAGGTGAAAGCGGCCTATCTGAACAATGGTATTGAGTGGAACGGGGTTTACTTCCGCGGAAACCGACAGTTGACCACGAATCGGAACGTGAAGGTCCCAGCCGACCTGAATGGCATGAAAATCCGCCTTCCCGAAAATCCCGATTGGATAGTAGTCTGGAAAGCCTTTGGCGCCTTGCCCACACCGATTCCTTCTCCGGAGATCTTCAGCTCCCTGCAAACGGGGGTCGTGGAGGCACAGGAAAATCCCGTCTCGTCCAACTATAACCGGAAGCTCTGGGAAGTTCAGAAGTATACGGTGCTGACCAACCATATCGTCGATATTCAGTCGTACCTGTTGAGCAAGAAGTTCCTTGACAAACAGACCAAAAAGCACCAAAAGCTTCTCATTAAGGCTTCCGTGGATACCATGAAGTGGTGTACCAAATTCGCCGCCGATATGGAAGGTAAGCTCATAAAAGAGATGGAAGGGCATGGAATGAAGTACCTGAAACCCGACTTGAAACCCTTCCAAAAAGTCGCCTTGGGTACTATGGATTTCTTCAAGAAGACATGGGAACCCTGGGTGTATGGGGAGACCATGAAGGTGCTGGGGAAATAACGGCGTCCATAGGATCAAACCCATTTACACAAAGCGGGCTTCCTCCCTATTTAGAATAATGATTAAAAAACTCTCCAAGATCATATCATTTTCTTTTGAAACTGTTTCGGTAGCATTCCTGGTCTGTGTTCTGGTCACGGTTGTTCTTCAGGTCTTTTTCCGATACGTGGCGAGAATTGTGGTACCCTGGACCGAGGAAGCCGCTCGCTATTTCTGCATATGGATGGTCTTCATGGGTGTCGTGGCGGCCGTCGCCCAGGAGGCGCACATTAGGATCACATTTTTGGTGGAGCGCGTTCCGAAGCTGGCGATGCACCTCTTCTCGCTGCTATCATATTGTGTCGTGTTCCTGTTTAATATCATCATCCTCTTGGGCAGCATCCAGTTAGTGAAGCTCAATTGGGGTCAGGAGGCGGTAACTTTTCCCATCAGTGTCGGCGTCCTTTATCTGGCGATTACCGTCTCTTCGGCTACCATACTGATTCTTCTCATATTTATTATCGTGCAGAGACTGAGAACCATTTTCGGCCGCGATGGAAAATAAAGAGCACCATGTGGCATTGAATGCCCGAACCCAAGGAATGCAATCGTGGGCTCCCCAGGTGGGAAGGGAGGTGATGTAGATAGAGATCCTGGTCGTGTTCTTCTTCCTCCTCATTGGACTCTTGTTGCTCGGTATCCCCGTGGGCTACTGTATCGGGGTAACTTCGATCGTTGCATTGGTAATCAAGTGGGGCTATCCTAGCCTTTCCTTCGGCTTGATTGCCCAGATGCTGGTCTACGGGATCAATAACTTCCCCATTCTAGCGGTCCCTCTTTTCCTCCTTACCGGAGCACTGATGAACGAAGGGGGCATCAGCAGCCGGATATTTGGCTTCGCGGGGAGTCTTGTGGGCCACATACGTGGCGGATTGGCCCATGTGAACGTCTTGGCCAGCTTCATCTTCTCGGGCATGTCCGGCGCCGCGGCCGCCGACGCCGCCGGATTGGGACAGATCGAAATTAAGGCCATGGAGGACGCTGGTTACGATAAGGATTTCAGCTGTGCCGTGACCGGAGCCTCCGCTACTATCGGCCCTGTAGTGCCCCCCAGCGTACCCTTGGTCCTGTACGGAGTTTTGGCCGGTACTTCCGTCAGCAAACTTTTCATCGGTGGATTGGTGCCGGGTAGCCTCATGGTAATTTCCCTCATGGTTCTCTGTGCTCTCATCTCGAAGAGGAGGGGTTATCCCAAGGGAGATCGTTTCCGGCTCAACCACCTATTCACAACTTTCAAAAAGGCTATTCTTCCCCTCCTGACACCGGTGATCATAATCGGGGGAATTTGGACGGGTGTTTTTACCCCCACGGAAGCCGGGGGAGTGGCGGCATTGTATGCGGGGGTGCTCGGCCTTTTCGTTTACCGGGAGATCAAACCCCGGGTTCTGATAGCTACATTGAGGAATGTGGCCATAACCTCAACGGCAATCCTGTTCATTCTGGCCTGTGCCATGATCTACAACAGCGCTTTGACGAGGACCCAGGTTCCAGAATTGGTCACCAATGCGCTCTTTTCCATCAGCAAAGATCCCCTTGTCATACTGATGTTATTGAACGTGGTTTTGTTCATCTCCGGCTGCTTCATGTCCACCGCTGAGACCATTACCCTGTTAACCCCGGTGATCGCGCCCTTATTGCCTAAATTCGGCATAGACCCGATTCATTTCGGGCTCGTGATGGTCTTAAACCTCATGATTGGTCAGTTAACACCACCCTTTGGGATTGTTCTTTATGTTTTAGTCCGTGTCGGAAATATCGAGTTCGGCAGGCTCGTCAGAGCCTGCGTGCCTTTTTACTTTCCGATCGCTGTTGTGCTGTTTCTGATTATATTTTTCTCGGATCTGGTTACGTTCCTGCCGAATATGGTTTTCGGAAAATAGATTCCGAAACACCTGGAACGGAACCCAATACATGGCGGAGGAAGCGACTATGAAAAAGAACTTGTTCGCTTATGCAAAAGACATGGAATATGTGGTGCACAAAACCCAAGGCCGTCATTCCACCCTGATTGTAACCGAGGAGGACATGGGGTCCAAGGGTTTTATCGTCGGTTGCCATACCATGGATCCGGGCGGTGGTGCGCCGGAGCATGTTCATGAGAAAGAGCAGGAGGCGATGTTCTTTTATGAGGGGAGCGGCATTGCTACCATTGACGGTGTTGAATACGAAATCCGGCCCGAATCGGTCATGTTGGCCCCGCCAAAAATCAAACACAGCATTCGGAACACCGGAAACGGCCCACTGAAGTTCGTGTTCGTCTACTGTCCTCCCCTACCGGAACACATCAGTCGTGAGGAATACTTCAAACGGGCCAAGGATAAGATCTGAGGTGGGCAGCTCTTTAAGAAACCCATTGCAATTGTTCATCGGGT
>WVXP01000033.1:13996-14509 GCA_011773445.1 Pseudomonadota bacterium | reverse complement strand
GTGGGCTTCCCCCATGACATCAAAGGACAGGGGATCTATGCCTTTGTGACCCTTAAACTCGGAATTGAGAGGAGCGAAGAACTCAGAAAAGAACTCGTGGCTCACGTCCGGAAAGAGATTGGTCCTATCGCGACGCCGGACAAAATTCACTTCACCGATGGGCTCCCCAAAACGAGAAGTGGGAAAATCATGAGACGGATTCTTAAAAAGATTGCATCAGGAGATATCCACGATTTTGGAGACACCTCGACTCTGGCAGATCCGGGTATCGTGGATGAACTTGTTCGGGGAAGACAATAGAGAGGAATTCCGATTCTTGGACTGGCAGATTCATCTCACGAGCGAGGTGGTACGCCCGATCGGACTTGACCCAGGATATCCAAAGAGGATGTACTTTCTGGGGTCTACGGCAACATTGTTGACCAGAACCTCATAATGGAGATGGGGACCTGTGGATCGTCCGGTATTTCCGACCTCTCCGATGAGAACTCCTCGTTTTACCTTCTGGCCAAT
>WVXP01000033.1:13602-13906 GCA_011773445.1 Pseudomonadota bacterium | reverse complement strand
TGGATCGTTCCAGCAAAGGGAGAGATCCGGTATCCAAAGCCCGAGGACATCCACCCTCTGGCTGGAAGTATCGACGGTGTTGAGGCGAGTTGCTCCCGCTTGCCTTCGAGAAGGCCTTCCAGCCGCTGTAGGCTTGCGTATTCCACTTGGATCTCTAACGATAGCCTTTCCAGATCTTCCTTCATTTGATCGATCAGGCCGGCCTGGTCCTTTTGCAAAAGCATTTCTTCTCGGAGGTCCCCCGGAGTGGGGCCACCGACACCGAGGGTAGGGGGTGGAGGGGGTTCAAGATTCGCGATGACTC
>WVXP01000033.1:0-13551 GCA_011773445.1 Pseudomonadota bacterium | reverse complement strand
TGGATTTGATTCTCTTCTCGAAGCAGGGATAGGCTAAGCCGCGCCTCTCTGGCTTCAAAATAACGCCAACTCAAAAAGATCAGGGCAGAGAAAAAGACGCATATGCACAGACACAGAAGGCCGAGCCAGACTCCTGAAATCTTAAATCGTCTCACCTTTGAGGATTTCTTTGTGAAGATGAGAAAGTTGAGTTGACGCTCTTTCGGCAAGGAACCCCTCGCTTTCGTTGATCGTAGAAGTGCTTCAGTAGGCTATCCCATATCAAGAATTTTTTGTCAACCACCATTGGGTTGGAGTTTCCTTAGTTTCGTGGACGCTCATGTCCCTGAGGGACGTTTGCGGAAGCGTTGGGGACCCATATAGGTTAAAGGATAAAGGCTAAAGGCCAAAGGTTTGTTAAGAGTGGTTCTCCTTGAACCTTTTACCTTTTTCCTTTGTCCTGCGACAGCAAAATCTGTCAGCCCCGAGAGGGTCAACGCGAGAGCAAGGGAGCGAAGGGACATGAAGGTCCAATCAAAGGATTCAAATTTGCCGTAAAACCTCAGAAGGTTACAAACTTCTTGCTTTGAAAACTGAGGAAACTCCACCGATAAGGAGATCATTTTTTCCAATTAACGGTTCTTGATCCATCTTGGATGGGTGATTCCGTACTTCTTGATTTTGTAATGGATCACCCGTTTGCTGACACCCAGTAGCTTTGCTGCATCCTGCTGTATCCAGTGTGTCTTCTCGAGTGCTTCGGTAATTGTATTCTTTTCCATATCAGAGAGTTTGATCATACCATCCAGAGACTGGTTACTCTTGGGTATCGAGGGAATCTCCGCGAGTTCTCCGTCGAGCAGGAGGTCTTCATCTTCGAGAACCTCTCCCTGGGCCATCAGGACTGCCCTTTCGATAACGTTTCGCACCTCTCTGATATTGCCTGGCCAGGGATACTCTCGTATTACTTTGAGCGCTGAGGGACTAAAGCCTTTGATATTCCGATTAATGGAGCGTCGGAATTTCTCGAGAAAGAAATTCGCGAGAAGCTCGATATCACCTCCTCGTTCCCGTAGTGGCGGGAGTTCGATGTGAATCACGTTAAGTCGGAAGTAGAGCTCTTCCCTGAATGATCCTCGCTCGATCNNCCCAGTCTTTCAAATTGCCGCTCTTGAAGAACCCGGAGGATCTTGGCCTGTATTCTGAGACTCATGTCTCCAATTTCGTCGAGGAATATCGTCCCCGTGTTCGCCTGTTCCAACCTTCCGGTTCTCTGTTTGATCGCTCCGGTAAATGCGCCTCTCTCGTGCCCGAAAAGCTCGCTTTCAAGCAGAGTTTCCTGTAGGGCCGCGCAGTTGACACTCACGAACGGGCTGGTTCTTCTTTCACTGTTGTAGTGGATCGCTCCAGCTATGAGTTCTTTTCCTGTCCCGGTTTCTCCAGTGATCAAAACCGTGGCATTGCTTCGGGTGATTCTCCTGAGAACATTGAAGATTTTCTCCATCTGAGGGCACTTGCCGATGATGTCGGTGAACTGATGAATCAAACCCGATCCATGACGGAGAAAATCGACCTCATTGGAGAGGCTTCGGTTGTCAAGGGCCTGTCGGACCTTGATCTCCAGCATGTCCATGCTCAGAGGCTTCTGGAGGTAATCGTCTGCCCCGATTTTCATCAAGTCTACAGCCGTGGAAACATTGGCTGCGTCGGACACGAGGATAACCCGGGTGGGAGGGTTTTTTTCCTTGATGGCATAATAGATCTTGTGCGTTTCGGGCCTTGTCGAACCGAGGTTCTCGATAACAACATCAAATATCGATTCATGAATACAATTCAGAGCCGCCTGGGTATCTCTTGCGCCGGTGACTTCATAGCCTCTGCCGGCAAATGTTGCCATCATACGGTTGTGTTCCGCTTTGTCCTCCTCGATAACCAGAACTCTTGGCATCTTTGGCTCCCAGTTTGATCTGACTGGCTGTGTCACCTGATTTTCAGATCTGACCTAGCTGATTCTCTCATCAGGTCTACGGAGTATCGAACTAGGACCTCTTCGATCTGCAGACAAGGAAGTAGAGAGACTGATTCAACTGCCGTGGCAGCAATTTTGATGCCATTCATAAACTGCTTCGTCTAAATCTTTAGACCCATGAATCCCTAAATCATCTGATACAGGAATCGAGCGGAATGAACCATCAGCGGAGCTCGTGGCTGGATGCGCGAATCCAAGAGTATTGAGCCCGTGGAAAGGGAAAACCCTGGGCAGATGCTACCTTAACCCTCGATCCTCTAGTCTCATGGGGCAAGGAACATTTTTTCAATAGGGGCAGACAGAATGTCAGATTGGCCGGTTCGGGAGGATTATTTGATTTTCTTCAAGGTTTTGAGACGGGTGATTTGAGATTCAAGCGCTTCGATTTTCTGTTTGAGCTCGACCATTCTCAGTTCGCGATCAACGGTCAACTTGTGCCACTTCTCGAGTTCTTCCATCCTTTCCCGGAGTTCTTTTTCAGCCTGTTTTCTCTCGGTGATATCCCTGGCAATCGCTTGAATTCCTATGATTTTCCCTTCCTTCTTGACAGCGTTGGCATTAAAATCGACAAATATGACTTCTCCTGTCTTTCGGATGATTCTGAACTGGTAGTTGCTAGGCACATCTTCTCCTGCCAGCCTTCTGCGGTGGCGATCGGTGACCAAAGGGAGATCCTCTGGATGGACAAGCTTGGAGAAATGGAGACTCTTCGTTTCCTCCTCAGAATACCCAGAAATCTCACAGAACCTGGGGTTGACCAAGGAGAAGGTTCCCTGGGGATTAATAACGGTGATCGCGTCATTGGCATTCAGGATGAGGTTTTCATAGAGGCTCTGAGTTTCCTCTAAAGCAGTTTCCAGGTGTTTTGTGGCGGTAATATCCTTGAAGAAAGCGGTAACAACCTTCTTCCCTTGGAACGTGTCGTTGCCAATCCGTGCTTCGAGAATGTATCTGGTGCCGTCACGGTGAACCGCTTCCATCTCGCAGGTATGCCAGGTTCCATCGCCTTCTTTTGCCCGCCTCCGGAAGGTGTCAGGTCCTTCCTTCGGGAAAAGCTTGGATACCTCCATGTCGATCATTGCTTCCCGTGCATAGCCGAGAAGGTCCCCGAAAAAGCGATTTCCATAGACGACTTTTGCCCCATCGATAGCTAGGTAGCCCTCAGAAATGTCTTCAATCATCTGCATCTCTCGCCAGATGGAGGCTTTTTCGATCGACTGGACAAGATCCTGGAATCTGAAGGGTTTTCTCAGGTAATCACAGGAACCGGCCTTCATCACATTGACGGCCCGATGTTCATCCCCGTACCCTGTAATGGTAATAACCGCCACATTCCGGTCGACCTGGCGGATCTTTTTGAGAACGTCTATCCCCTCGGCATCGGGGAGCATCAGGTCCAGAAGCACAATTCGTGGCTTCTCAGAAGAGACTTTCTCAACGGCTTTACTGCCCGTGTTGGCCTTCATGGTCTCGTACCCCTCATTTTCCAAGAAGGCTGCTGTCACAGTCGTAAAATTCTCGTCATCATCGACGATGAGGATTTTTTCCTTCTCGGTCTCCCTGTTCATAAAGAAATCGCCTCTCAAGCCGAAGGAGTTGTTGAGATTAGGTGGGTCTTCGCGATTGTCTTGCAATAATTGTTCCTTCGAATCGCCCTTTTGGAGTGAGTTTTTACTCGACCGATTACTTATAGGATCGAACGACCTCCGAGGGAAAAGAGAGATTGACCACATATTCTCTGTGGATGTCTCTGAAATTGAATTTTTCAAGAAAAGGCTCTGCTAAGACTCCTCGGCACTTGCTGAAAGTCTGGGGATAGACACAGAAGATCCACGCGAGCATTCGGTCTTTGGGTTTTTCGGGAGGCGTGGTATTGACCAAGACGAGGCGTCCGTCGGGTTTCAGTACCCTTCTGAACTCGGCCGTAATCCTGCCAAAGTCTGTCACGGGGAGGATGTCGAACATATATTGATTGATCAAAAGATCGAAAGTGTTGTCAGCAAATGGAAGGCTCCGGCAATCTCCCAGTTGGAGACTATAGTTACGGACCCCGGTTTTTATTGCTCTTTTCTTGGCCCTCCTCAGCATCTTATGACAGATGTCGATCCCATCGCTCCAGCCGTCAGGATTGCGCCTGAGGATCTCCTGGAAATTGAGCCCCGTGCCCACAGCAACTTCCAAGATCCGTTCGCCATTCGTGATTTCTGAGACCTCCAGGGCACGGGCACGCGCTTTTGACTCCATGATGATCCCGAAAATGTCATAAACCGGTGAAATGAGATTGTACTTCTGAACCACTCTTTTCTTGGAGACCGAAACGCTGGCCAGGCTCATCTGTGACATCTCCGCTTCTCCTGCAAAACACCTTACACCCGGGAAATACCTCTCTTCGCCAAAAGCATCATCGCAAAGGACGACGGTTCTATATCACGGATTTCCATATTAATCAATCCTCTGCGGACCATGATCTCCCTGCTTCAGAGGGTCGAAAAGATCGATTTCCATGCGTTAGCGTCCACTTGTAGATACGCTGCGGCCAGGACGGGTCTGAACGAAAGGAGGCTCAGGCCGGATGGGTGAAGCTGAAGGCCCTTTTTCTCAAATCGGAACCTACCGTTCCTCCGCTCCCAAGCTCACGCGGTGACCCCATTCCCGCCCTTGGCGAGACAATGTCGCTCAGAGACATCAGACCCCCTCGAAAATGGGAGACCTCCTCGAAAAGGCGTACAAGAGTTTCCTCAGTTTTGTGGACGCTCATGTCCCTGAGGGACGTTTGCAGAACCGTCGGGGGACCCATCGAGGGCGAACAGGCTTCGACGTGAGCCTGCGACGAGCTCAGCCGAGCGTAAGGGGAAAACCCCGCCTTTAGAGCGGGGAGGCCTGCCTCAGGCGGGGCGAGGGTCAACGCGAGAGCAAGGTGAGCGAAGGGATATGAGGGCCTCATCTAGAGATTCAAAATTGCCGTGAAACATTAGAAGGTTAGAAATTCTTTGTTTTGAAAACTCAGGAAACTCCTGAAAGGCGTATTGTTGACCAGGGTTCTTCCGTATATAATGATTGGAGGACTTTTTTTCGGGTAAATCGGATCTTGACATCATTGATAAAAGAGCTTCTCATCAAGCCCGAGGGGCTACATTCTAAGCAAGGATAAGGAGAAACCATGCTCATCGAAGAGATCACGATGCGCGGCTTCGAGCAGGGGGTGAAGAAAACACAAACCGTACTCGTTCCGGTTGGGTCCGTGGAGGAACACGGCAATCACCTCCCATTGGCGACAGACACGCTGCAAGTCTACGAACTGGCCAAAAGAGTCGCTGAGACGGCCAAGGTACTTGTGGCTCCTCCAATATACTACGGTGTTCTTCGTAGCACCCGTGACCATCCTGGATCCGTCGGGATTTCTGCAGAAACCCTCAGAGTCCTGATCCGGGATATTGTCCATTCCCTGTACAGGCAAGGTCTTCGTCGGTTCATTATCATTTCAGGGCACGGTGGGTCCATGCATGTCGCTGCTCTTCGAGAGGTCGGTGAACTTCTGCTCAAGGAACTCGACGGGATTGCCCTCGCCGTCCTTTCCATCTTAGACTTGGTGACCGAAGAGGTATTTCAATGGATCGAAACACGAAATGACGCCCATGCAGGTGAGGTAGAGACCTCTGTGATGAAGTTTATCAAACCCGACCTGGTCCAGGGAACCTCGAAGGCTGAATTTCCCAGTTTCCCAGAGCCAATCTTGGTTGGAAACCCCAAAAAATACTGGCCCGGAGGCGTGTGGGGGGATCCTAGTAAGGGAAATGAGGAGAAGGGCAGAAGACTGATCGAACACGGCGTGGCGAAGGTGTGTGATTTGATACGGGAGATTGAGGCTTATCCAGATTCAATCTCATGATTCCCTGTTGGCGACTGAGAGTTGGAACTTGTTGAAATTCTATAGACTTTGTTTCTTTCCTGGTTTCTTAACGATAAAGTTCTAGAATGACGCCAGGGCTTAAGACGGAGGCGCCATGAAAGGATCAACACTCTTAACAGACCTTTACCAGCTGACCATGGTGGCAGGCTATTTCCAGGAGGGCAAGTCCAAACAGAGAGCCAATTTCGATTGGTTTTTCCGGACCCTGCCCTTTGGTGGTGGATTTTGTGTACTCGCCGGTCTGGATCAGCTGATTGAATACATCGTCAACCTAAGATTTGAGGACGTCCACATCAGGGCACTGGAGCGTCTGGGGATATTCTCGAAAGAGACTCTCAAGAAATTCGAGGGATTTAAGTTTACAGGAGATTTGTATGCCATTCCTGAGGGAACGGTCGTCTTTCCTCACGAGACGCTTATCCGGGTTACGGCCCCCCTTCCGGAGGCACAGATGCTTGAGACGACCCTCCTCAATATCATGAACTATCAGACTCTTATCGCCACAAAGGCTGCAAGGGTTTGCCTGGCTGCCGAAGGCGACCCGGTTATCGAATTTGGAATGAGACGGGCCCAGGGTCCTGACGGGGCCATCAGCGCAGCCCGGGCGGCATTTGTTGGGGGATGCGAATCCACCTCCAACGTACAGGCTGGCCTTCTGTACGACATTCCCGTTAGGGGAACACATGCACACAGCTGGATTGAGAGTTTTCCGAATGAGTTGGAGGCCTTTCGGGCCTACGCCAGGGCATTTCCGGATTCATGCATTCTGTTGGTTGATACCTACGATACGTTGAAGAGCGGCGTGCCCAATGCCATTCGGGTAGGAAAAGAACTGGAAAAGGCCGGGCACCGGTTTTTAGGCATTCGTCTCGACAGCGGTGATCTGGCCTACCTCAGTAAAAAAGCGAGAGAGATGCTTGATCAAGCGGGGCTGAAGAACGCCAGGATCGTTGCGTCGAGTGAACTTGATGAGTGGATCATTGAGAGTTTGAAAAAGCAGGATGCCAAGATTGATATCTGGGGCGTTGGAACTAGGCTGGTTACCTGTTGGGATCACCCTGCTCTCGGCGGTGTCTATAAGCTCAGCGCAGTTGAAGAGAATGGGCAGATGACACCAAAAATCAAGGTGTCTGGTGACCCGGAAAAAATCACCAATCCCGGCCGTAACAAGGTCGTGCGAATTTTCAATCATAACACGCTGATGCAGGGCGACGTCCTTTTGCGTGAGGATGAAGAGGTTGATGGTTCCAAACCGCTAACCGCCTGCCATCCGATGTATCCTCATGTCTGTAAAACCTACAAGGCCCCTTTTGAGGGGGAGGAGTTGCTCGTTCCCATCTTTTCAAATGGCGAGTTGGTTTATGAAAGGCCCAGTCTGATGGAGATTCAGGCAAATACTTTTAGGAATATGGAGAGATTGGAACCGGAATACAAACGTCTGACCAATCCCCATATTTATAAAGTCAGCCTCAGTGAAAAGCTAAACCGGGTCAAAGACCGGCTCTTGGTGATGCATCGATGAGTCGAGGGTTCAGGGGTCAGGAGTCAACGGGTTGTGGCCCAAATCGTTTTTTTCGACTTTTGTCTGATGAAGGCGGAAAGGGACGCTCTTCCCTTGCAAGGCCATCATCACATGGTTCCACAGGGATTCGGGGAACAACCCGTCAACCATCACTGGAGTGGAGTTTCCTGAGTTTTCAAGGCAAAGGATTTCTAACCTTCTGATGTTCCACGACAATTTTGAATGCTTTGATTGGACCCTCATATCCCTTCGCTCCCTTGCTCTCGCGTTGACCCTTGCGGGCCTGACAGATTTTGCTGTCGCAGGACAAAGGAAAAAGGTAAAAGGTTCAAGGAGAACCACTCTTAACAAACCTTTGGCCTTTAGCCTTTATCCTTTAACCTATCTGGGTCCCCCAACGCTTCCGCAAACGTCCCTCAGGGACATGAGCGCCCACAAAAGTGAGGAAACTCCACTCGCTGGACGAAGGAGAGGTATCTGCTAATCAAAGTCACCGTGAACGCCGACGCGTTGTCGTCATTTTTCAAGAAACTGAACCCCGGATCAAGATATCCATCCTGTATGTGGGCGGAATGTGGGGGAGGATGAATGAACCGATGTGGAGAGAGAGACAGGACTCTTACCAGTTCCTCGACACTGTGACCGCCATTTTTGTCACGGTTTTACTCGTCAGTAATATCGCGTCTGCAGCAAAGATTGTCGATTTGAAGATATCGATCGGTGGATTTCCCCTCGCCTTCGACGGAGGGACGTTCCTTTTTCCTCTGAGCTACATTTTCGGCGACGTGTTGACAGAGGTCTATGGCTACCGAAAAAGCCGTAAGGTCATATGGACGGGCTTTGGATGTGCGGGGCTCATGAGCCTCACTTTTTGGCTCCTTGGCAAGCTTCCTGGTGAGGTGTCCTGGGAAAGCATCGCGGGACAGGCGGCTTACGACAAAATTCTCGGGTCTGTTGGAAACGGGGCCATTATCGTAGCCAGCCTTTCTGCCTATTGGGCGGGAGAATTCTCAAATAGTTATGTCCTTGCAAAGATGAAGATTGCTACCGAGGGTCGCTGGCTTTGGTCCCGAACCATTGGGAGTACTCTGGTTGGGCAGGGTGTAGACACATTCCTGTTTATTGGAGTTGCGACAATGCTCGGTGTGTTTCCTGTGGAGGCGATGTTGAGTTTATTGGTAGCGAACTATCTTTTCAAAGTGGGTGTTGAGGCAGTAATGACGCCGGTGACCTATCGCATATGCAACCTCCTCAAGCGAATCGAGGGGGTAGACACCTACGACCATAACACCTCTTTCAACCCATTCAATCTCGAGCTATTTCACCAAGAAGTCGTAAGAGAATGAGCAAATCACCGAAACCTCGGCAATTTACAGGTCCTTGATATTCTAAAAGGCCTGAGGATCGTCTCGTTTGAGGCTTGAGGCGAAGGCCTCATAACCTCCGACCTCTAAATTAGCCTGTGTTCTCCCCTTTCCATCGCCTCGAGGCGTCGGACTCTCTCTTCGATAGGCGGGTGGGTACTGAAAAGGTTGGTCAATCCTTTTCCCCGAAGAGGATTGACGATAAAAATGTGAGCTGTTGAGGGATTTGCCCTCATTGGAATTCTCTTGACGGAAGCGTCCAGTTTTTTCAGCGCATTGGCGAGATACTTTGGGTGCTGAGTTATTTCGGCCCCGCCGTGATCGGCCAGATACTCTCTTGATCGAGAGATCGCCATCTGAATCAGCATCGCGGCCACACCAGCGAGAATCGATACAATGAGGACGACCAAAAAATTACCTCCGCGATCGTCGTCGTCACCGCCAAATCCGCCGAACAAAGCCCCCCACCGAGCCATCATACTCAGGTAACTGATGGCTCCGGCCAGCGTGGCAGCGATTGTCCCAACGAGGATATCTCTGCGCCGAATATGGGAGAGTTCGTGGGAGATCACACCCATAAGTTCCTCCCGAGCGAGAATCTTCAATAGGCCAGTTGTCGCCGCTACAGCAGCATGTTCAGGATTCCGTCCCGTCGCAAATGCGTTGGGGCTGTCGCTTTCGATGACATAGGTTTTCGGCATGGGCAATCCCGCTATTTGAGCGAGTTCCGCAACAGCTGAATGGAACTCCGGGGCCTCATCAGGTCCGGCAGGCCTAGCGCGGTACATTTTTAGGACGATCTTATCGCTGAACCAGTACGAGACGACATTCATCGCTCCGGCAAAAATCAGGGCGATGATCATCCCGTTTCTGCCTCCGAGTAGGTCACCGACCCAGAGAAAAAGCAGTGTCAAAACTCCCATTAATAGGTAGGTGCGGATCGTGTTCACGGTTTCTTACTCCTTAGCTATTATCGTGAAAGGCCTAAGAATCTCCTAAATCTGAAAATAATCATGACTGTGCGAAAATCAAGAGACCACATCGAGGGGTTTTCCCAGTTTTGTGGACCCCCATGTCCCTGAGAGACGTTTGTCCTCAAATGCCAAAGAACACCTTTACTAATCATAAGGTTACGTGACTCATCGGAAAGATCAGGGACTTCAGAGGCGCTTGCGGGCTTAACCTCCGTCCAGGGTGTGGTGCTCTGCTTTACGATACCAGGAGGCAGGGTCCTCGAGATATTCTTCCGTATCTCTAAGGGAGAGGTAGTGCTCGTGTTCAATCTTCGCTAGGAGCTCGAAGAACTGCCTTTCTTTCTCACCGGAGACACTGTCTCGGAGTTTGGCATAGTGTTTTGCGCCGGCAGCCTCAAAATCGATGGCTTTTCGGACGGCTTTCAGGTCGTCGTCGTCTCCTTCTGGCATTTCATCGACCCTCTTTAGAAGGTCGACGAGGATGTTTTTCACAATGGTATCTTTGACCCTGAGAGGCACGGTCTCAGGCCATTTTTCTTGTTTTTCCCATTTCTGGTGCAGATCTTTCAGCCGCTCGAAGTGTTCGAGTTCCTCGTCCCCGATTTGCTTGAACATGGCCTCCCCGAGGGGGTTTCTGGTTCTCTCGGCGTTTTTGAGGTAAAATTTGCGCTCTCTCAGCTCATTGTTAAGAGCTACTTCCAAGGCATTGAGACGTTCCTTTTCATTCATGATCATTCCCCTTGTTTTTCAGTCCCTTGATCCTCTGGACCGTCCGCGACCAGACTATAAACGCTGACATGAGAGGGAACGTTCTTAAATCTCTTCTCCCCCAGATGTTTTAGGTTGACCTGACCGTTCAGGCGTCTTGCCGTCTCAGGACCGATGAGGATCTGACCATTTTCGGCAGCGTTGGCGATTCGGGCAGCAAGATTGGTCACGGGGCCACTCGCGGTGTAAGTCATTCTCGAACCAGCAGAGCCCACAAACCGCGTCATGCCGACGAGTGCGGGACCGGAGTTGATCCCCATGTTGACGGTGACCGGATTAAAACGACCCTTCAACTCGGTGTTGATCTCTAAGGTTCTTTCGCGAATGGCCATCGCCGTATTGACTGCCTGGTGGGCATTTTTTGTGCGATCAGGGTCTTGAAATATAATCATCAGGCCGTCACCGGCCGTCTCGTTGATATCTCCATCGAATCGATAGACGGCGTCGAGATAGCTGGAAAAATACTTCTCAATGATGAAATTGACCTTGACTTTGTCGAGGACCTGGCTCATTCGCGTATAGCCGGCGATATCCAAGAAAAGGACGGTGACATCCTTCTCCTTTTTTTCAAATTCCGGAGCGTCAGGGTCTTTCTTCACGATTTTCTTGACAGAATCCGGAACAAATTTCTCCAGATGGCCGAGGATCTTGTCGGCCGTCATCTTCTCCTGAGACACTGTCCAGTGTCGCCTAGCATTTTTGATCACATTGGTGGCCAAATCGGAGAGATCCTTGAGGAGCGCAATATCTTTTTCGTCGAACCGGGTAGTTTTATCGGTAATGAGGCTCAAAACGGCCATGATTTTCTCGTCTTCGTAAATGGGAAATGCGATCTCACGACCAATCTCCGGAAAGCTCTTGGTCCCTGGCTGATCCGTCCCTTCAACCCAGGATTTCTTGGAAATCGCCTCCTGGATAATCTTGCGGTTTGCCTTGCAGAGACGGCAATTGATTCTGTCTTTGAAGACAGCGCAGTGGAGGGGTCGCATATAATCCTGGGATTTCTTATCAAACATGACAAGACAGGCTTCCTTGGCCTTGGGGAAGATCACCCGAGCCTCGTCCCGGATCTCCTCCAAGACTTCTCCAATGTCAAGGGAGGAGGTGATCTTTTGCGTGATCCTTTTCATATTTTCGAATCTTTCTTTGTAGGAGGCTTTCATCAGACCTGAATCACCTGACTGGTCTATATCCACTTCATTCTACTTTGGCTGATTGCACGATTTCAAGGAAATTCGCTCTGGTCTATACCCTTCGGTCCTGAGGGGGAAGACTCGGCAGGAATGGCAGACCTGTGGGTGACTCCACTGACTTTCATGGCCTTTGCTTCCCTGAAAAGGGGACGATAGAGAAGGATGCTCGTTACAAATGGGAAAACGTAATAGACAATGCGGTAGAGGAGCACTGCAACGATTGAAACCTCTAGGGGTACAGCGAGGCTGTAGTAAATGGCTGCCATGGATCCCTCCATGATCCCAATGGCACCCGGAATGAACGAAATTATGGAGACAAAAATACCGACAGCAAAGCCGACCAGCAGGATTCCCGGAGAGATGCGATAACCGATTGTGATGAACGATAGGTAGAGGGTGAGAAGGCAGCACAGCCAATCGAGAAAGACGTAGAACAGGGGAAGAATCATTTCTCTTTTTCGCTCGAGCATCAGAGATATTCCTTGGTGGAATTCTTCCTTAAATTCTTCGAGCGAACCCTTCTTGAAGATGACCCTTCCTGTGAATCTGAACGAAATCCGGTTGATGAGCTTGTAGAAAAAATCAATAAAACGTTCTCGGAATGCCTTGTTGATGACAGATCCAGCAGCCAGGAAGGAAAGGGTCAGCGTGATGGCGAGAACGGCACCGGAGGTCAGATGATGGTATAGGCGGAGTCCGTTATTGGTGAGGAGATGTCCAAACCCGAAGATGACGAATCCGATGAGCACACCATTGAGCAACAGGTTGTGGATAAAGGAGACCAGAAACGTCTCTGAGAAGGAGATCTTCTTTTTTCTCAGAAGGAATATTCGCATCGTCAATCCGCCAACCCCACCCGTGGAGACAAGGTAATTGACTGAGGTCGAAACCCAGGAAATGACAAACATCTCCTTGAAGGAGAGGCACTCACCGACGAGATCGAGTAGTCGCTTTAATGCGAGACCGATAAAGAGATAACTCAAGATAGCGGCTACGAAGGCAAGAAACATGAAAGCAGGCTCTATCTTCTGGGCTAGGGTTAAGATCTTCTGGATATCGGAAATGCTGAATATCAGGCCGACGCCGATGATGATCGCGAGAATGATCTTAGTGATCGGCTTGGCGAGAAGTCTTTGTTTCCCAACAGTCGTATCTGTCGAATGCATGCCGACTCTATCTCCTGCGAATTAGCCTGCATTCTATTGTTTTTTGCGAGACCTGACAAGCATTTCCAGGCAGGAGTTTCCTCTTCTGGGTTCGTAATATCTTCTTGGAGATGAGACGGGGGATTGAATAGACCGAGAGGGGGGGCCACCCCCCCTCCCGGTTTTGGTTTATTGGGGGGAGACAGTCACGAAGAGGCTGTTTTCGCCCCTTCGAATAAGGAAGAGAATGCTCTCTTGGCCTTTGGCCTCTTCGATGGCCTGGCCAAAATCCTCAACGTTTGCAACGGGAGTTCGATTCACTTCTTGAATAACATCGTCCCCGCGGATGCCAGCCTGGGCGGCAGGACTACCCGGTGTAACGCTCTTTACCACAACGCCCGAGACGCCTTCCAGCCCTAGCCTCCGGGCGATTTCGGGGGTAATATTCTGGACTGTCAGGCCGAGAGGCTTTTCGGANNTTTTCGGACGGCGCGATCGCCACCTCTTCCTTTTCCTCCATTTCAGCCAATGTGGTCTCAAGGGTGAGAACCTTTCCCTCCCTGAAGACCTTGATCTCGATCTTTTTGCCGGGCGGAGTCGATGCCACCGTTCGTGAGAGGTCCCCGAACTCCACGATCTCATGCTTGTCGAATTCGAGGATGATATC
>WVXP01000172.1:8968-9388 GCA_011773445.1 Pseudomonadota bacterium | reverse complement strand
ACGGTCCATCTTGTTAATGAAGGCAATCCTCGGAATCTCGAACTTATCCGCCTGTTTCCATACCGTTTCGGACTGGGGTTCCACTCCGGCAACGCCATCAAATATGGCGACCGCTCCATCCAGAACCCTCAAGGACCGCTCCACCTCGATGGTGAAGTCTACATGACCTGGCGTATCAATAATGTTAATTCGATGCCCGTTCCAGAAGCAGGTGGTTGCTGCGGAAGTGATCGTGATTCCTCGCTCCTGTTCCTGGTCCATCCAGTCCATGGCGGCCGAGCCGTCGTCGACTTCCCCCATCCGGTAGGTGACGCCCGTATAATAGAGAATCCGCTCGGTGGTTGTCGTCTTGCCGGCGTCGATATGGGCCATTACACCGATATTTCTTATATTTTCTAAAGCAACTAATCGCGCCAAATT
>WVXP01000172.1:8020-8933 GCA_011773445.1 Pseudomonadota bacterium | reverse complement strand
AACCGATTCGTTTTTACCAACGATAATGTGCGAAGGCCTTGTTGGCTTCGGCCATCTTATGGGTGTCTTCTTTTTTCTTGACCGCAGCTCCCCGGTTGCCCGCAGCCTCGAGTAGCTCCGAGGCGAGACGCTCACGCATCGTCTTTTCTCCACGTTCGCGCGCATATCCGATGAGCCATCGCATGGCCAGAGCCATTTTTCTTTCTGGTCGCACCTCCACAGGAACCTGGTAGGTCGAACCACCCACTCGGCGGGACTTTACCTCGATCGATGGCATCACATTGTTGATGGCCTTCTTGAAGATTTCGAGAGGGTTTTGACTGGTTTTCTCCTGAATAAGGTCGAATGAACCATAGCAAATGCTTTCGGCCACGCTTCTCTTGCCCCTGAACATCAGCCCGTTGATGAATTTAGCGACCATTTTGTCATGGTACTTTGGATCAGGAATAATCGGTCGCTTTGGAACCTCTCTTCTCCTCGGCACTTCCAAAACCTCTCAAAAGGAAAAATCTCCTCGTCACTTTGGCCTTTTTGTTCCGTACTTCGACCGTCCTTGCTTGCGGTCTTGAACACCCACCGAATCCAGAGTTCCTCTGACGATATGATACCTTACGCCGGGTAAATCCTTGACTCGACCACCTCTTATGAGCACGACAGAGTGCTCCTGAAGGTTGTGCCCCACACCGGGAATATAGGTTGTCACCTCAATTCCGTTGGTTAATCGGACTCGTGCAACCTTCCTCAACGCTGAATTAGGCTTCTTAGGGGTTGAGGTATAAACCCTTAAGCAGACCCCTCTCTTTTGAGGGCAGTTTCTTAAAGCCGGAGCAGTTGTCTTCTTCTTAACAGCACTTCGCGAATGCCGCACTAACTGGTTTATTGTTGGCACTCAAACGACTCCCATAACTAAACT
>WVXP01000172.1:174-7874 GCA_011773445.1 Pseudomonadota bacterium | reverse complement strand
CTTAGGCGGACATTTTACTACCAGAAACTCCCCACCATGTCAAGGGAAGTCTCTGTGAGTTTCCTGAGAAAACGCACAATGGGTTGCATAACCAATTGAGATGAGTGCAAAATCCTGATTCCGAATGTCGCCAACCCCCTTTTCGCTTATCCCAAAGGTTTTTTGATAAATCTAAGGCTCGCTCCAGGCGCCTTCAAAACTCTCCGCCGGAGGCGGATCAAACAGTTGAAGGCGCTGGTCTTACGCTTCGCCTAAGGTTTATGAGCAAAAAACATTTGCAAGAACGCTCAAAGGGGTCTGGGCCACTTGCCTCCAAAATAGATCAAAAAACCGGGAAACTCCAGACTGGGCGGGATTGACTTTGATATGAGTTTCTGACAGAATGTTTGCACGTCGCAGCGAGGNNCTAAGGTTTATGAGCAAAAAACATTTGCAGGAACGCTCAAAGGGGTCTGGACCACTTGCCTCTGGAATAGATCAGAAAACTCAGGAAACTCCAGAATCTCTGTGAGTTTCCTGAGTTTTCAAAGCAAGAAGTTTGTAATCTTCTGATGTTTCACGACAATTTTGAATCTTTGGATGGGACTCTCATATCCCTTCGCTCGCTCCTTCTCGCGTTGACCCTCGCGGGGCTCGCAGATTTTGCTGTCGGAGGACAAAGGAAAAAGGCAAAAGGTTCAGGGAGAAAGACTCCCAACAAACCTTCGGCCTTTAGCCTTTATCCTTTAACCTATCTGGGTTCCCCAACGCTTCCGCAAACGTCCCTCAGGGACGTGAGCATCCAGAAAACTGAGGAAACTCCTCGAGTTCCTAGCTCTGTTTTGGACTTGACACCCCTTTCGTATTGCTGTACCAAGCTGTACCGGGGTCGTTGAGTTCGACCTTGTCCCCATGCTAGGATTTAGGATGAGGTCCCTTAACTTACATCGTTGGAATTGCGATGAATCTGATAATTCTTTTCATCGGCGTCATTCTTGTCAATAATTTTGTATTGACCCGATTTCTCGGCATCTGCCCGTTTCTTGGGGTTTCTAAGCAAACTGAAACTGCCGTGGGAATGGGCTTTGCCGTCATATTCGTCATGACCGTTGCATCGGTGGCAACCTGGGTGATCCACAATGCGTTTCTCGAACCCTTTGGCATTGAATTCCTCCAAACGATCGCCTTTATTCTGGTAATTGCGGCACTCGTGCAATTGGTTGAAATCGTGATGCAGAAGGTAAGTCCCTTGCTTTATCAGGCCCTCGGTATTTACCTTCCTCTCATTACCACAAACTGTGCCGTCCTGGGGGTTGCAATCCTCAATATTCAGAGAGAGCACAGCTTGCTGGAGACAATGCTCTTCGGCTTCGGTGCGTCTGTCGGGTTCACGCTCGCCTTGGTCCTTTTTTCCGGGCTGAGAGAGCGTATCGCTCTGGCCGACGTTCCAACCGCCTTCAGGGGAACACCGATTGCCTTGATAACGGCCGGCCTTCTCTCCCTCGCTTTTATGGGGTTTTCGGGTCTCGTCAAATAAAGGCACGCTTCAGGGATCGGTTTTCCGCAATTCGCTCTAGACCCGGCGCGAGACCCGGTTTTTCAAAAACAGGAGATGTTCGAAGCTGTGAACTGAACGCTTATTGGTCGTCGCTGAAAAATGGCCGTGAAGCGAACATCACGAAGTTTCTGCGGCAACGCGTCTTGGCGACCGGAGTGTCCCCGAAGGGGCGAGCTCATACTGTCTGATCCGCCGAAGGCGGAGAGTTTAGGAGGTCGAACACAGGGAGCCTTAGAACGGGTCAGAAACTTCGTTCAAGGAGCGGAATGGGCATTTTTCATTGGCAACTAATTACGGAACTTTGTTTATGAGAATTCCTTTCCTTATCATGGTTGCTCCAGGGGATTGTTTGATCACAAGACACTTTGCGACGGACACAAGATGATTGAAGCCATACTAACATTGAGTGGAATTGGTATTCTGGCGAGCCTCGGGCTCGGGTTGGCTGCCAAGAAGTTCGCCGTTCAGAGCAACCCCCTGATCGAGCGCATCGAAGAGGCTCTTCCGGGTATCAATTGTGGGGCCTGTGGGATGGCTAGCTGCAGTGCATACGCGCAGGCGGTCCTTGAGGAGGCAGCATCTGTAAATGCCTGCGTGCCTGGGGGGGAGAAAACGGCCCGTCTGATTGCCGAAATCATTGGGATCGAGGCTTCTCCGACGGAAAGTCACATCGCCGTTCTCCTCTGCAAGGGCGGCAAACGTGAGACCCAATCAAGATTTGAATACCGGGGAATTGCCGATTGCAAAGCCGCAATGATCGTCGCTGGAGGGGAAAAGGGCTGCACCTACGGTTGCCTCGGACTGGGTACGTGCGAAAGAGTATGTCCCTTCGGTGCGATTCGAATGGATGGAAACGGACTTCCTGTCATCAGTGAGGAGTTGTGCACGGGGTGCGGGATTTGCGTCGAAAGTTGCCCCAAGGAAGTCCTACTTTTAGCCCCTCGCGGCATGGCAGTCCATATCCGTTGTCATTCCCACGATAGGGGCGGTCAGGTCAAAAAGGTTTGCAATGTCGGTTGCACCGGTTGCGGAGCCTGTGTTCGTATCTGTCCTTATGAGGCTCTTTCGCTGGAGGACGGACTCGCTGTTCTGGATTACCGCCGTTGCACCCAATGTGGATTGTGTGTTGATCAGTGCCCGACTCACAATATCACGACCGCGATCCAGGAACGGTCAAAATCGCAGATCNNATCTGCTGTTCCGTTTGTCCGGTTCACGCGATCACCATGGCAAACACCCATGATCCTTCGCTCCCATGCTCCCCCGGTGACCCTTCCGGGGTTGGCAGGTCAATCAAAAAAGGAAAACGGTAGTGCTCTCTGGAACCATAAAGACTGCCTGAGAGAGCGAGAATTTATCCGTGTAACCGCTTCGGGAAACATCGCCTAGCAACGGCGGTGTTCTCCATAGACGCAGGAAACTCAAGTCAACGATCGTTCAGAAACACAGCAAACAGCCATGCGCAGAGTCCACCATTTCAGGGGTGGGGTTCATCCCCATGACCGGAAGGATCGATCGAGAGACAAGGCCATTGAGAGCTTGCCGGCTCCGAGGCGTCTCGTCGTACCCCTTTCGCAACACATCGGAGCCCCATGTGACCCGATTGTGTCACCGGGCGATTCTGTCAAGAAAGGGCAGAAAATCGGGGAGGCACGGGGATTCGTTTCGGCACCCGTTCATGCCCCGACCTCTGGTAAGGTTTTGAAAATCGGAGATTTCCCTCATCCCCTCGGAAGACCCCTTCCTGCGGTTGAGATCGAACCCGATGGGTTGGATGGATGGGCCGATGATATACGAGGTAGAGAGGATTTTCTCTCACTCTCTCCCGATGATCTGCGAGCCATCATCCGCGAAAAGGGACTGGTCGGCATGGGGGGAGCAGCTTTTCCGACCCACGTAAAATTAAGCCCTCCTGAGGGTAAGTCTGTCGACACCCTGATCATTAACGGCGCCGAATGTGAGCCATACCTGACGGCCGACTTTCGCCTGATGGTGGAAGAACCGGAAAAGGTCATTGGTGGCATGGCTATCATGATCGCCATCCTCGGGGTTCAGAGAGTCTTCGTCGCCATCGAGGCCAACAAACCCGAAGCGCTTGAGGCGATGATGAAAGCACTGAGAGATGAGAAACATGTCGAGGTCGTGGCTTTGGAAGTGAAATACCCTCAGGGAGCCGAGAAACAGCTCATCAAGACTGTAGTCAACCGAAAAGTCCCGTCCTCCGGAGGACTTCCGATGGACGTAGGGGTTCTGGTCCAGAATGTTGGAACTGCTGCGGCTGTGGACGAGGCAGTTCGACGCGGCATACCCCTTATTGAGAGGGTGGTAACCGTGACCGGTGAGGGGATTCAGGACCCAAAGAATCTTCGCGTAAGAATCGGAACGCCGATCAGAGATCTTTTGGAGGCATGTGGCGGCTTCGCCGCAAAGCCAGGAAAGTTGATTCTCGGCGGACCGATGATGGGTCTTAACCAATACACAACCGATGTCCCTGTGATTAAAGGCACTTCTGGGGTCCTCGTTCTGCCAGATGCGCAGGTCAGCGTGAAAGAACCCCGTAACTGCATTCGATGCGGCACCTGCGTCAGCGTATGCCCAATGAATCTATTGCCGAATGTCCTCGGTGTCCTCGCCACACGAGGTCTTTTTGACGAAGCCGAAAAAAACTACCTTCTCGAATGCATCGAATGTGGCTCTTGCGCATATGCATGTCCAGCACGAATCCCCTTGGTGCATCTGATACGGTATGCCAAGGGAGAAGTTCTGGCTAAGAGGAGCAAAGCAAGGAAACCCATGGCTGCATGATCGGTGATGTGAAGTCGACCGCTGCGTCTTCTCCATTCCGCAAGCCTGAGGCCAGTGGGAAATCGTAGAGACTATTGAGGGCCGCCTAGTCACGATGGCTGATCAACAGTTCATTCTCTCTTCTTCACCTCATCTCCTCACAGAGGAGTCTGTCCCAAAGATCATGAGATCGGTTGTCATCGCCCTCTCACCGGCAACCGTGATGGGAGTTTATCTCTTCGGAATTCATGCCCTCCTGGTGGTTTTGATTTGCACTGGCTCGGCAGTGGCGATTGAGGCGATATGCCAGAGAGCTCTGGGAAGGAAGATTACCCTCTCGGATTGGAGCGCAACAGTCACTGGCCTGCTCATGGCTCTGAATCTTCCGCCAGGTTCTCCCTGGTGGATAGCCTTTCTAGGTTCGGGAATTGCCATTGTATTGGGCAAGCAGATATACGGAGGGCTTGGGCATAATCCGTTCAACCCGGTACTGGTGGCTAGAGTGATTCTCCTGATTTCCTTTCCTGTCCAAATGACCACCTGGTGGCAACCAAGGGTCCCTTTTTTCAAAATCGCGGACGTCGTNNATCGCGGACGTCGTCACAACAGCCACACCTCTGGGTGAGATGAAAACCCACTTGATGCTCAGGGAGAGCCTTGAGGGATTCAAAATGGGTGGGTTGGTCGATCCGCTTGTAGGAAACATTGGTGGGTGTATTGGAGAGGTTTCCGCAATCGCCCTCGCCCTCGGAGGCATCTACCTTTTAGCGCGGAAAGTTATTTCATGGCATACGCCGGCAGCCTTTCTGGGCACTGTTTTTCTGACCACCGTTTTTGTATGGGTGCTTAACCCCGAGCGATTCATCAATCCTTTTTTCCATCTCTTTACAGGTGGGCTTTTTCTGGGGGCCGTCTATATGGCGACAGACCTGGTGACAAGCCCCGTGACGAAATCAGGCATGATCCTTTTCGGTGTTGGGTGCGGTTTCATTACATTTGTTATCCGGGTCTTTGGAGGGTATCCAGAAGGGGTCTCTTTCTCTATACTGCTCATGAATGCGGCGACTCCGCTGATTGATCGCTTCACAGCACCCAAGCCCTTTGGGTGGGTTGAGACGAGCGGGGGTTAGGCCCGTCGATGATTTTCACGGGTCGAACGAAGGTGAGCTCGGGAATTTTCGATTAAAACTTTGAAAACCAAAAGGCGCCCTTCCGAGATACCTCTCGGAGTCACTGAATCATGAAGGATATTCTGAGGCTCATGGTGGTTTTAACGGCAACCTGCTTTGTGGCGGCACTTACCCTGTCGCAGGTCTACCAGCTAACGAAAGAACCGATTGCATATCAGAAACGGCTTGAGGTCCTCAGGGCAATCCGGGCAGTTCTACCGAATATTGACAATGAACCCGATAAAGACACGGTTGCCCTTCAATTTGAGAAGACCTCCACTGGCGAATCGCGAGAAGTCATCTTTTTCAGGGGTCGATCAAGGGGCGAATTGACGGGTGTTGCTTTCGTTGTAACCTCACCCGAGGGATACGGAGGCAGAATCGAGATGATGCTCGGTGTTGATCCGCAGGGAACAATCCTCGGAGTCGAGATCCTGGGTCATTTAGAAACACCCGGACTCGGGAGCAAGATAGGAGGGACAGCATTCCGGCAGCAGTTTGTGGGAAGGGATTTGAAAAACACGCAATGGGCCGTCAGGAAGGATGGTGGCGATATCGACCAGATTACGGGGGCAACCATTTCACCCCGTGCTGTAGTCAAAGCCATCAAGATGGGATTGGATATCTATCAAGAAAATCGGCAGAAGATTTCGGGAGGATAGACAAGCTGCAGGAGCCAGGGATCAGGGTTCGGTTGCCGGTGTTGATCCCTGAGAACTGAAAGCTGAACCCCGAGGAAAACGATGGGCGTAACAGGAGAGTTTCTGAAAGGACTCTGGAAGGAGAACCCGATTTTTCGGCTCGTTCTCGGTATGTGTCCGGCCCTTGCAGTCACAACGGCTGCTATCAACGGGATTGCCATGGGCCTTGCCACGACCTTTGTTCTTCTCTGCTCCAATCTGGTCGTTTCTCTAGTCAGGAAGATCATCCCGGCGCGCGTCCGTTTGCCGTCATTCATCGTCATCATTGCTACTTTTGTCACCATTGTCGATCTCGTGATGGCCGGATTCTTTTTCCGTCTCCACAAGACCCTTGGCCTATTCATTCCCCTGATTGTGGTCAACTGCGTGATCCTTGGTCGGGCTGAAGCTTTCGCATCAAAAAATCCAATCTTCTCGGCACTTGCCGATGGTCTGGGCATGGGGATCGGTTTCACCCTCTCTCTCGGAGTCCTCGGAGCGATTCGAGAGGTTCTCGGAAACGGAACGCTCTTCTCCATTCCGATTATGGGTGCGTCTTTTCTGCCTTTTTTGGTCATGGTCCTTCCCCCCGGGGCGTTCATCGCTCTGGGTTTTCTCCTCGCTGCCATGAATCGGATTGCTCAAAAGAGCTAACAAGGGGGGACCCCCCAAACTCGCGAGGCTCCTCACCCGATTCTCAAGATTCCCTTGGAAGTCGGTCTTCTAAGCGTACAAGCCAAGCGTTTGGCACTCAATTCCAGCAAGCGTCAAAATCCATTTTCACCTGAAGAAGCGCTCTTGCCCGCTCGCTCCCTCTTTCTCGTGTTGCCCCCCCATCCCGCCGTTGGCGGGATAGGTGGGGACAGGCTGTTGCCCAAATCCCTATTCTCGACTTTTGTGTGATGAAAGTGGAAAAGGAGCGCTCTTCGCTGCTCGAAACCTTTTTTCGACAATTCTAAAGCTCGGCTCCACTGCAAATGGACCCTGCGGGCCACTTCGTGTCAAACCCTATGCCCACTCGTGAATAACTGATTCTCTCGCCCGCTCTCCCCCGCGGATTCCTGCGGGGAATCTCTCGAGCCCACAGAGTTCGCAGAGCAAAAAACCCAATGCATCAGATGCCTGCCCCAATTTTTGAGAGGAAAAATGGGGGCAATTGCTCTGCTCTGGATTGGCCTCTCACCCATCCAGAGCAGCTTTTCTCAGAGGCTCTGTGCACTCTGTGAGAGACCAGAAAGCTCGAATTCGCTAAGAATTGTTCCCGAAAAAATCTTGACTCGCGCTCAGAGCTTCCCTTCCCACTTTCTGGCCAAGCACTCTTACAAAGCCGTGAGCAGAGTGTTGTGAAGGGATTTCGGAACGGCCCGAGGAATACTGACATTCTTCCTCCGCAAACGTCCGTCAAGGACATGGGCATCTGCAAAACTCAGGAAACTCCTCATACTGTTCTGGAGTTTCCTGAGTTTTTAGAACAAGAAATTTATAACCTTCTGATGTTTCACGACAATTTTGGATCTTTAGATGGGACCC
>WVXP01000172.1:0-123 GCA_011773445.1 Pseudomonadota bacterium | reverse complement strand
GACCCCCTCGGGGCGCACAGGTGGGGAATTCTTGCCCCTTCCCCGCTCTGAAGGCGGGGTCTCCCCCTTCCTGCCCGCCCTCGATGGGTCCCCCAACGCTTCCGCAAACGTCCCTCAGGGACA
>WVXP01000001.1:22852-23169 GCA_011773445.1 Pseudomonadota bacterium | reverse complement strand
GACACTCAGAACGGTCATCTTTTGGTAAAGCGATTCACGATCCATGAGAATCCAGTCCTTTCGGTATTCTATCCATCGACCATGATTGAGAATACGAAATTCTCTCTTCCCTTCGCACGAGCTCGGAAATCTGAAACTTGAAACCCCGAGCCCTAACTTCCGATCTTGATGTTGAGATAGAGATCACCGACCCCCCCAGTCGTCGATCTCCTCCCCATCCCTCGGAGGCGAAGCCGGGTACCATCTCGGATACCGGCCGGTATCGTGAGGACCACTGTCCTTCTCCTGTGGGGAACGCTAACGAGCTTACGGGCCCC
>WVXP01000001.1:14149-22743 GCA_011773445.1 Pseudomonadota bacterium | reverse complement strand
TATCCAATACCCGAGAAAGAAGAAAGCGGGTAATTCAAAGAAGAAAGGAAAGAAAAAAATCGGAACCATCGTGAGGATTCGAGCCCTGGGATAAAACAGAAAATATGCGCCCATGACGCCAGCGATAGCACCACTCGCTCCAATCGTGGGAAGCTGTGAATTCCAGTTGGACACGAGATGAATCAGCCCCGCTGCAAAACCGCTCAAGAGGTAGAAGACAAAAAACCGAAAAGAACCGAGTCTGTCCTCCACATTATCTCCGAAAATATATAAGAACCACATGTTCCCGAGAAGATGGAAGAATCCTCCGTGAAGAAAAATCGACGTGAAAAAAGGCACGATCTGCTCAAAAAAGGAAAAGTGCAGCGCAATTTCGGGGTTGGAATAGCGTACAGGAACAATTCCATAAAGCGTGAAGGTCCGCTGCAGATCGGGTCCCCGGAAGAGTTCCCATAGGAAAACCAGAATGTTGACCGCAATGAGGGCGTTTCTTACGACAGGGTAGTTCCTCGACTGGATCGTGTCGCGAAGGGGAATCATTTCTCCCTCAAAAAAATAAAACCCCCGGAACTGTTACTTCCGGGGGATGTTTTCCAGAATGGTCTGTTCATTCTAGCTCACAATATGGACCTTCGAAGCCTGGACGCCTTTCGGGCCCTGAGTGATTTCAAATTCTACCTCTTCACCCTCCCGGAGGGTTTTGAACCCCTCCTGTTCAATCGCAGAGTAATGGACAAAGACATCATCTCCATTCTCTTGCGAAATGAATCCATAGCCTTTTCTCTCGTTGAACCATTTCACAGTCCCTCTTGCCATTCCGACTAATCTCCTTTCCGGCAAAGCCTAAAAATTTTGAAATCATTTAATACCAGATTACAGCAAAAAATCAAGAGTAAACTCACTTCTAATTATCGAAATGTTCAGACTTCCTATCCCCCCCTTTCTTGCCCAAGAGTATGTTTTTCAACCTTTCCAGATCCTCAGGGGTGTCCACCCCCAAACCTTGGTAGTTTTCGAACTTTAGCACCTTGATTCGAAATCCATTTTCCAGAGCTCTTAGCTGTTCGAGACGCTCCATTTTCTCGAGCCCTGACGGCTCCAGCTTGACGAAGCTGAGGAGGAAGTCTTTTCGATAAGCATAGACGCCAATATGCCCGTAAACAGGATAATCGACGAGATCCCTTGGATAGGGAATCGTCGAACGGGAAAAATAAAGGGCAAAACCGTTTTTATCCGTAACAACCTTAACCACATTGGGATTCTCGAGATCCTGAGTATCAGAAATCACGCGCATGAGGGTAGCCATTGGAATCGAGCGATCATCAAAGAGCGGTCTCGCGACCGAATCGATCGCTGAGGGTTCAATAAGGGGTTCATCACCTTGGATGTTAACAACCACCTCAACATCGAGACCTCTGATCGCTTCAGCGATCCGATCCGTTCCTGAGGGGTGGTCAGGCGAAGTCATGACGGCCTCTCCCCCAAAAGCCGCGACGGCCAGCCGAATCCTCTGATCGTCTGTCGCAACGAGCACCTTATCGAGAAGTGAAGCCTTGCAGGCCCTTTCATAAACGTGCTGAATGATTGGTTGCCCACACAAATCAGCCAGCACTTTTCCCTCGAATCGCTTTGAACGGAATCTCGCTGGAATGACACCTATTGCTCTCACTGTTGGCTTTCTTCCTTCTTCAAGGCTTTGCTGATACCCTCCAGGGCCTCGGCCGTCTCCTCACGAACCCTATCGACCCTCTCGGAGGTCTCCTGCTTCATCTTTTCCATTCTTGCGCGGAGCTCTCTGATCTGGGCATTGAGATCGACCTCCCCACCGGTCCGGTTGAAGGCGATGAAAGCCAAAATAAGAGCTATGATTGAGATAAGCAGGGCGAGTGTCGCCCTAAAGCCTCCTCTGACAATCTTCTTCTCGGCGCTCATTTTTCAAACCTCCTCCACATAAAAATACTCATGAGATAATGGTGAAACGAAACAAGCCGTCTGTGCCTAGCACCTCTCCCTCTGCTGCCGACTATCCTATATGCCTGGGTCTTCTTGCCAACCAGCCAGCAATCATCCCAACGAGAAACGTACCCAGTAACATCAGGGCCCTGGACATCGAAACCTTCCAGATGAGCAACCGGACTTCGACAACTTGGGTGTTTTGAATGACAAAAACGAGGACAAGGACGAGAAGAATAGCAAAAAGAACATTCTTAGCCATGAGCTGACCCTTTCATTTTAGGTTGGGGGCCTCCCAGCATGATGGCACATCCCTCATTTGCTTGCGACAAGCCCCTTCAGATTCTCCAATTTTCCATAACAGATCAGACGATCACCGATACGAATCTTGTTCTGAGCCTTGGGTACCGGGATCACCTCCTCATCTCTTTCAATGGAAAGAACCATTAGATCTCTATCTTTAAATCCCGAATCGGCTAGACTCATCCCCGCAATCTTGGACCTTTTTTCAATGAGGACCGAGGCGACGCCATACCCTTCGGATTGGTGCAGAAGCTCCTCAATATGAACCTTTTCAAAATGGAGCTTCTCCCTTAGCGTCTCGCGGATCTTATTCGTCAGCTTTTTCGCAAACTTCTGGTGTGATGCGATCCGATACAAAACAAACAACGAAGCCGCAATGATAACTAGGTTAAGGGAAGGTCTAAAGCCGGATTGCCGGAGGGAGAGGACAAACGTGGCGATTACCGAAACGATTCCAGCGTTTCCCAGGATCATAAGGTAGGTGATAATCTTCCTCCTTCGGGGGTGGGTCACCACCAGCTCTGCTTCCCTCGTGGTGAATCCAGTACCCGAGAAAGCTGACAGGGCCTGGAATCTCGCCCGTGACCTTTCCATACCTGTCATCTCGAGAGCGATCGCTCCGATCCGAACGATGAGGTAAGAAACGCAGATAAATACGATCAAAAGAACGACACTCATCTAGGCCTCTCCTTTCTCTGGCTGAAATCAGAGTTTACCGGCTGTTTTCTAAAAGGACAAGACCTAGCCACGCCCGCCAATTGGTTGAGTCTTAGCTCATTGTCGGACGCTCAGCGATTGAAAGCGGAGAAACAAAAAATAGCTTCGAGTCTCACGCTCATAGCAACCGGAGTCACTCCTATCGTGGTCGCCGTGTCATGTGGTCTTCTAAACGAAGTCGTTACCATGAAAGGGTAATAGTGATTATCCGCCAGTGAAATCAGACACCAAAGAAAAGAAAAGCGGAGTTTCCTGAGTTCCCAAAGCTAGAAGTTTGTCACCTTCTGATCTTTCACGACGATTTTGAATGTTTTGAGTGGACCCTCATATCCCTTCGCTCCCCCCCTTGTCGCCGTTGTCAGATGAGGTCGGGACGGGCTCTTGCTCGAATTCCTTTAGGCCACTTGTCTCGAAGTCATCTCCAGAGTGTTTCACCAGAAAGTGGGAAAGGAAGCTCTGAACCAAAAGTCGGTGCTCGTGGTCCGTCGTCCGTGGTTCGTTGTTTAAAGACTAAGATTTGGGCATCCACGGCTATTTAAGTAACGGGCCCAGGGAGTTTGATCTCCAATCGAATGGCGCGAAATGACCGTTCCAATAGACCACTGACCACCGAAAACTGACAGCACCCAGAAAAGCTCTTGAGCAGCGAGGAGCGCTCCTTTTCCACTTTCATCAGACAGAAGCCGAGAAAAGGGATTTCGGAACGGCCCGAGGAATGCGGGCACCCTTCCACCGCAAACGTCCTTCAGGGACGTGAGGGTCCACACAACTGAGGAAACTCCACAACAGAAATTCATGGGTTCAAATGACCGATGATTCTTATAATGCGGTTTCTCAGAGGGAGGTAGTCAGGAAGTCTCTCCCTAGGAAGCAATCCTTCATCCTTCCACTTCTTACCCGCAAGTCTCTAGCTCTCCTAAATTTCGGTGGTGGCCAAATAGGCGTTTTTCAAATACTGAACCATCATGCGTTGGGCATTGAAAAACGAGCCGTTCAAGGCGATCGCCGACCGCATCACCTCAGCATATTCTCGCGTGTGTTTATAGTACATTGGAAGGATCACCGATTCCAGCTTGTCGTAAAGAGACGCGATTTCCGCAGAAGGTTGGACCTCTCCTTCCCAACTGTCCCCAATGGACCACCCAGTCACACCCTCCACGTGCCCCTCAATCCACCAACCGTCCAACACGCTCAGACTCGGCACCCCGTTCAGGGCGGCCTTCATCCCACTTGTGCCAGAGGCCTCTCGGGGTTTTTGTGGGGTATTGAGCCACAAATCGACACCGGCATAGATGTATTTCGCCAGAACCATGTCAAAATCCTCGAGATAAACAACGGGAACCTTATCACCCAAAGATCGAGCGGCCTCAAAGATCGTTCGAATCACTGCCTGTCCACCTTCGTCCTTCGGATGGGCTTTTCCACCAAATACAATCTGCAGAGATCCCGCTTGGTGAGCAATACTCTTGAGACGTTCGAGGTCGGAGAACAAAAGGTCCCCACGCTTGTACGCGGTTGCGCGTCGAGCAAATCCCAGAGTCATCACCTCCGGCCTTAATCGTACGCCGTTCCGTCTCTCTACCTCCGCAACTAACTCACGCTTCGCCTCTGCATGAGCCTCGATAATTTCTTCAAGAGGAATACTGATGGCATACCGCAGGTAGAGATTATCGTGGCGCCATTCAGGGATGTGTCGGTCGTAAAGGCGTCGAAAAGGGGGCGATGTCCAATTGAGGGCATGGACGCCATTGGTAATCGAGTTGATCGGGTAATTTGGGAACATGGTTTGTGAAATCTCCTCGTGACGATGAGAAACCCCATTAATGTATCGGGAAAAAAAGAGAGCCAGATAAGTCATGTTCAGGGTATCAACGAGACAACACTGAGATGTGGCCAGGAAATGGGCCCTCTCTTTCCCCAGGACATCCTGCACCAAATCCATGGAAAACTGATCGTGGCCCGCGGGAACTGGAGTGTGCGTCGTAAACACACACCGTTGACGGACCGCTTCGATGTCAGCCTCATTGACGTTCTCCAAATCGCCATTCTGTCTCTCTCTTTCGAGCAGCGCCAGAACGAGGAGGGCAGAGTGTCCCTCGTTCATATGATAGGCTTTCACATTCCGATATCCTAGGGCCTGAAGCATGGCGACCCCCCCGAAGCCCAAAATCGCCTCCTGACACAAACGGTAGCGTGCGTCTCCACCGTAGAGGTAGTCGGTAAGGGCTTGATCTTTGGATCCATTTCCAGGCACTTGAGTATCGAGAAAATACACGGGCACGGCATGGCCAGACACGCCAACGACGCGATATAGCCAGGCGCGGATCTGCACAGAACGACCCTCGATGGTCAAAGATATTCGAGGGCGTAATGGTTCCAAAGACTCCTCTGGGTACCATTCGAAGGGGTCCTCAGACTGATTTCCCCTGGCATCTAGATGCTGTCGAAAGTATCCTTTACGGTGCAAAAGGGTGACACCCACCATCGGAATGGCTAAATCCGCAGCAGCACGTAGCGTATCCCCGGCCAGCACGCCGAGACCTCCACTGTAGGTCGGCATAGCCGGATCAAGACCAACCTCCATCGAAAAATAGGCAACAGTCCGAAGATGCCTAGGTGCCAACGAAACCCCTCCTATCATAAACATCTCTAATCCGAATCCCAGGCGCTTATTGAAGTCTCCGACTTAAGGGGAGGTTTAGGACCAGAGGCTCATTAAGAGACCCTTAGCGGCCGATCTTGTCCACTAGGCCATGGGCCAGGCGTCTTTTCTCGTCCAAAGGAATCAGACTCCAACGCGCAAGGTCGAAAATTCAGTGTCGAGCTCCCGGAATTGATTGTCCGAATATTCATTCAAATACCAGAATGTCCCCGTTTGGGTGGATTTGGCCGTTGAGTGCGCACTGAACTTAAAACCATGAATCGATTTTATCAGTTTTAGCGAACCAACGTATCCAGTCCAAGGCCGGGTTTCTGTGTCGCAAAGAGGGTCCCTTTCCGCAGAATAACGGCGCCATCCGTGGGATCGTCGACAAGACCAAGATGCCCATCAAGGTCAGCGTACACCACATTGGGGCGCGCAAGGGCGAAGTGAAGCCCGGCCGCAATGGCTAGCGCCGCCTCGTCCATGCATCCAATCATGACCTCCAGCTCAGCGGACCGAGCAACAGCGTTTATCTGGAGGGCCTCAGAGATCCCGCCGACCTTCATCAGTTTGATATTCACCATATCAGCCAGACCACGGCGAGCAATTCGGAAGGCGTCCCTCAGCGTCATGAGACTCTCGTCGGCCATGACCGGTATGGAGACACCACTGGTGACACGGCCCAAGAGATCGGGCTGTCTCTTGGGCGTCGGCTGCTCGATCAGTTCGAGGCGCGCAGCGCGAGTCTGTTCTACAAACTTCAGAGAATCTTCCACTGAGAATCCCTGGTTCGCATCGAAACGTAACTCTATGGCATCCCCCACGGCCTCCCTGACCTTCAAAACCCGCTCAATATCTGATTGAACGTCAATTCCTCCTTTCAATTTCAAGCATCTAAATCCGAGTGCAACCCATCCTCGGGCACGTTCAACCGTCTCGGTCTCCGGGAGGATTCCAATGGTGACACTCGTCCGAATGCGATCGCGAAACCCGCCAAGGAGCCTCCACAAGGGCAGGTTAGAAACCTTTCCCAGGATGTCGAGAAGAGCCATATCAACAGCTGCGAGAACAGAAGGTTGGGATCGCAATAACGGTTTGAGCCGTTCCAAAATCATCATCGGACGGAGAGAGTCTGAACCTTTGATGGACGGGCTGACAACATCCTTCATAGATCCCAGCGCGCTCTCTTCGGTTTCACCTGTCACCTGCTTGTCCGGGGCTGCGCACCCATGCCCGACGACACCACGATCGGTCTCTATCCGCAAGAAAACGTTACTCGTCTTGGTGATCGTCTCATAAGAGATAGTATAAGGTTCAGCGAGGCCCATGGAAACAGGCCAAGCCTCGACTCCCGTTATTCTCATGGCCTCAATACCGCCTCTGGTAGATCTCATCCAGGCTTAAGTTTTTCAAGTCTTCCACGAACTCAACGAGATGTTTGATCATCAAATCCCAAATCTCGCGTCCTTTCTCCGCTTTCGCCTTTGTCGGATCCCCTAGAACGCCTTTAGGAGAGATCTTGGCAATCCGGGCGTACCAGCCGACGCTTCTCTTTGAGGTGAAGTTCAAATACCGGCTGGAAAACCTAGGCACAAACTTCCGTGCTGCGTCAACCCTGACTAGACCGGGCCGTACAGCCAGGGTTGTGCTCGTTTCAATTTCACCGGCATGAACATCGTTTGGGGTCTCAGCGAGAGCGTGGACGTCAGGATCACTTGTCTCACCTGTATCGACACAGGTAAAGATATTGCCATCCCGATTTATCATTTGAGCGGCAAAGTGCAAGGCAGGACCATTGCCACCGTGTCCGTTAATGATCACCAGCTTTGTGATCCCATGACTTGCCGCACTCATACCGATTTCGTAAACCAATTGAGCCAAAATATCAGGACTGATACTAATGGTACCGCTGAAGTCTTCATGGTGATAAGAGACCCCGTAAGGGATCAGTGGCAGGACCAGAGGCCTGGGATCCTTGCAGCCCTCAGCTACCCTCTTTGCAAGATACTCAGCATCGAAGGCATCTGTGTCCAGCGGAAGGTGAGGCCCGTGCTGCTCGATAGAACCAACCGGTAAGAGGGCAACATCGACCTCCTTCAGGCGTTTTTTGGCTTCGGGCCAGGTGAGCTCACCGAGTAGATAACTCGATCTTTTTTGCCTCTGGTTTTGATCCGTCTCCGCCGAGGACACCGAGGAACCTTGCGGTGCATCAAAGGGATAGGGTCTCTTCATGCTAGGATCGCTCATGAGATTGAAATCGAGCCATAACCGTCCACTCCGTTTAACAGCTCCATCTGCGTGCTCAAGATACATTCGGTAAAGGGGTTCCCGGAGGTCCACCGGTATTCCATCGGCTGGGGATTTCTCAGAATCGAAGCGCAGCTTCACGACCTCAGAACGCTGCCTGACTTTTGCCTGTTTAGGGAATCCCCTCGGGATGACGCCTTTTTCTTTTAATAGAAAAAACAGGTGCTCAGCACCCTCCGCCTCTTGATGAACTCCCTTCTCGGCTACGCTCTTCAGGCAATTCTCGACCTGTTCTGGCGTATAGCCACAGGCTGAGGGATCGGCACCAAGAGCCACCAGCATTCCCACGATGCGCCGACATTTCTCGCATCGGCCACAAGGGCGAATCCGGTCTCCATCACGGTGGGCTGCATGACAGGAAACCTGATGGCGTTGGAGTTCTGGATATCGTTCAACCAGTATCTTTTCGATCAGGAGTTCAGAGAGTGGGCTGAGAATTGAAAACTGGCTGATCCCCCATCCCTTGCGATGGAAGTACCGGGTCATAACATTGTCAAAGAAACGACTCTGGTCGTAAAGGCCGCTGTAGTGGGTTATTCCCCGATAGGAAGACCTGTGGGTCGTATCAAACTCATCTCCAATAAGGAGACGACCTATCCCCCTTTTTCTCAGAATCGGCAGAGCTCCGAAAAGAAAAACGGCCACGGTCCATAGACGGATTGGATACTCG
>WVXP01000001.1:0-14135 GCA_011773445.1 Pseudomonadota bacterium | reverse complement strand
GGGAGGTGTCTCAACATCCATGCAAAGACCCTGTCAGAATTGGTCCAAACCCGTGCCGTGTTTTTGATATTCTTGACAAAATAACGATAGGCGTTGAGCGCAGTAAACCAGTGCCGCCCCGACTCGTTTACAAAAATTGGATGGACTTCTTGTCTCATCTCTCTCAAGAGACCAAAGCTGAGAAGGCTGTCTTTTCCACCGCTTGAGAGAACTGCATACCTCGATGGGGAGACCTGCCACCCGGACGCCTGGTTGGTTTTCGTAAAGGAATCTGATTGCGAGGGACCAGGTTCCTCATCAAATGAGATCCGAGCACGAAGATAACTGGCACGCTTCACCGGGGGAATGTGGGTGGCCGGCTCGAGAAGAAAAGGGTTGGGTTCGAGAAACTTTTTCACGAATATCTCACGGGCCGTATTCCGGGTCATCTCCTCGATGAACCGACGGTCGAGTCTGTCAAACCAGCCATGAAAAACGATCTCGTCACAAAAGAGTCCGTAGTTGATCGCAATCTGGGCAGCCAACAGACTCGCCAGGTTAAGGGAGGCAGTCTCTGTGGGAATGAAGACATTTTCCTCGAAGCGATAAATCAGATCGATCGTATCACCCTTGCCACCCTTCGAGATCGTATATGGCGCCACCACGCGCCGCCGCTCCAGCCGGACAGGGCCTATCTCCAGCCGGGGAATTACCCCGAGCACTTCCAATGGATCATGCTTGGTATGAGACAAATTGTCTATCCTCCAATTCCTCAGAGTTTCGTGACGATTTCGTCTCATCTATTCTTTGTTCAGAATAGAAGAGAGCCTCAACGCTTGAGATGTGGCGTAAGGGCGTTAATAATCTCTCCGGCTCCGTCCAGAAGTACGTCAAAGGCTGGAAGGCCCGTAAGCTCTGTAATCTCTCTGCAGACCAAAGGAATCTCACCCTCGTCCAGGTTTTCATGGTTAATGGTGATGGCTATCACGGGTTTCCCGGATAGGAGTTCTATCACCTCTATCTGCTTTTCGATTGGATGGAGCGGATACCCGGGAAAACCATCATACTCTTTTCTTCCTGGAGCGTGCTGAAGAATCACGACGTCAGGCCTCCCCGCAGCGAGGATCTCGAAACCACCGGGATACGCGGGATTCATCAGGCTACCCTGCCCCTCAATGACAATGACATCGGACCGCGCCTCATACCAGGCCAGCCACACCGCATGCTCGATCTCACCAGCGACGAAGTCGTTAATAAGGGAGTCGAGGATGATACCGTAACGGACACCCTGCATCCACGCGGTCTGCCCTGTTCCAATCAGCTCGGCAGTGTATTTTGCGGCCCCGAGAGCTTCGACAAGAGTCCAGGCCGTCGTGCGTTTCCCGACGGCTGAGTCCGTGCCTAGTACGGCCACTTTTAGAGAGGTCACCTCCTCGATCTTTCCACTGAAGAAATGGAGTTCCCCTCTGGGAGGCGTCTTCCGAACATCCCGCAATCGAACCCTATGCTGTGCAGCCAGGGGGGCGATCTCAGGATCTTCTGAGAGAAACTCGTGAAGACCCGAATCCACATGGAGTCCATTCTGAATGGCGATGATCACATCACTTCGGGCATCTGAGCTCAGGCGGCCACCGTCTGGAGCCAGGCCGATAACCATATGAGTGGCCGGGTAATGACTTCCCTTGGCCGCCTCGAAAGCCTCTTCGATGCTCGGGTAGATCAGGATGTTCCTCTCCTCACCATCCAGTAAAACCCCGGCATCTCTGCCAGCACAAGAGGCATCCACTACAGAAAGGACCCGATAGCGCCGGGTCCTTCGAACAAGACCATGGGCCGTCTTGCCATAGGTCGTCCTAAACGCTCCCTGGCAATAGACGATGGCGTTACCTTCTGGAAAAGAATTCATGACCCCCTGCCTGTGAGGACCACGACATATCGATCACCCGGAAGCGATTCCTTACGATGACGCTCGAGCAAAACGAGGAGACCTGCAGTGGAGGCGGGCAGGACATTCAAACCCTCCCGCTCACGGAGCAACTTCGAATAGTAAAGCATCCCTTTGTCGCTTGCATACGCTGCCCAACCCCCTGTCCGTCTTATGGCCTCCAAGGCGTAATCGCCATCAATCGAGTGCCAATTGATCAACGGCTCATTTACGGCAGTCTCTCGAATCCGGTTTGGTTGGAGATCATCGCAATTGGGCACGTTTTTCAGAAATGCCCGAATAATAGGATTCTTCCCATGAGACGAACCAGCAACCATTCGAGGGATATGGGAGGTTTTGCCGCGACGATATAGGCTCAGAAATCCCCTGTAAATACCTGCCAGTGTTGTTCCGTTCGATACGGGCACGGCAACCGCAGCGGGCGCATCTCGGAGTTCATCATAGATCTCGTGCGAAATCTCACCGTAGGCCTGCAGCTGCAACGCCGTGTTCTCCCCTCCTGGGTTGGCATCGTAGATCTCTTCCCTTTTGGCCATTTCTCGCGAAGCATTGACCGCAATCTCATAGTCTCCTTGGACTCGAATGATCTGGGCCTTCAAGTTGAGAATTTCATTGATTCTTTTTGTGTGATAACCTTCAGGAATGTAAACGAAGCATTCGAGTCCAGCCATTGAGGCAGCGAGTGTTACGGCCATGCCATAATTTCCGCATGTTGCCACAGTGATGGCTTCAAAACCCCGTCGCATCGCATCCATTGCTTGAGCAAAAGCGATACGATCTTTCTGTGTTCCGGTGGGATTACCCCCTTCAAACTTCAGGTAGATCTGGCGGAGCCCCACCTCGCGCTCGATATTGCGCGCCCGTGACAATGTGGTGTCTCCGATTTCAGAATCGATGATATCTTCATATGCCTCAATGCGCTCATTCAGAGGCTGAGTCTTATCCGCTGCCACCCTCTTTTGCGTCTCGAGTTCAGGTGCGATAACCGGTGCCTGAGAGCTCGCCCCATCCAAGAGGGATAATCCAGCGTCAATTTGACTCTCAGTCTGTGAGTCAGGGCTTAAGGTGTTCGGGTGACCCCATGGCGTACTTGTCGTTTCGTCGGTATTGGACATAGGACCTCCACGAGAAAAAGACTCCGAGAAGCTATTAGCACTTTTGACCTTTCAAATCAATCGCTGTACCTCATTCAAGGGGAATGCATATCAATATCTTTTTGACATGTGTAAGAGAGCATTTTTGTTGGGCAAAGTCCTTTCACTGTACCCAACTCCAGAATAACATTGACTGAGACCATTTGGACTTCATCTCTTTCCCATGGTTTCAGGTGGAATCGTAAAAGCTGACTCCTTTTTCACCAGGTTTCTATATTCCCATCCAAAGCGTCAATGGTTCCTCGTTGGTCGAAGGGGTGAGAAAAACAGGAAAGTTCTGAGGAAAGTGGGAAAGGGATGGCCTCAGAAATCTAGAGTCTCCCTTCGTAGGCCTCTCACATCGTATTCTAGGCCTGTGAACATCCGGAGGAAAAGCAATAGACACTCAAGATCCAAGTCGGAGGAAACATAGACTTCACACTTACTGTCTGTGGATGTATCTTTGATCCTGACGGCGTATCTCAAAAATGAGGCTTGCCTGCCCTCTCTCATACTCTTGATATTTTGCGTACTCTTGTGCACACCTCTATACCCGACCCGAGTCTTGAAATCAGGCACATGTCCCCCTCCTTTGTGGGCCAGAGGTACCGATCACCCGCGCGAATATAGCCAAAACAGGTCTCAGGATTCTCTAATTTCCCCGTCCCCAGTATCAGAGCCTTTTCGAGTTCCTATTGCCTTAACTCTCCTTCAATCGGTCACTATTCTAACACTGTTTAGGCTCCCGAAGGGATTGATCACCCTATCTTGAGCGCGGGGATCGTCCTGCCAAGCACCGTCTACACAGAAGCGGTACTCATATCTTCCAGGCTGGAGATCAAGGGTTTTCTTCCAGTTCCCTCCTCGGTCCTTTCTCATGGGCAACGCATCAACATCCCAGCCATTGAAATCACCGGCCAGAGATACCCTCTGAGCCTCGGGAGCATGCAAATCAAACCGGACTTTACTAGCTCTACTAGATTTTGTTCTGACTCTGTTGCTTTGTTTCTTGGCCATTTCACTTCTCCTTCTTTTTCTATTCTGTCCATCTCCTTGCGGTGGTGTCCGCCACACGATAACTTCGGAACCCAGAGCGCCCCCCTCTCGGGCTTTTGTAACAGTCTCCACAAATCCTTTCACCTTGAGAGACTCCAACCTGTCCAGCACCTCCGCCTTGGTCAGTTTTTCCCCGACAACATCTTCCTCGCCGAGTTCATACCAGACTTGTAATGAGGTTAGATGGTCATATAGGGAAAAGATGCGTAATATAGTGTCGTCAATGACATCGAAAGCTTTGTCTCCTTCCATCAGATACCTCCAACTCTACTTGACCACCAGTCTTGGCCCGCTTTTTATCTGAAGCCGAACCCGCTTACGCCTCACGAACGCTTCTTCCTTTTCTTTTTTTTCGTCCCGTTCCTAAATCCTTATCACCCTCCTTCCAACAGAATGCTTTGTGTGAAACATCCGGAAGGTTGGTGAGATATTCTTGAAATTCCTGGTGCGACATAACGCCTTGCCTCAAATTTCCCTCAATAGTCCGCTTGTCATATCGCTTTTCTTCATCAGTGTGCATAGAAACAACCTCCTCTTATCAGATGTCTCATATTTTCAGCATAAAGAGGAAAACTCATCCGATTTTTTCACAGGTCTCAACTGCGATTATTTTGCGATTGCCCTCTCGTTTTGTCCGACCTCGCACCTGCACCCGACGCCGGATTAGACTGAATAAGCCCGCGCTGTCCTTTTCTCCATCGAGCAGGTATTCTTCCTCATCTTCGGTCATAAGTCCGACCCTGGTTACATTCCCGCTCTTATCCCAATCCACCGGAACAAGAATCCCTCGAATGTTTATATGCTGATTGTTTAGTTCCATTTATTACCTCAAGGTCATAACCTCGCCTTATGGCGCCTGTGCTCAACCCTCACTCTTACCCTAGGGCGTCTTGAAGTAATCGCTCACCTATTCCGGTACGAATGTGTCTCCTTGGCGCGACCCATGAGCACAGCCTTGGGCCTGTGAACCGATTCCCCCAGGTGAAACCCGACCCGCTCGAGAAGGTGGCCCAAGCTACACGGCTTTGATAATTGATCATCAAAACCAGGGGAAAGCGCATGAACAAGCCTGGTCTCAAGGCCATCGCCGGTAAGCAGAATGACCTTCGTCTGAGCATTCTGCGCTTTCGCCTTCCTCATCACCGTGAACCCGTCTATCTCGTACATATTGAGGTCCGTAATCACGAGGGCAAAGTCCTCGTTTCCCAACGCCTCAACAGCGGACTCACCACTTGAAACCGCTACAACGCGATAGCCTTTGTATTCAAGGGCATGCGCAACCACCCGCAAGACATTCAGATCGTCGTCTGCCACTAAAATCTTCTGACCCATTGCTTTGGCCTTCTTTGAGCTTGTGAGTTTTTGAGCGTGGTGTTCATCTCATTCCATAATCTCATATGCGGTCACTTTTATTGTTTTCCGGCCTTCGCTGTCCTCCACGACAACACCGGTCGCTTTGACATCCTTCTCGCCCAGCTTGAAGATCTCTTCTCCCTTGCCTTCTGAAGCCACCCAGTACTCTTCACCGTCGTTGGCCTCGATGACCACAGCAATGGGCTTGTCGTTTTGGTCCCAGTCGTCCTCGTAGACTGTTCCGGTGATGGTCACCGTTTCGCTTGCGAATAGATCTCCTGCCGCGATCGAAAGCGCTAGGAACAAACTGCAGAAGCCAATAGCCAGAACCCATAGTCTCCTGTTTTGCTTCATGGTTTTTACCTCCTCTCTGTAGACTTCTCATCACGAGTTCTTGACAGGAAAAGGGCAAGGGTTATGCCAAGTATTTAACCCCTTGATTTTAAATGACCTTATTGTTTAGCCGCTCCCATTTTCGGCACTCCAGTTTCCGATTTCTATAGCAAGACCCGTAACTGAGGGCTCAGCCTCGTCGACCGTATCTGTAAGCTATTGATTTCAAATTGGAATGATTAAGGGGTCAAAATAGGAAGTAGAATTTCCGATCTTGGCGTATCGGCAATTGCAATTCCGGTCGGTCTCATCGGTATGATCGCGTTTTGAACTCCTCTTTTCTCAGTCCGTGTTTCTTCATGAGATTATGCAATTGGCGGATACTGATCCCCGCAGCCTCCGCACTACGGTTGATTCTTCCCCCATGGATCGCTAGAAGTTCTCTGAGATAGCGCCTCTCGATTTCCTCAATGGCCTGACCTCTCACCTCCTCTAAGGTATGAGACCGATCCACCGGGCCTGGTGCTGGCCGGTAACCGGACACGAAGAGTTCCGCAGGGAAACTCTCCGGCCGCAATGTTGAAGACGTCTCGAGGATGTAGGCGCGCTCGATCAGGTTTTCGAGTTCCCGGATGTTTCCAGGCCACGGGTATTCTGCGAAGGCGTGAAGGACTTGCGGATCAATGTCCCGGATACCTTTTGCATGCAATCGATTGAGGTCGTCCAGAATGTGCCTGCAGATAATCGGGATATCCTCAATCCTCTGCTTTAATGGAGGAATTTCGATTGGAAACACGCTCAGTCGATAGTAGAGGTCATTCCGAAAAAGGCCCTCATCGGTCATTTTCTTTAGATCCATATTGGTTGCCGCGATGATTCTCACATCCACCTCGATGGTCGCTTCCCCACCCACCCGCTGAAAGCTCTTCTCCTGTAACACCTGCAACAATTTGATTTGGGCTGATGATGTGAGGGTACCTATTTCATCAAGAAAGATTGTTCCTCCGTGAGCAATCTCAAACTTTCCCAATTTCCTCTTGATCGCCCCAGTAAAGGCACCCTTTTCGTGACCAAATAATTCGCTCTCCAAAAGCGTATCCGGAATTGCCCCACAGTGGATACTAATAAACTGTCGGTTACGTCTATGGCTATGGTTGTGGATCAGTTTCGCGAGAACGCCTTTTCCGGTTCCAGTTTCGCCAGTGAGGAGAACCGTGCTCTTGGTCGGTGCCACCGCCTGAATTTTGTCGAAGATTTCTCTCATTATTGGACTGTTGGATTGCACCATTTCGAGCGATTCAGCTTGCCAAAAGCGATCACGAAGAAATTCCAATTCCGATTGCGCCCTAGCCGATTCATAAAGACTCTGGACGATATATCTTGCTTCCTCCTTGTCTATCGGGTAGGTCAAATAATTGCTCGCCCCTGCCTTCACCGCCATCACCGCTTCACGGATCATTTCTTGCGAGGACATCACGATGATCTCGGCGGCTGGAAAAGCCTGCCAAAATGGCTGAAGACCGGTTCTGTAGTCGTTTTTCCCAACTTGGTGCGGTGTTGCCGTGAGAAATTCCACGTCGATAAAGGTGAATTCGTAACGCTTCTTGCGAAACATCTCCAGGCACGAGTCTTTGCTAGAGGCCATCTCGATCCTGTACTCGTCGCCAAAACAAGCCCGGATGGCATCACACGCTTCTTGGTTATCAGAGGCAACAAGGATATGTTTCATGATCGGAGCTCTGGGCAAACATTTCTCACCAGGTCCGGCGATCCGATTGGAGCGATAACCCGGTATTGCTTTATCACGAGAACCGGCCTTTTACATCTTCGGATAACCTTCTCGGAAAGAGAGCCGAGGAATATTTCTTCACTGGAGTTTCCTCAAAAACCAGCCATGTAGCTATGCAAGTAGTCGGAATTAATATCTATTCCCTCATTACGCAAATACCCGACTCCCTTTTCGCTTTTCCCAAACGTTTTTTGATAAATCTAAGGCTNNAAGGTTTATGAGCAAAAAACATTTGCAGGAACGCTCAAAGGGGTCTGGGCTATCTGCTTATAAGATGGATCAAAAAAGCCAGGAAACTCCGGATATTTCTTCAAGATTGCTTTTTCCATGAGAACCAATCACAATAACCGAGATATTTTCAGCTTTTTCGGCCTCCATTATTTCCCTGAGTGGTATTCCGATTTTGACCCTTGTTTCGACGTCAAGGCCACTTTTCTTCAGTTCCTCTTCTATGAGTCTCACACTTTGGATGGCATCGTCTCTCATTTTTTCCTCTAACTCAGCGGCACTCTGTGGCGAGTGTCGATCGGCGTGCTTTTCTCACTGCGATATCGCCTGGAGGACGCCTTCTGTGAGTCTTTCATGAGGCCAGCTTTTGGTGTTTTATCGCTCTCCTCTTTTACCCTATAAATCATATCTCCGCAGATGTTTCCAGACAGATCGGTGATGCCTTCTAAGCCATCGTTATCATTTTAATCGTCATCGCTTTGCCGCTCTCCAATCCAGACCTTTTGATTTGAGAATTTGCCCCAGTAAACAGGGGATGAGACTCATCACGATCACCAGAATCCAACCCGTTGCTCCGGGGTTTTCCAACTTGAGCACCGAAGCCAGACCCGGAATGTAGACGGCGAGAAGAAGCAACGTTACGCACAAGGCGAGGGCCCCCCAGACGAAGGGGTTACGGGTTATTTCATTGAGGATTAGCCCTGAACGGCGATCTCGCATGTTGAAGACGTGCCACAACTGTGTGAAAGCCAGTGTAAGAAATGAGACCGTGACGGCCTGCCCCTCTCCCATCTTCAGCCATATCAGGGCCAGTGTTAAGGCTCCGAGGACTGAAAGGGTCATGGTAAGCCCGTAACCGCCGATCGCCAGCCAATGGTGGCGGGTCAGGATAGGTTCCCGAGGGTCCCGGGGTCGGTCGTTCATGATGGTCGGGTCTCCCTCACCAACGCCGAGGGCTAGGGCCGGGAATACATCTGTCACCAGATTGAGAAAGAGGATCTGGAGGGGCAGTATCGGCAAGGGTGCATTGACCAGGGACGCCAGAGAAACAGCCATAATCTCACTGACATTACATGAAATCAAGTAGAGAACGAACTTCCTGATGTTGTTGAATATGACCCGACCCTGTTCGATGGCAACCACGATTGTAGGAAATGCGTCGTCTTTGAGGATCATGTCTGCCGCCTCGCGGGCTACCTGAGTGCCGCGCTGTCCCATGGCAACGCCGATGTCGGCTTTCTTGAGGGCAGGCGCATCGTTAACACCGTCTCCGGTCATGGCCACAACCGAATTATTCCCCTGATGAAGGGCGATGAGGTCGAGTTTCTGCTTCGGACTCACGCGAGCGAAAATGAGAACCTGGAGCAACCTCTTGCGGTCTGCTTCCGACAGCCGATCGGGGTTACCGATTTCTTTGCCTGGAACGACCGCGACCCCATCCGTCGTGTCGATCAAATCGACAGCCAAACCCACATTTCGAGCCGTCTCGGCTTGATCCCCCGTCACCATAATGACCCTTATGCCCGCATCTCGGCACGACGTTATCGCCTGGCGGACGTCACTCCTCGGTGGATCGATCAAACCAACAAGGCCAAGGAAAATCAACTGGTCATAAGGTTCTGCATCGATCGTTGCCACCTCTTTCGTAGCCAGGGCCAGTACACGAAGTCCCTTCTCAGCCATCTCCTCATTGCGTCTCAACCACCGCTTACGGTCTGTGACGCCCATAGCCCTCTGACCCTCGATTGTCCGGATCTGTGAGGAGACCTCGAGAACGACTTCAGGCGCACCCTTCACGGCAACCTTAAACCGATCCTCGTCTCGATGAAAGGTGGCCATCATTTTGACGTCAGAATCAAAAGCCTCCTCGCGCACCTCAGGCAGCTTTCTATTGAGTTCTTCTCGGTGGATCTGTGCCCGCGCACCCGCAAACAAGAGGGCAGCTTCCAGAGGGTCGCCGATAGCTCTTATTCTCTCGGAGTCATGAATATCCAGAGAAGCGTTATTACAGAGGACCCCTACTTCCAATGCCTCACGGAGAATCCGGTTCTTGCTAAAATCTACGGACTTTCGATCTTTGGACACTCCACTTTCGGCAAGAACCCCATCTCCATCAAACGGGATCGTTTGGGACTCAAGAACGATCTCGCTCACTGCCATTCGGTTTTCAGTTAGCGTGCCCGTCTTATCCGTGCAAATGACATTTGTCGCCCCCAGCGTTTCAACTGCGGAGAGACGATTGATTAAGGCATTCCGGCGAGCCATTCGCCACATCCCCCTTGCAAGAGCGATCGTCGCTACGATGGGTAACCCTTCGGGCACTGCAGCGACAGCAAGGGCAATTGCTGTCTCAATCATCAGGAACATTTCTTTTCCAGCGAGGATCCCCGCGGCAGCGACAAGAACCACAATCGCCAGGGTAACCCATATCAGCCTGCGACTCATTTGGTCGAGCCGTCTTTCAAGGGGTGTTTCTTCGTCCTTCGTCTCCTCGACAAGGGAAGAGATCTGCCCTAACTCCGTACCCATTCCGGTCGCCACAACAAGGCCTTCCCCTGAGCCTCGGGTCACCGCAGTTCCCTTGAACACCATATTCGCCCGTTCCGCCAGGGAGGTATCCGGTGAAAGGGGTCCCGCATCCTTGCTGACCGGAAAGGATTCCCCTGTCAGCGCTGACTCGTCAACCTGGAGTTTCGACGCCTCTGTAAGGCGAAGGTCCGCGGCGATGACATCACCCCCCTCCAGTAGAACAATATCTCCAGGTACGAGATCTTCCGAGAGAATTTCTTGGGTTCTCCCTTCTCGACGAACCCTTGCAGTCACTCGACCCATTCGGTACAGGGCCTCCATCGAACGAACGGCTCTCAACTCCGTTAGAAAGCCAATACCCGCATTGATAAAGATGACAGCCATGATCGCCAGGCCCTCTACCCAGTCACCCAGGACAAATGAGAGGGCAGCTGCGGCTGCAAGAAGAACGATCATGAGGCTCCTAAACTGCTCAGCAAGGATCAGCCAGGCGCTCCTGGCCTTGGCCTCACGAAGGCGGTTTGGTCCGTATCGTTTTCGTCTTCTCCTCACTTCCACGGAGTTTAGGCCGCTTTCTGCAGAGACCCGTAGAGCGTCAAGAACCTCCTGCCATGAATGCGCCCAAGGGGAACCCAGAACTCCTCCCAATTCCGCCTTTCCCATCCATTCACCCCCGGCTGTCATGCTCCCTCTGTGAGGAATTTCCAGAGTCTTCCAAGCAAGAAATTTTCAACCTCCCGATCTTTCACGACAATTTTGGATCTTTTGATTGGACCCTCATATCCCTTCGCTCCCTTGCTCTCGCGTTGACCCTCGCGGGGCTCACAGATTTTACTGTCGCAGGACAAACGAAAAAGGTAAAAAGTTCAAGGAGAACCACTCCCAACAAACCTTTGGCCTTTAGCCTTTATCCTTTATCCTTTAACCTATCTGGATCCCCCGAGGTTTCCGCAAACGTCGCTCAGAGACATGAGGGTCCACAAAACTGAGAAAACGCCTTCCCTCTGTAGCTTGACCCAAGGATGCCAAGAACAGTACCTTTAATGTTTTAATCGTCCTCGTCCCGGATACTTGCTGTCAACGTCTAGAGACTCTACCCCCGTGCAATCAGATTCATACCCTGTTTACCAGAACAATCTAATCATTGAATTCATATCAGAAAGGCCATAAGTGTGGTATCAACATGGTCGCACTGATCCAAAATAGGAAATTGAGCGGCACACCCACACGCGCGTAGTCAAAGAAACGATAGCCCCCAGGCGCATAGATCATCGTGTTCGTTTGATAACCAATTGGTGTCGCAAAGCTTGTTGAGGCTGCAAAGGTAATCGCCACCAGAAACGGCCGCGGACTCACACCCAGTACCGTTGCCGACGACAGGGCGATGGGCGCCAGGAGTATGGCGGCGGCGTTATTAGATATCGTCTCGGTAAGTATTGCGGTGACAGCATAAAGACCTGCGAGGACCACCATCGGACCGGCACCAACCAATGGTTTCATTACCGTATTGACCAACCAGGTAGCGGTCCCACTTTTCTGCAAGGCGAGTCCAAGAGGAAGCGTTCCGCCCAAGAGAAAAATAACCTGCCAATCGATGGCCTGGTAGGCCTCCTCGGGTGTCAAACATCGACTGACAACCATACCCACGGCACCAATGAGTGCTGCAACAAGAATGGGGACAACATTAAATGCTGCCAGAGAAACCACCAACGCGACAAGACCTAGGGCAATCACGGCGCGGTCTTTACGTAGATGAAGATCGGTCAATTCATTCGTTACAACCAGATCGCTCGATTTCATCAAGCGTTGGATATCCTTCTTCTCAGACTGGAGCAGGAGTGAATCGCCAGCCTCGAGATGGGTATCGATCAGGCGGTCTCTGAGGATTCTACCGCGCCGCTGGATGGCAAGTAGCACACTTCGATAGCGTCTCGTAAATTCGGAGCCTCGCATAGTATGCCCAACCAACCTAGATCGGGGTGGGATGAGGGTTTCTATGAGTTTTACCTTATCTGAACTCAGTTTTCGATCGTCAACGACAAGATCCGCCTGACTCTCAAGTCCGCAGGCGTCCTTCATTTGCATGAGTTTATCCGCATTGCCATGGAGCAAGAGAACGTCGGCCTCTCTGATTTTGGTTGCCGAAGCCCGCCAGGTCGCTTTCTTTCCTCGAATGATTTTGATAAGGTTGATGTCCTCGACATCTCTCGTTCTGCCCTTCTCCCAGGTTTTACCAATCAGCGTTGACCCTTGCTTCACTCTGAGCTCCACCACGTAGTCAGCGAGTAGATACTTGTCTGTTTGCTGATAGGTCCCCTCTCGTCTGGGCAAGAGCCATCCAACTGTGCTTATGAGGTAGACGACTCCTATAGCACACATGACGAGACCGAGCGGCGCGAATTCGAATAGATGGAAGCCAGGAAGTCCGTTTGAGATGGCGATTCCATTGACCAAGATATTGGTAGAGGTGCCAATCAAGGTACATACGCCACCGAACTGACTCGCAAAGGAGAGAGGTATCAATACATAGGAAATAGGAACCCTTCGGGTCCTTGCCAGTCCAATGGCAACCGGAATAAAAATCGCCACCGTGGCGGTGTTGACGACGAATGCTGAGAGCACAGCAATCGTCAGACACAAGACCAAAATCAGTTGGTTTTGAGTTTTTCCAGCAAACCTGTCGATATGCCGGGCCAGCCAATCCACAAAGCCGGTGCGCACCAAACCTGCGCTCAACACGAACATAGCCCCTACGGTGGCGGTGGCAGGGTTGGCGAAGCCGTACAGAGCTTCGCCGGGTTCAATTAAGCCCAATACAAGGAGAGCGAGCAGTGCACACAATGCGGCCAAATCAACGCGAAGCTTTTCGGTCACAAAAAGCAAAATCGTCCCGATAAGGACCGCAAGAACGAAAACGTTTTCGAGACCAGGCATTCGGAATCCTCAGGGTTGCAACCTCTCATTCTAAATGGATGAACCAAAAAATCAACCAAAAGTTGTGCTGCCTCGCTTTCCATCGACAATCCACTGAGATCTGCTTTAATGGACTTGAAAATTGGGGTGGGGACATTCGTGAGATCCCAAGAATAGGGACACTTCCGAAACTCGGGTTCATGGAAGGGGGATTTAGAGGATTGATCAAAAGGATCCTTGTCGCCACAGACGGCTTGGACCACGCCAAGAAGACCATCGAGATTGCCTCGGATATTGCTCAGAAATACGATGGAACGAGCGTTCTTCTCCATGTGGGTGGTTGACCTCCTTACTCAGAGAAGAATGGCTCTGTATGCAGAGGATGTAGGAGACTATTTCCGAGAGACCGGTGTGCGAATCCTTCGAGAGGCTGAGAACGAAGCGCGGGGAAGAGGTGTCAAAAGCGTCGAGTCAAGGCTCATCGAAGGAGACCCCACCCAGGAGATCCTCGAATTCGCGAGAAAGAATCAAGTAGACATGATTGTCATGGGAAGGCGTGGGACAAGTCCTCTAGAGACCCTTTTACTCGGAAGTGTATCCCAGAAAGTCTGACACCTGGCTGAGTGCACCTGTATGACAGTGACATAGATATCCGCCAAGGTAGACGCAAAAGTGGGTGGTTTTCTTCGGTTCTCTCTCATAGGTCTCCCCCTTTGACCCAATTCATAGAGCGATTCCTCGCCTTGCTATTCATCCCCGGAGCCATTCACAACAAGAATCGAGATCAAGGGCTCTCATGCGAGACTTCCAGGATGGAGGACAGATGCTCCCATATCCTCGCGGGGATTTGCTCTTTGCTTATCCGCTGAAGATCTTT
>WVXP01000015.1:2812-6308 GCA_011773445.1 Pseudomonadota bacterium | reverse complement strand
CTGGGGTTTTCCGCCAGGCTCCTGAGGTAAGCGAGCTCAAGGCCATTTGTTTCGATTAACTTCCGTTTCCAGTAATAGCGCTCTCTTGAAACACAGCCGAGCATTGTCGGCACGTAGGATTCAAATGCTCGGTCAACAAAATACTCCTTGGCCCCCTTCTCATCGACACGAAAGAGGCAAGCCTCTCGCCAGATCTCATTCACCCCCCGGTAGAGGACCTTGCAGTGCCTGGGCCCCTCCATCTTGGACGCCCTCGTAACCTTGGATTCCCAGAGCAGGTTGAAAAGGTTTTCAAACCGCCATCTGACCCAGGCCGCATTGATATAAACCAACCCATTTCTGGAATAGAAAATCAGAGAACTCCGATCGGTTTTCTCCTTGAAACCACCATAGGCGGGGTGATCGTACGGGACCACGTAGATCCAATCCAACAGGAAATAATCGTAGGAGAGGGAATCCGAGCCGCTCGCTTCAAAACGCCCATGCTCGGCAAAAGCGGCCAGCAGGTAGTCCACTCTGCCGTCTCTTTCATCAGCGTCGTAGGCGTATCCCCTCGGCTCCAAGAAGGCCCTCACCTCTTCCGCGTTACGGTGATCGAACTTTCCCTCGGAGAGCCTGGCAAGCTTCGCCTCGTACCTCGCCAGCCGTTGTTCGTTCTCTTGTGTGGGCCTCTCGATCACAGTGTAGTGGGCGTAGCAGTAACTTTCGAAGGCGTCGATGATCCTCCAAGTCTCCGGTGTCCGCGTGGTGAAGAGATAGACGAGACAGAGAATGCCGACTATGCAGACGAGTGCACCATGCCTACGCCATCTTCGGTTGCGTTTTCCCTCCATCCGTTCCATTCTTTGGTGACCTCCTCGTATTCCTTCTGGGCTATGCGTCTCCATGGAGAATTGGGGAAGTTTCTGAGAAAGTCCTCATAGACGCTTGCTGCTTTTTCGGGCCTCTTGAGCTGTTGCCCATAGAGGCGGGCAAGCATTAAAAAGGCCTTCTCCAGATAGGGATCCTCTCCCCGGTGATCATGGATGAGGACCTCCAGGGTTTTTGCGGAAAAGTCGAAATACCCTTGTCGAATCAGCAGCCGATTCAGGGCGAGCTGCATCTCCGGCTCAAAAACCGCAAGGTACTTCCCCCAGTACTCCCGATAAATCTCGGCAGCCTCTTTCGGGTCTCTTCTGATCAGAAGCCGAATCGCTTTCTCGTAGTGCTCCCCGGCACTCCGGGTGTTCCTAAGCCGGCTCTTGGCCCGGGCCAGGCTGACGTGGAGATACGGGTTTTTCGGCTCGAAAACGAGGGCTTTCTCCAGCGCTTCGATCCCCTTCCCAAAACCGTAGGGCTTTTCCAGATATTGCTCCCCCACGAACCGGTTCTTCTCCCTCACGGCCTCGCGGCCGTATTTGAGAAGCCAGCATGCCATCACACCCATGAGGAATCCCCCAACGTGCGCCCAGAAGGCAACACCCAGGTAAGGGTTTCGAAGGGAAGCCACACCTCCCATAACGTCCTGGGAGAACCAATAACCGAGGACAGCTACCGCGTTGACCGGAATTCGTTTGGGGATGAAGAAGCAAAAAGGAGTGATGACGAGTTTCACCTTGGAGTAGTACAGGCGGTAGATGTAGACCCCCATGATACCGGAAATAGCACCCGAGGCACCGAGACACGGCGTGAAGAGGGATTCCGGCTGAAAGAGCCCCTTCATGATCCCGTGGACGAACGTGGCGGCCATTCCCGTCATGAAGTAGAGAAAGAGGTAGTCCCTCCGGCCAACCCTGTCCTCCACGTATATACCGAAGACCCAGAGGAAGAGGAAGTTCCCGAGAAGGTGGAGGAGATTTGCGTGGAAGAACATGGCGGTTACCCACTGCCAGGGGCAGCGGTCACCCGGAACGAAGAGGAAGTAGTCCTCGAATCCGTATATCCCGTTCCCCTCGAGGACAATCTGATGAATGAAGACCAGCATATTGGCGGCCATCAGCCCGATGGTGGCCCACGGCGTCCTCTTCAATTTGAGGTTTGTTCCAACGGGAAGAATCATCGTAAAACCTCCCATCTCGTCGGTTTATCCCCGCCGAGATTTTCGGGTGCTGCAGTCGTGCGGTGCTGCGGTGTTGCGGTCTTGCGGTGCTGCAGTCGAAAGATGGTGCTGCGGTCCGCCGCAAGGGGCAGGTTAAGGTTGAGAAACAGAGGGTTCTGCGGTTGAAAACTGAAATAAGGTCTAGGCCTTTCCTCCCCGGGAATTTTGTCCATCCCAGAACCCCTCTTGCAATCCTCCTTTCCATGTGGATTACAGGTCGGAAAGGCCTAGTGAATGTGCGAATCGGCGGATGATTTCAGAACAGCAAATCCCTCCTCAAGCTTGCCCGCCTGAGGCTTCTACCAGAGCTTCCCCTCCCTTGAGATCTCTCCTTGGCAAAAACCGAGAGGTGAAGGATCTGATCCTCGTAGCCCAGGGCCGAACCGATGACCCGGTCGTTCTCCAGCCGGATGTCTGTCCCCAGATCCACGGAGGAACGCGTCTCTATCTTTGCCTTCTGAACCTCTTGGCAGAACTGGCGTACTGCCTGTGTCGAATTAACCCTGTTCCTTCGACCCGCCGTCTCCAGGGCGTCCAAGGCGTAGCTGGTCACGAGTTTCGCGAACACCTTCTCCAGGGTCTCCGTTGCCCAGAAGGAATCGCCCCCCATCACCTTGCCGTCGATCATGACCACGATGCCAACCTGGTTCTTCACGGGCTTGAAATGATCGAGGTAGTCCTCCAGGTCACCCCGCTTCTGCTCGTAGACGTCGCTCAGTGCCGATGTCTCAGAATAGCAGTCAAGGCTGCACATTGCTAAATCGACATCCTGCCAGACCCGGCTCTGATCGGCCCGGTACCCCATCCCTCTTCGAAGCGAGTCCTTTAGGTCATGATACTTCCGGCTCCTCATCTTCGAGGCCATCATCCGCTCCTCGCTTTGAAACGCTGCTCCCCGGTAGGACCATCTCCCTTGCTCCACACAGGAGACGGGGATGACGACGGTCCGCTTGGGCCCGATGAGGATGGTCGTGTTGATGATTCGGTTCTGCTTGGCCCCCACCAGTTCCTCCCCGTCCAGGATCAGCACGTTTCGGCTGGATTTGTTGGCAACCTTCAGGTCGGGGACGCTTCCCCCCTCGTTAACCTCGGTGATCTCGATGGCCCCGTCCTGCAGGGCCTCGTCCAGGGTCAGGTAGTCCGGCGAAGGGGCGTTTTCCATGACAAGTGGGAAAACGGCCATGTTACGGTGGGCCTGCCTTCTCCAGAAGCGAACCCGACTTGTGTAGTTTCTCAAAACCTTTTCCATAGATACTCCTCCTTTTCTGGGATTTTCCCCGCCTTTATCTCTCCATTCTATCCGGTAGGTGTGACAGATACGGTCAAAACAGGATGAGGTTAAGGTTAAGGTCGAGGTTGAGTAAATTAGTGCTGATCTTTATGTTTCCAGAGGCCTCTTCCATTCTCCCGTGCTTCTCT
>WVXP01000015.1:2088-2704 GCA_011773445.1 Pseudomonadota bacterium | reverse complement strand
ACCCCTATCAGCCGCACCCTCTCGCCGTTTGCCAGAAGCAACGTATCGCCATCAATTACCCTGGTCACCTGAAAGACAGGGGCCGTGACAGCCAATGTTACAGATAGTAACACTGCGAAAATTCCATTTAAGAGCATTCTCTCTCCTTTGACTTGCTACTTTTCCTAACGTTCAAACCCCTCAATCAATGACGGTCCTCATTCGAGCCTTGGTCACGTGCTCTTGATAACGTCAATGTGAAACCTCATGGTCTTTTCCCTCGGGAGCTCACAGTAGCCGGTGTATGAAGGGTCCACACAACCTCCCTCACCTTTTCCCTGCCCATGTAGTCCCTATATTTCTCCAGGATAGTGACCTTATCTCTTCTGATCTCCTTCACCGTGGATCCTTTGCTGCCGATGGGTGTCCCTTTCGTGAGGATAAATCCGGCTCCGGCTTTGTCCTCAACCAGTGCCCGATACCCTTGTGACTTGCTGCCAATGATTCCTATCAGCTTCAACTCGGAAATTTCGTATCTCTCCAGAGGCGTGAGTTCCTCTTTTTCTGAAGGATCCAATTCAAAGAAGACCTCAAATGGGTCTCTCTTGGCTTCAGAGTCCGTAAAGCCGAAGATGCC
>WVXP01000015.1:0-2047 GCA_011773445.1 Pseudomonadota bacterium | reverse complement strand
CGGTTCACCTCAAGGATCTTACGGCCCCGGATAACCTCTCCTTCTCGGATGGCTTTGCCGTCAACGATGGCGACAAACTTCTGACCTACCTGCACGATGCCCTTCAGTTTCAGGGCATGTTTCTTCCTTTCCGCTTCCCTTCTCTTCTCTTCCTCCGCCCTTCTCCTTTTTTCCTGGGCCTTTCCCTTTTCGTCTTCCTCTTTTTGTTTTCTCAACCATTCCGGGTCTAAAAAAGGGTCCCGAATTCCTTTCAGGTCTCTCCACCTTTCAGCCATTTCTTGTTGGGTAACCACCTCTCGGGCCCTTGCTTCTGAAGGCACCAGATTTAAATCCAGCCTGATCGGGGCAAGCAAGAACATGAGCAGGGGAAAAATGAACGCTGATTTCATCGNNCCTCCGTTCGGTGCGGTTTCTTCTGCTTTCCTTTCCAGTTTTCTCCTCTTTGCCTCTTCATAGATGACGGGAACGGCGTCTGGATCATCCAGGAAGGAGTGATCCTTTACCACCTGAGCCATCTCTTCCGCGAGCTCCTCCATATCAGGGTGGTCGAGCCGGAAGAGCTGAGCTCTCGGTTCTTTGCCATGAGGGTAAATCTTCAGGGCCTCCTCATAGCACTTTCTCGCATCAGGTGTGCGATTCACCTTCTTGTAAGCTCTTCCCAGCGATAGATAAGCGGAATAGTCGGGNNAGTCGGGTCGAATTTGGAGGGCTCTCTGGTAGGCTTCGGTTGCTCGTGAGAGATCGCCCATTGCCTCGTAAACTTCCCCCAGGAGAATATGGGGCTCGTGATTTTCCGGATCCAACTCAGAATACTTCTCGAACGCTCCGATGGCCCGATCCCATTTGCCCGCCTGCCGGTAGGCGAGGCCGATATTCTTCCATATGAAAGCATCCTCAGGACCGGCTTCTAAGGCCTTTTCGTATGCCTCGACAGCTTGGCTGTATTCTTCCAATACACCGTAAGCAACACCGATGTTATTGTGGATCATCCTTTCTCCTTGCCCCAGGTCTCGAACCCGCAGCAGGTTTTCCAGGGCCATTCCGTACAACCCCAGCTCCTTGTAGCAATTCGCTAATTCCAGATAAGCACTCTCATCATTGGGTTTTATCGAGGCTGCTTTTCTCAGATGTTGAAAGGCAGCCTCGGGGACCCCCATTGCAATGTGACAACGGCTCAAGCGAAGCAGCGTCTCATGATCATCTGGGTCTTGACTCAAAATTTCTCGGAACCGAAATATCGCATAGGAGTATAGGCCATGGCCCATTAAGGCGGAACCAAAGGTGAAGAGGTAATCTATTTCATCAGGGACTTGCCTGAAGCGCTCCATCCCTTCTTTATCCCAGCGGTAGACGTAGATCGTTTCTGCCTGCTCCTCCAAGACCTCAGTTCCATGAGGCTCGCCCCGGAAGTAATCGACGGCAAAGTTCAGGAACTCTGAGTCGCGGTTATCAAGTGCGAGGATCACCTGGCGATCGGTGTGGACGAGACGGATCCAGTCTTTCCCGTAAGTTCCGGGGGACTTTTCGAGCTGGATATCTGGGATCTTTTCCTCCGGAACAACCTTATGGAGGCCCCTGGAGACGATCAGCATACCCTCCCTGTGGCTCTCAAGAATCTCGTAATACAAACGCCGTTCAAATTCCTCCCTTTCGTTTGCCCCCAGGAACACAAGAAGCAAGCGATCTAATTCCCGAACGAGATTCCCATTTTCCCGATTCTTATTTCTCAACTCCTGGAGCATGAGGACATTCTTTTCCCAATCCTGAGTCAATTCCTTAAGGATCAAGGATGAATATTCAGCGGAATCATTTTTAAGATCTTTAGTCATAGGCTCTCCTTTCGGGTTTTTTGTTGCAAACGAACAACATTACTCCATTTTTGAATCGAGGTCTCTCGGTCGTCACTGGACAGCGTTCGGCGAGAACTTGTCCTGAACCCGCCTACCCCAGCCTCGGTCTGTTTATCGAGGAAGGCTTGGAGCCACTGCCGCCGGTTTTCGCCCTTGCTTTTTTCGGGTGTGCAAAAAGCCTCTTAATTCTCACCCCT
>WVXP01000050.1 GCA_011773445.1 Pseudomonadota bacterium | reverse complement strand
AGGAGTCGCGCTTCACTCTGCCCTTACGCCAGGGAAGAGGCAGTTTCTTCCGCGTATAACGCACACCGCACAAAGGTGTGCGACCCTTGCTAACTGCAATCCTCCGTTTCTCTGATTCCCAATTCATACAAGATTTGAAACACAAATAAACAGGCCGGACCACCAGTGAAAGCAATCCAGCCTGATATGAATGATTTCCGACAGAAATAAACGGAATTTGTGAGGACACCAAACGGCGTCTTTCATCTTGAATTAATTAGATGACGACGACTAGATTCAAGATCTGGGAAGACTATCAAACCAATTGTGGAGGGTCGCAAATTTCAGATACATAGCAGATTTTTGCAGTTTTCGGCGATAATGCTGGAGATCAATATGGTGTTAGGCACGTATTCAAGGTCTTTCAATTAGGAAAGACTGAAGTGCAGTTTTGACCCTTTCTCTCAGGTTAGGGATTGCCTCTTTGCAATGGTTGACCTCCCCACGCTAAGCTTTAGGCTCCTGCCTTCTCCTGCCGCGCGGCCATCGCATGGGTGATGCGGTCGATGATGATGGCCAGAAAGACAATGGACAAGCCAGCTTCAAACCCTCGGCCCACCTCAATGCGATTGATGGCCAGCAGGACTTCGAGTCCCAAGCCCCTCGCGCCAACCATAGAGGCAATAACGACCATGGCAAGGGCCATCATGGTGGTCTGGTTGATACCGACCATGATCGCTGGCCGCGCTAATGGCAGCTGCACGTTGAACAGAATCTGCCATGAACTGGAACCGAAGGCCTGCGCCGCCTCGACTACACTCGCCGGCACCTCGCGGATGCCCACGTTGGTGAGACGAATCATCGGTGGCACAGAGTACAGAATGGTGGCGAAGAGGGCCGGTACCTTGCCCAGGCCGAAAAACATCAGAACAGGAATCAGGTAAACGAAGCTCGGCATGGTCTGCATGGCATCCAGGATGGGCTTGATGATGGATTCCAGCAGATCGCTCCGGGCCATAGCGATGCCCACGGGGATGCCAACGGCGAGCGAGATAATCACCGCCGCCGTCACCAGGGACAGGGTCATCATGGCGAGCTTCCAGTAGCCAAAGCTGCCGATGAGAAGTAACATCGCGGCCAAGATTACCCCAACCCACCACCGACCAATCAGCCGCCAGCCGGTCACACCCACCAGACCGATTACAATGGGCCAGGGGATCCAGAGGAAAAACCGCTCCAGGTAAAGCAGGAGCCGAAGGAGGCCTTCGCCCACTGAGTCCAAGAACAAGCCGAAATGGGCCATGATGTATGCCATGCCCGCGTCCGTCCAATTCGCCAGGGGAATGCTAATGAATTCTGAAACCTCAGACATCTTTAAGTTTCTCCTTGTCCGTAATCAGGTTCCGGAGAATGGTTCTATTTTGTAGTTCACCCAAAAAACACCTCTCCGAATCCACCACCGGAATAGGAAACTGGGTCGCAGCCGCCAAGGGCAGAATGTCCTCGACCACGGTGTCCGGACCACAGGATGGGTGATCGTTCAAGACAGCCTCATGGAGCGAACCCATTCCTTTTCCCCCCTTTGCGGCAAGGTGCCCCACAGGAATCAGCCCAAGGAACTTCCTCTTCTTTGTCACAAGAAAAGCATAGTCCCTCCCCTTATCCTCGAGAAGCTTCCTGGCGGCTTCTACACTGTGGTCCTCAGAGAGAACGAAATCTGGCTCTTCCATAATGCGGCTGGCGGTAAGGATCTTACTCGGCGAGGCATCCTGAACGAATTCTCGCACATAGTCGTTGGCCGGGGACATGACCACATCCTCTGGTGTTCCTAACTGGAGGATATCCCCATCGCGCATAATAGCGATGCGGTTCCCAAGCTTCAGAGCCTCGTGGAGATCGTGAGTCACGAAAATCACCGTCTTGTGAACTTTCTTATGGAGCTCAATATATTCGTCCTGCATTTGACGACGGATGAGAGGATCCAGACCGCTAAAGGGTTCGTCCATAAGCATAATCTCTGGGTCTGTGGCTAGGGCTCTCGCGATCCCCACCCGCTGCTGCATCCCGCCGCTCAGTGCCCCAGGCTTGTAGTTCTCCCATCCCTTGAGACCGACGGTTTCAAGGGCAGTGTGGGCGCGGGCGAGTCGTTCCTCCACAGGGTCGCCCCGAACCTTAAGTCCATATGCCGCATTCTCCAGGACCGTATAGTGGGGCAGGAGACCAAAGTGCTGGAAGACCATACTTGTGGTGTGCCGGCGAAGCTCCTTTAGTGCACGCACGTCAAATCGGCACACATTTTGACCATTGATGAGAATGTTCCCTTCGGTTGGTTCTATGAGGCGCAAAAGGCAGCGGATGAGGGTCGACTTCCCACTTCCCGACAGCCCCATTATGACGAAGAACTCCCCCCTCCTCACGGTGAAGCAGATGTCCCGGAGACCGAGAACCATGCCCGTCTTCTCTAGAATCTCACCCTTCGTTAGTTCTCGAAATTCATCGGGAAGCGTTCTGACAGTGGTCCCAAAAACCTTCCAGAGGCTTTTCACTTCTAGGTATATCTCGCCTTTGGGTTGTCCCTTTTGGTCCGACAATACTATTCTCCCGGGATCCAACGATGAACCGCCCGGCCAGGCGTGGTCGCGCAAGACCGGGCGGCAAGGACTTTGGGGCTACGGCAAAGCGGCCTTCACCTTGGCGGCTGCCTCCGAGGAGACCCAGGTCGTCCACAACGATTCATAATTCTTGAAGAACCAAATCGCTCCATCCTCAGCTTTGCCTCCGGTATCCTGCATGTAGGCGAGGATCTTGTTATGAATGGCCTGGGACGTCTCGTATTTCTTGAGGAACTCGACAACATCGGGAGCCCGCTTCGGCAGGGAGGAGTGGACAACGATGTTCACTGACACAGAAGGGTAGGCGCATGCGTAACCGGCCTCCTCATTCCAGAGCTCCTTTTTGTAGGGTGGTTCCTCGAGTGGCGTCATATCGAGTTTTCCCAAGGGCCAGGTGGGTGCCCAGTAATAGCCAAACCAGGGTTTCCCTTTTGTGTAGGCCGCCACCATCGAACCACTCAGGGCCGCGTCTGACCCCGGCGGCAAGATATTGTAGGTCTTGTCCAGACCATACGCGTGGATTTTGGCTCTGTTGACTTTCTCACAGCCCCAACCAGGAATGCAGCTATAGAATCTTCCCTTGCTGGGATCCTCGGGGTCCTTAAAGACCTTCCAGTACTTGGGCATATCGAACACGGACTTGAGGTCCGGAGCCATGGGCTCGATGCCACGCTCGGGATCGCCCTTGATCACATATGTGGGCACAAGAAATCCCTGCCAACTGTCAGGGAAATCGGATCCCAAATCAATGATGGACCCCTCTGCGATGCCCTCGTCGTACGCTTTCTGTACATTCTCGACCCACATCTCCATGTCGATATCGATGTCGCCCCGTCTGAGCCCAGTGACGAGCACAATCGTGTCTGCGGGTATTAACTCAGTTTTGTATCCAAGACCCTTTTCGATGACAAATTTTGCGATATTGTCGTTAACTCGCCCACTGTCCCAACCGTGGTAACCGAGCACAATGTGTTCTCTCGTCACCTCCTGCGACGTCGCCATTCCACAGACAAAGAGGAGTACGAAGAAGCCTATTCCTAGTGCAAGCACCCTATCAAAGAGTTTCCCTTTTCTGCACATGGTAAACCTCCTTTTCAGAAAAATAGTGTCGTCTGAAGGAATCAGAATAACCATCCTGAGAGATCCTGCCATGTTCTCTCAAATACCTTATCACCCCCTTTCTTTAGGAGACATGTTTCCACGGCATTCTGGGGACACGCCTTTCTACAAAATTCTTCACAGCCGTCACACGGGTCAAAGTCTATGGGGCCGGTAGGAGTCAAGTCCTCTTCGAGCAGCAATGCACGAAGACGAACCTTTGGTCCGAGTTCTGGAGTAACAAGTATGTTGTTTTTGCCAATACAGCCAAGTCCGGCCAATACTGCTGTATCCTTGAGGTAAATTCCGCCTTTCTCGATGAAATAGGGCAATTTGTGGGTCTTAATACTAAACGTCTCTTCAACCCATGCAGATAATTCCCTGTTGATTCTTATCAACTCACTGTTTCCGAGCGTTCCTTTCAATCCGACCCACCAATCTAGCTCGGGTTTATCTTGGGGATGGGAAACGGCGATAACCAGAGCTGACCTGGCTTCTGCGGGCCATTTGATTTCATCGAAATCACATATCTCCCTGTAAGGATTAATCCCATCTATTTCCATACCGAGTTTTGTTATAATTTCATGGGAAGGTGATTTCTTGAGGAGCTCAACGTTCGCGATACCTGCCATTGAAGCCCCCATTTCCTTTGCCTTGTCGATGACCTGAGCACCCGCGTCTGATGTCATTGACACTCCTCCTTTCGTATGGTTGACGAGATTTCATAACACCACTATGTGGTAGTTATAGTAACTAAGGTATTTAGTTTGAGATGTCAAGGAGAATAAAGAAGCTTCTTGAAACGAATCTGTCGATAGTTAGGATTTATTGAGGGTGTCAAACAGAAATCGTGCTTTTCAATACCTGACAGATCTTGGCAGTATCCGAAATTTCCCGGTTCTTCAGATATCGAATGGAGATCAAAACCTCCAGATCAAATCGAGCATCACCTCGAAGAGAGTTGCGATTTCTTCTAAGAAACCGTCGGCCTAAGTTCGTGATTTTGAATGAGTACGTATCCCGGGAGTCGCGCTCCACTCTGTCCTTACGCCAGGCAAGAGGCGGTTTCTTCCGCGTATAACGCACACCGCACAAAGGTGTGCGACCCTTGCTAACTGAAACACGCCGAATGGCCTATCCTCGTTCCATACCATATTTCAGAAACAAATAAACACACCGGGCCACCAATGAAAGCAATCCAGCGTGATATGAACGATTTGCGGAAGAAATAAACGGAATCCCACCCTGC
>WVXP01000040.1 GCA_011773445.1 Pseudomonadota bacterium | reverse complement strand
TATTATCTGTGTCTTGCCATGGGGTTTACCGGTCGCTATGTCCATGAGGGCGATGATTTTCTGCTGGAGCAATTGAGAACTTCGAATCTGAAAGTTCTGTTGGGTAGTTCCGTGGGGCTTCCTGCGCTGGATGAAGGTCGCCTCTTCGCGGAGGCCTATCCCCAGCAAGCTGATGAGCTGAAACCTCAACGGCATAGGCGAGGGTTTTCCCCGATTACGCTGTTGGGCATTGCTTTTCCCGTTGTGCTTTGCGCCGCTCTGTTTCTCATTTATCGCTTTATTCTGAACAATATCGGTGAGAACTTACTGGGCGCGATGCCATAAGTGCAGCAAATGATGTGGAAAATCCTTAAAATCTTTCTTCTTGTCCTGGCCGCACTGCTTGTTATCGGCGCGGTATTCTGGATAGTCCTGAGCATCGGCTGGACGTGGTGGGTGGGTGTTTTCATTCTCCTGGGCCTGCTGGGTTTGCTACTCGCCCTGATTCTGTTAAGGAGAATTTTGCTCCGGCGACGGGAGCAGCGCTTTGTGCAGCAGGTCATTGAGCAGGATCAGGCCTACCGCAAGACTCTGGGTGACAAGGAGAAAGAGGGCTCAAAGGAGCTACAGGATCGATGGAGAGAAGCTGTCACAGCGCTCAGGAAGTCCCACTTGAAGACATACGGGAATCCGTTGTATGTCCTGCCCTGGTATATGGTGATTGGCGAGAGTGGTTCGGGAAAAACCACCGCGATTCAAAGCGCCCGGTTGTCTTCGCCTTTCGTCGAAATTCGTCGGACGTCCGGAATTTCCGGTACCCGGAATTGTGACTGNNGTGACTGGTGGTTTTTTGAGCAGGCCGTTATCCTTGACACCGCCGGCAGATATGCCATTCCGGTCGACGAGGGCCGCGACAGGGACGAGTGGCAGAAATTCCTGAGGTTGCTGAGCAAGTTTCGAAAGAAGGAACCCCTCAACGGACTGGTTGTAACCATTGCCGCCGATAAACTGGTTTCCTCTGGGCCCGATGAACTGGAGGAAGAGGGCCGCAGCATCCGTCGTCGCATTGATGAGTTAATGCGGGTACTGGGAGCTAAGTTTCCGGTCTATGTCTTGGTGACAAAGTGTGATTTGGTTCAAGGGATGACGACATTCTGCGACAACCTGCCTGAAGATACACTCGCTCAGGCCATGGGCATGGTCAACCAAGACCTTTCGAGTGATGCTGAATCCTTCACATCAAATTCCATTCACTCCCTTACCCAGCGATTGAGGGACCTGCGGTTGCTCCTTTTTCATAAGTCCCGATCGAAAACGCCCGATTCCGGCCTCCTTCTCTTTCCAGATGAGTTTGAAAGAGTAAAACCCGGGCTCAACACGTTTATGAAGGCGACCTTTGGGGAGAGCCCCTACCAGGAAACACCGATACTGAGAGGGCTTTTCTTCAGCAGCGGAAAACAGGAGGGCAGCCCATATTCCCACTTCCTCAAAGAACTCGGCCTGATCGATGAGCGGGAAGTTTTACCGGGAACCAGTAAGGGATTATTCCTGCACGACTTCTTCTCTCGCATAATGCCTGCTGACAGAGGCATGTTTGCGCCCACCCAGCGGAGGCTGGAGTGGAGCAGACTAACGGAGAATCTGGGCCTGGCGGCGTGGTTAGCTGTAGGCATTGCCATTTGCGGGTTGCTGAGTTTTTCGTTTGCCAGAAATTTGATGATCATGCGGGAAGTATCAAAGCAGGCTTCCAAACCGGTCGTTTTGCAAGACGAAATTGTCGCCGATGTGATCGGCTTGAATCAATATCTTCAGGCACTTCTCAGAGTGGAAGAACGGAATCGGGGGTGGTGGCTTCCCCGGTTCGGATTATTTCAAAGTATAGAAGTCGAGGGCGAACTGAAAGCAAAATACTGCAAACGGTTCTACGATGGTCTCCTGCTCAATCAGAACGAGAGAATGGCCGAGACAGTAACGCACTTTTCAGCCGCCACACCTCAAGAGATCATGGGCGCACACGTGGCCCACTTAGTCCGGCGTATCAATCTTTTGCGCGTCCGGCTGGAAAATAGACAATTGGAGGCCCTCAGAGCCAGGCCTCAGCCGTCCTATGAACGCACATTGCAGGCAGCCGGCCAAGAGGTTATCCCTGAAGTCGGACAAAAGCTTGCGGATTTATACCTTTACTACGTTCTCTGGCGTGAGGATACCAATGTTCTGAATCAGGAGATGAATGAGCTCCGAATCTTGTTAAAACACATCCTCACGTTGAAAAACGCCAATTTGAATTGGATTGTCGCCTGGATAAATCTTGATCCATCCCTCTCTTATCTTGGCGCGCGGGATTTTTGGGGAGGAAGTCTGGGGGCCGAGGACGAAAAGAGAGTCGCTCCGGCTTTTTCCCTTAAGGGAAAAACGAAGATCGACTCTTTTCTCAAGGAGATCGAATCCGCCCTTGTCGATCCTTTGATCATTGCCGGCAAAAAATTGGAATTTCAAACGTGGTACCGGAAGGCATATTTCAATGCCTGGCGGGACTTTGGAATTGCATTTCCGCGTGGGTCCGACCGGCTTAAGGGGAAAGCGGAATGGCGCCAGGTGGCGTCATCGATGGGGACCGATCAAAATCCGTATTTCGCGCTGCTGGGTCGCATCGCCGAAGAGATAAAGCCCCTCGCCGAGAGACCGGAACTGCCGTCGTGGCTTAAGCTCGTTTACGATTTCAAGGCAACAACGGCTAAGGCTGCAAAACGGAAAGAGAGCAAAGGCGAAAAACCAGGAATCCTCAAAAAAGCGACCCGAAAAGTGGAAAGGAAGATCGCCAAGCTTGAAAAGCAGACCGGGAAAAAAGCCGGGGGCTTGGAATCCAAGCTCATTGCAGCTCAAGCATTGCGGGATTATCTAGATGCCCTGGCAGAAATCGCGGTGGTTTCCGCATCCCGTGAGACGGCATACCAGACGGCGGCAGCCATCTACAATGAGGACCCAGCCACGAGCAAAACCCCCTATTTTGCGGGATGGAGAGCCTTGAATCAACTCAGGTCCGCTATGGCCAGCCCCGGGCCGGATCAAGAACTGTTTTGGGCACTGGTGCAGGGGCCGCTTGATTATTTCCTGGCGTTTGTTTCCAGGGAAGCCGCGTGCCAGCTGCAAAAGATGTGGGAAAGAGAGGTTCTTTTGGAAGTACAGGGTGTGTCCGATAGAAACGAACTCATTGAACTTCTCTGGAGCCAACCCGGCCATGCCATGAAGTTCGTGAAAGAACCTGCCGGACCATTTGTTGCCAGTAGCCTTAAGAAAGGCTTCTATCCCAAGAAAATCAGGGGGCAGAGCGTACCTTTTGACAAGTACTTTTTTTCATTTTTAAACAGGGGGGCCAGATCGGCGCGACCTATCCAGGCCAGCTACACGGTTACCATACAAGGCGAACCAACCGGCACCAATAAAGGGGCTTCAGTGATACCCCATGCCACCGAGCTGGAAATGCAGTGCGCCGACAAAACCCTGCAGTTGGTTAATCTCAATTACCCGGTCAGGAGACGCTTTAAGTGGTCGCCACAAGACTGCGGCGATGTTACTTTCAGGATCAAAGTCGCCAACCTGGTTTTGACCAAGAAATACAGCGGGGATCTCGCATTCGCGAGGTTTTTGAGAGATTTTGAAAAAGGCGTGCGCACCTTTCATCCCCGTGAATTCCCGGACGAAGAAGCTGATCTCAAACGGATGGGGATTCAATACATAACGGCCCGGTACCGCTTCCAAGGTCACGGGCCGGTGCTGAGACTTCTTCGAACCGGTCCCGGAAGGGTACCGGAGAAAATTGTAGCGTGCTGGGATCAATAAAAGCGAAATTCAATTGGGAATGGGCTGCTTACGGAAAGCATCCCGCCACATCGGACTATTTTCAAATCGGCGGAAGTGACCCGATTGTAAAGGCTTTTTTCGGATGGCTCGAAACCGGATACCAAAAACTCCTGTCAACCAAGACTGAGCGGAATCAACTCCATTCCTGGCGCTTTTGGTCTCAGGGGATGAAAAGAGATACAATCGCTTGCGGCGTCTGCCGCGACAGCAGTGACAGCCTCGGTCGCCCTTATCCACTAACGGTTATGGGTGCCGGAGCGCTTCCGGAATGGAAAGATCACTGGGATCTTCTGCCCGCTGTGTTTGATAGTGTCTGGGCGCAGATCGAATGTTTGATCGCAAGACGGTTTAGGGAGTTGGACCAGCTTGAAGTCGATCTCAGACGCATCAAAATGCCATCTCCTCATTGGTCCACTTATGATAGTCAGCGGCTGAACATCGGTACTCCACACACGTCCTCTAGCGAGTGGAGTCTTTCACGCAGTAGCAATGGTTTCAAAAAAGGTGTTGATGCGCTTTTAACTCATGGGGAATTCTGTGTATGCTTGGACAATAACGAGAACGGGGATTTCCTCAGGCCTGTCATCGCCTGGAGCCGTGCGTTGAGGGCTCGTGGTAAGATCGTGCCCAGCTCACTATTTATGGGCGGTCTTCCGGAAAGGTCCTATCTCGCCGTGTTCCAACGGTCATTGAATGCGAATGATTTCGTCCGGCTGTGGTCCATTTCCTAGCCTTGGGACCCAGTGTGCCTCAACGCCGCGTTTTCGATACCATCGGGAGATTTCTGCTCGAGCCGATGATGGGATACAAAATCTTGTCAGGGGCACCAAACGACAAAATGATTTGTCCAGAGAACAAGACTATGATAATAATGCTGGAGGATTTCAGTTTCGCAGGATGAAGGGAGGAATTTTCACCCTTCTCACTGCTGGTAAAGGATCACCACCTCTAACGCTTAATTTTTGGAAATCCGTCGATGGAACTTTCTAGCATAGGGAAAGACCCGATTCAACCCGATCAACCCACTGGATCGGATGTCCGCTATGAACCCGAATATGAACAGCTGCAGGCGGAAATCGATAAACTTTCTTTGCCCTCGGCATCAGCCGGTATTGACTGGAAAAAAGTGAGCGACCTGGCCGCCTCGATCCTGGCAAACAAGTCCAAGGATCTTCTGGTCGCAAGCTATTTGGCGGTGAGTCAGGTTCACATGCGTCAAATTGAGGGATTGGCTGACGGGTTGGTCGTCATCCATGACCTTATCGCTACCTACTGGGACAGCCTGTTTCCGCCCAAAAAGCGGCTGCGAGGCCGAGTGGGAGCACTGGAGTGGTGGATCGAGAAGACAGAGTCGGCCCTTGCAGGAGTCACGACCGATCCTATTGCACCGGAAGAATTGGAAGCCATCAACACTACCCTGGCACAAATTGATACCCTGATGAAGCAACATCTGCCGGAGCCACTGCTGCTCCGACCCATACAGCGCGCTCTTGAAACGATTCCTTTATTGTCCGAAGCGAAACCTGAGCCTGAGGCCGCTCCGGCAGGTGAACGACCCCAACCGTCGCCACCGCCCAAGCCCGAAACGGTAACAGAACGAGAAGCACCTGAGGTTACTCCGTCACCAATTGAACCCGAAACACCTGTCACGGAAAAGGATGCTCAAAAGGTCATCAACTCCGGACTCCAGAAATTGCGGCAGGCTGCCGCTGTTCTCCTGGAAAAAGATCCCACAAACGCCGTAGCCTATCGCTGTCGAAGAATTGCGGCCTGGTCTCTGGTATCAGCGCTTCCACCGGAATCGAACGGGCAAACTCAGATTCCGCCGCCGCAACCGCAGGTTCGTCAAGAGCTGAAAGATTTGAAAGACAACGCTCATTGGAGTGGACTGATCGCGTCTGCCGAGCAGCGGGTGTCCCAATTCCTCTTCTGGTTTGATTTGCATCGTTACGTCTCCCAAGCCCTCGTCAACCTGGGAAATGATTATCAGAGCGCCCATGAAGCGGTGTGCCAGGAGACCGCCTGTCTCCTTTACCGCCTTCCCGGCCTGGTGGATCTGACGTTTTCCGATGGGACACCTTTTGCGGATTCTGAAACCCGGCGGTGGTTGAAACGGATCGCATCGGTAGCGGACACGGCCTCAACCGATGCGGTGCGGATTCCGGAACCCGGCGAAGGTGAAAGCCAAAAGGACGGTATGGCGGACACCGTAGAAAAGGCAAGCGCGTTGGCCAAGAAGAATAAATTGCTCGATGCGGTCCAGTTGCTTCAGGCAGAGCTGAAAAACTGCTTATCGCAGAAAGAAGCGCTCATGTGGCGTTTGGCACTGTGCCGGATGTTGATCGGATCAAAGCGGAC
>WVXP01000070.1:7592-7992 GCA_011773445.1 Pseudomonadota bacterium | reverse complement strand
GACGAGCCTCAGATGCGCTCAGGAACTTCTGATATAACTCTTGAACCTCTCTTCCAAGGAATCATGCCATTGTTTTTCGAAGCTCTGAAGATCGGTGCCGAGAATCTCAGAGAGAGATTCGGGAAGATCTTTCCCCTGACCAACTCCTTCGGTTATTTGGCGCAATACTTCCATTCCCCATTTTTCGACAAGAAATGCCACAGCATCGGAGGAAAAAAAATAGGTCGTTAGGGGATCTTGATCAGTCGCATGGTAACGATTCAATCCCTTCAAGGAAGGCAACCGACCATGGGAGAGGATGCTCTTCCCTTCCTCCCAAACGGCTTGGGGAGGATACGGGCCGATGAATCTCTGGGTTCCGAAATGTTCAGCTGTTCCCTCAATGAACCAGAGGGCATCA
>WVXP01000070.1:2946-7587 GCA_011773445.1 Pseudomonadota bacterium | reverse complement strand
TCGTGCCAAAGAACGCCTTGGATGAATTGAAGGGGAGGTTCGTTACCACCCGAGCCACTGATCATTGCCTCTTTGGTAAGAACTTCGATGACCCGACGGTCTGGGAGATAGCGAGCCTTTCCTCCTGTAGTCAGGTGGGGAACGATTCTGATTTTCAAAGGATCTTCATGGGCGACTCCCAACTCTTGGGTTAGGATATCTCTGGCTTCCTCCATGGTTTCAGCAATCGTTCCGGCGAGCGAAGCCTCCTGAAGAGGGTAGACAATTAAGAAATGGGGGGTCTCCAGGTTTTCCGCAGAGACAAAGGAGACGATCAGCGCAGACCAACAAATCATCGTGAAAAGTGTGTGGAAAAGATATCGGTTCATCCTTTCAGTCTCCTCTTTACCTTATTCCAGGAGGCGGTTGTCAGGAAGCTCTCTTCCATATTCTGAACCATCCGGAGGAATTTTTTCATCGGCACGGAGAAGGTGAGAACTTCCCCAGGGACCCATGGCCGTGCGGACACGTCAAACAGCCCAAGGACAGCTCTCGGACGATTCGTGTCCTTCTCCAGATAGGGATACTGAACGATTGACGCACACCCGGCGCAAAAAGGCGCAAACACGCCATTCGGCTCTTCCTCATCGAAGTTTGTGAGTGTGAAAAGACCGGAAAGAACGTCTGGAGGTGAGAAGAAGATGACCACATCGGGATCGTCTGACGCTCCAAGTGCGTCCCATCTCTTGAAGACGATGAATCGGGCAGGCGCCTCAAATTGTGGGAAGTGCCTCATGGCCTGTTTAACCAATTCCGGCGTCTTCTTGTAGCGCTCACCCTCAACTTTCCCAGGAAGCCCACAGGAGAGGAAATATTCGAAGTTTGGCATAACCGCTTCCGTAAAACCAAAATACTTTTTCCCACCGCTACAGCCAATCGATTCGGTGTCAAAACAGATAGATCGCCCCGCGCGAGCCTTGGATAGATCGGCGATGACACACCGGTGGTCCGAAGGACGGTCGACCACATCGGCACGTCCGTCCTCGTCCGTATAATAGAAGGCAATGGGTAGTGGCGAGGCATTGAAGTACCTCTTCCAGAGTTGCAGAAACTGTTCTCTGATCTTTCTATCCATGAGCCTCCTCCATGCCCGTTCCCATTTTTTGCAGCTAGTCGAATGCAGAGCTGAGTCGTGGTTTTCGGTTCAATCGTGCCCGGGCCGATTCCTTCCCAATAAGTGCGTAGGTATCTCGGTAATATCGCTTAGGACCTTGTCCGCCTGGGAGAAATCAGCCGTCTTGGTCAGTTCATTGGGAATGACCCAACATGTCAACCCAGCTCCCTTTGCAGACCTTAGGCCTCTCTCAGAATCTTCGATGACGAGACAATCCTGTTTTTCAACATCGACACATTCCAATGCACGCAAGTAGGGCTCGGGGTCGGGCTTCGAATGGGTGTAATCCTCCCGGGTGAGGACAAAGTCAACATAGGGAATGAAATTCGTGGAACGATGAATGAGTTCGAAATGCTCCCTCCAGGAACTCGTAACGATACCCATGGTCAAGTGTCCTTTCAACTGCGACAGGGTCGTTTCCACCCCGGGAATGCCGAAGGGTTCGACGCGAAGCATGCTTCCGTAAATTTCGTTTCTCTCTGCACGCAAAGACTCGATATCATATTTGGACACTCCCTTCTCTTCGGCCAGATGCCAGGCGCCCCGAGATTGGTTCAGAAAGAGCTCGGCGAATAACTCTTGGGTAAGATCCACGCCGACTTTGGCCAGAGCCTGCTTGGTCGCACGGAAATAAAGGCGCTCGGTGTTCACCAGGACTCCGTCATTATCCCAAAAAATCGCCTTGATTATCCGAGGGTCCAGACGTGAATTCCTGCTACTCATCGATACCGTCCTTCAAGTACCATCCCAAGCCAGGTCTATTCGGGATTTCGATCACACCATCCTGAATCTGAAAGGGCTCCTCAAAAAGGGCCGTCCGGAGGGCATTCTCATTGAGGTCCCATTCCACCATGCCATCCTCACACCCCGCTGCGAAATGGAGGGATGCCGCCTGCCCAGGAGCGGAGCCGAGGAAATGTGGGATAACCCGTTTTCCTTTCGCCTTTGACACATCGAGAAGCTCCAATGCGACGTGAAGAGGTGAGTATTTTGTCAGGTCGGGTTGGAGTATATCCAGAGACGTCTCGGCGATGCAATTAAGGCTACAGCCTGGAGGCATAAGGACGTTTTCTCCACCCGCAATGGGAATAGGGCTGCGGTCACGAAGCGCCTCGAGCCTGTTTTCTTCTTCAATCCGTAGTGGTTCCTCAAGCCATGTTACATTGTAATCCTTCAGAATGTTGAGCCATTTGAGCGCCTCTTGGAGATTCCAGGCCCGATTCACATCGACCGCAATGTCCACCCGATTCCCCAGATGCTTTCGTAGATCTCGGAGATTGCGCCGGTCTTCCTCGTTGCCGAATCCCAACTTAAGTTTGAAAAGGGTGACGCCCCGAGCCATGTGTTCGTCGATGAATTCCCAGGGAATCGGACTGTTGATACCGCTCGCATAGATCCGAACTCGGTCGTTGGGGGCCTCGAAGAGGAGCTGCGCAAGAGGAATGGCTTTGGACTGGGCTGCCAGGTCCCAAAGCGCGAGTTCCACCGCGCAAATAGCCTGTAGGAGTGGCCCAACCGTGCGTGACTGCTGCGCTGGTCCGAGTAGCGCCATATATATTTCTGACACGACCGCAGAAATGTCATCGACTTGCCGACCGTTGAGCCAGGGAATCAGCACCTTCTCAAACATGGCGGCACGCTCCCAAGCCGCCCACGGAGGGAAGTTAACCCAACTCTCACCAATCCCTTGGTGACCCTCCTCGTCCTCGAGGATGAGGAATACGGCGTGACGTTCATCCATCTCACCGAAGGCCGTCTTCACCTTGTGGGGGATCGTAACGCGATGGTGCCGATAAGCGGCATTCACGATTCTCATGGTTGCACCCGTTAGGGATTCGCGGAGTCTCCTGAGTTTTCAAAGCAAGGAATTTCTAACACAGCTCCTCTGCCAACCGGGCCCGTGCTGACTGATCATTCTCGGGGGGATGCGAGAACGAGAGTCCAGTAGGTTCCGTATTTTGAGGATGAATTACGAAAACATGCCACTCCGATTTCTGTGAAGCTTGGATTCATGATATTGTCACAATGGTCCACACTGTTCAACCATGCTGAGACCACCTGTTCCGATGTCTCGCGTCCACCCGATATATTTTCACCGACAGATCTCCATGCATATCCCGCCTCTCTGACCCGCTTCTCCACAGAAGATCCGTTTGATCCTTTATGACTCAAGAAGTCATGATTCGCCATATCCATTGAGTGATTCAGAGCCACTCTCGCCAGGTCGGGATTCCATCGGACGGGCTTGACGGCAAGGAATCGCTTCTGCCCGCAACGAGGCGTTGAGGATCTCGCGTGATTGATCAGAGCAACCATCTTACTTTCAACGGCCCGAGATGATTCACATTGTAGAAACGTGTTCTCATTGACAACAACCGGTCCTCTCTTTGGGGCCGAGCATCCTAGTAAAGCGATGGCCAAGGTTAAAGCCAGGATTTTTCCCAATCTTATACCCTCAGATATATGTTTGCTGACGTTTAGCTTCCGCTTTGCTTCGAGTGTTCGGTTGCAATGATCTCTCAGGGGTGCCACAGGGATCTCGGTCATCCTATCAGAAACCTTCTGCTTTGGGGGCCACAGTTTTCGCCTGACCGTGAAATCCAGTCGATCGGGAGAAGTGTCAAAATCTTCCGAATCGGTTGAAAAGATTGGCTAGCCCCGATGGAGTTCTAATCGCTCTTTGGTTTTGTTCCTCTTTAGAGCAGTGTAAACAATGAGTCCAGCGCCACCAAGCCCCCCCATGAGAAAGATCATTCCACCTTGGATGAGCGTCAGAAGGACGGTTTTTGCGATAGACTCCCGAAGAGAGAATACACGAGGTGATTCTAATCCGCTGATTTCAATGGTGTATTCGCCAGCTTTTTCTACCCAGAAACTACAGATAGAATGTTTTGTTGCCCTCCCGACTGATTCTGTGGTTCCCAAAGAAGAGGTCAAGATGAGTTCGTCGCCCCTCTGATGATTCAGGACTTTTATTGTGGTCCCATGAGGCAATTCGGGACTGGACGAATACCAAGTGCCCTCGAAGAACGTCTCAGCCTCATGCCACAGGACATACCTCCCGGGACTCTCCAAGGAGAATGTGATTTCGCATGGAGCGAGAAAAGACTCCCCACTGGACGAAAGGGGGATGAGATTCCTGACAAGCCAAAAAGGTCCACCGACGACTCCCGCTACGATCAGTGCCACGCCGACGGCATACCATATTCGACTTGGCCGTAGACGCGATTCGAGGCTGTTCATCGACTGGGTTGTCTCCAATACTCTATGAGACGACTGCCTGCAAAGTCAGTGCCGGCTAAACACAGAGAGATTACCTGAAGTTGATCGAACTCCCTTATGTCGGTGTCCATCTCAGGAAAGGGAGTCGCCTGTGTAGCCGGTACCCACTAACGGTGAAATCGTGATTACAAACGAATAGACTTGTCTGGAGTTTCCTGACTTTTCTGATCTATTCGAGAGGCAAGTGGTCCAGACCCCTTTGAGCG
>WVXP01000070.1:0-2930 GCA_011773445.1 Pseudomonadota bacterium | reverse complement strand
TGATCCGCCGCAGGCGGAGAGTTTTGAAGGCGCCTGGAGCGAGCCTTAGATTTATCAAAAAACCTTTGGGAACCAGCGAAAAGGGAGTCGGGCACTTGCGTAATTCGAAAACAGAATTAAGTTCCGACTACTTGCATAGCTACATAGCTGGTTTTTGAGGAAACTCTAGAATAGACTTGTCCGTAACGAGAGAACAGTCTCGTTGTGACGTACCGGTTTCGGCGAAGTGCTGAGATGCGAGATATGGCCTCACAGGGGCATCCCCGTTTATGTGCACGCCCTGGTTAAGTGTTCTTCGGTGCGTTCAACTCCAATTCCAAATACACGACACCAGGAAGTGGATTCTGATAGTACGCTTTTCTTCGTTTGAAGCCTAACGATTCGTAGAGCCGCATCGCCTCTTTGAGCCTAGCGAAAGTGTCCAGCCACATGAAGGAGTAGCCGAGTTGTGAGGCCTCATCGATAATCCGTTCTGCTAATATTCTGCCCAGGCCCTGTCCTTTATACTGGGATCTGACGAAGAGCCGCTTCATCTCGCAGACCTTTGCTTCCAGCTTCCTCAAGGCAACACATCCAGCCACCTCGTGGCCGTCAGTTGCGATGAGAATTGCTCCATCGGGAGGTGCGTATTTCCCGGGAAGGCCGGCCAGTTCCTCCTCAAAGCCTTGAAAGCAGAGGTCAACGCCGAGAAAGTCCTCATATTCTCTGAACAAACGGCGGACCTCTTCGATCTGAGTTGGGGTCTGTGCACGTATGATTTTCATCTCAAACCTTTTTGAGCACCGCTTTGAGAAACTCGCCCTCATGCTCGCAGTGTCTGATTGCGTCCAAACACGATGCTGTGGGCAATGAGCCAGAACATGAGCGAGCAAAATGCCAGCCACTCCCAAACCACTGGCGTGTTTCGGGTAATGCCTTCGACTTTCCCCACCAGCGTTAGTAAAATAGCAAATATGAGGTAGACTGCCACGACAGCGAGGCTTGAAAACGGAAGTACGGCCCTCACTTTGCGCCGCCACTCCTGTGCACCGATCAGAGTCTGAAGGATAACGGCCCCGAGGAAGTAAAGGAGCGCCGAGGTTTTGTGGATTGCCAGATTCAAGGAATAGGGAACCGCTGACATGCCGAAAGTACCGACCACCACCAGGGCACCGAGGATCAACGTCGACAAACTGAATCCTCTTCCAGCACCCAGGCATCTAAGTTGAAGGACCAGGAGTATAAGGAATAGGTATCGCACAGGAGCGATGATCAGCATACCCGAGTTGAACACCACTTGAGGCCATCCCGGCGTATCCCCAATATCGCTCAAATACGTCGTAAAGATCGAAAAATCATGGTCTTGGACGTAAAAAAGGGTGGAGCCGAGAACAGTGGCTATTCCGAGTACGACCCCAGTGATCCCCACAATCCTCAAAGCTCTTGATACACGAATGGTAGATTCACGATTGACCATTGTTTGCCCTCTTGAAGTTCCTTGATTGGAGATAGCTCGCCGACCATCCTCAATCTGTGATTGAATGGGTGAATTGGGCCGCAGTGGATGCCTCCACCGCCGTCCAGCACGAGAAGTAGTGGTTTACCGTCTGAACAGGATAGTCATCTCCTTTACGCCTAAACGGCGTTGATCAGAGAGCTTCGCTTGTAATTCCTCAAATTTGACGGGATCCCCTGAACATTCTCGCCAAAAAAGGACCCCGCACACGCGGATACAAGAATGATAAGGAAGGAGGTTCGTAGGGTAAAAACACGTCGGTCCATGCCAGAAAATTATCTTATATCCCACCCAAAAGTGAAGATCAACCGCGCTCGACTGCATTGGCTGCCGTATCGAGGTGAACCGATTTTTTTGAAATCAGTATGTTCGAGCATTAATTGACCGTGTATCTTCAGCTTTTTCAAGCAATACAGAATGGCTAAAAGAGATTTTTGGTTCATCTTTGATTCTAAAGCCAATGTCTCGCGCGATATCGATCTCGTGCTCGAATTGGGATCTGGAGACATGGAGTTTTGGTTCTGCAATGAGCAACAATCCAGAATCCTTTAGAATGTCATTGATCTGCTGCAAAAACGGTTTTATTTCAGGAGCCTCATGAACCATCCAAAATGTCAAGGCAAAGTCAATCGGTTCTGGTATACCAATTTCATTCTCTTTGCATAGGCGGGTTTGGACAATGTCAGATACTCCTGCACTTCTTGCTCTCTTCTCTAATACTTCTAATATTTTAGTTTGAATATCTACAGCAATTACTTTGCCGTTTTCTTTGACGATTTTTGCCAGACCAATTGAGAAATACCCCATTCCGCAACCAATGTCTGCGACAGTCATACCTTCTTTGACGAAACTGGAGAAGATTTGATCCGATCTGTGGAAAAGTGCACGGAGTGGATTATCAAAAGTATATGCAAGCCACCAAGGGCAAACATGACTCCCCATAATTTTGTATTCCTTTCATTCGGTTTAACGCCCAGCAACACAGGCGCGGGGTTATAAGTGTCCTGTGTATGTAGATGCAGTAACCGACAATGGTCGTCCGCATCAGCGGCAATTACAAGTAGATGGCTCATCCGTTCCTGTTCAGGCAGCATAACGGCCGAACTCAAATGCCCTGAGCGAGCAGAGCGAGTCGATCCATCGACGTAAGTCAGGGTCGATATTAGGTAAAATCGAAGCATCGAAGGGTCCGACTCCAGCGAGTGTTTCGACATACACTGATGAAGCACCCTTTTTCGCGAATCTAGCTCTGCCACGAAATTTTCTAGCCGGATCTCATTCAGACAAGGGACTTGGAGAAAATCTCCTGCCGGGGGCCAACGTCCTTGATTTTTGCAAATTCCAAAGATATGCTGCGATGAGTGTCGAAGATCCTCTCTATATCCGGCTCAGAAAATTTGGGCGAAATGAGATGAGCCTCAGGCTTTCGCGGAGT
>WVXP01000145.1 GCA_011773445.1 Pseudomonadota bacterium | reverse complement strand
GCCCCTGATGAGGATGTGCTGGTGCTGGTCCAACTCGTCGGGCAAGGAGATGATCCGTTCCAAGTGGCCCGTGCAGTGGAGGAAAAGGCCAAAGTCAGACTCTTGGAGAACGCCCAGTTGATCCAGATCAACGGGCTCCGGGCAGTTCGCAGCGCGACGATAGTTCGCGGCTCCAAGGGCAAGATGGGACTCGACCTGACCTGGATCGCCCACCGAAGTCTCGTCTACCAAATCACGGGGGTGAGTGCGTCAAAAAAATTTAACAATTACAGTAAGGCCTTCTTCGATGTGACCGGGAGTTTTCGACCGCTCTCGGAAGCTGAGCGTTCTGAGATCAAAGAGGCCCGTTTACGCATCGTCCGTGCACAAGATGGTGAGGTGTTGGAGAAGCTCATTGGGCGCACCAACGGAGTCTGGACGCCGGCCGAGACTGCCGTCGCAAACGCGATCGAGGCGAATACACGTCTGGACGAGGGCCAGCTCATTAAACTTCCGGTTCCTCAGGCCTACGTTCCATCCAGGTAGCCGATCACATCCTCGGACTGAGCCGATATATCCGCTCAATCCCATCCTTTCTAGTGATCCCCTTGTTCGATTGGTGTTGTTGGCAGGACTACCGCCCAGAAGATTGCGAAATGTGGATTCCCACGAGTCTGGCAATGAGGACGGCGAGATAAAGCTGGCCGATAATTGCCTCGAGGAGTGAAATTGACCGGGCCGGAGCAGTTAGAGGGGTGATATCGCCATAACCCAGGGTCGTCTGCGTGACAAAGCTATAATAGGTGAAATTGGCGACTTCTGTCGTCTGACCCTCCACCAAACGAAAGGACCCCGGTTGAAGGGCCTCAATGACAGAAAATACAAAAGCCCAGATTAATCCGATGAAGATGTAACCGCAAACCGCCGCCATGATGACATCAGCGGTGACCTCTCTCTCACTGAAAAGGTAAGATAGGAGGTTGATCGTGACATAGACAAAGAAAACGATCATGAAGCTGTTCCCCACCAGAGGGAGGGAACTCGTCTGTACGAAGTGCGTCGACCAGCGTGTAACAAACGCAGCGATACCCAGCAATAAGCCGATGATGAAGAGGTATTTCTTTCGGCTGACCGCATAGGCGCCCGAAATCAGGATGAAGGAGAAGAATACTTCGAGGAGGATTCCGATTCCAATGTACCCTTCGAGAAAAGGGCGCACGACAAACAAGAGCAATATAGAGATGAGCAGAAAGAGAAATCGCCCGATACGAACCTGGATGAATGGGAAATGGAACTCCTTTGTCATGGCATTGCCTTCTTCCTGTGAGATGGCCGGAGCTGTGTTCTTTCTATCCCAAGTTCCATTCACTCTCGCCGTGGCGGAGTAAAATCAGCCGCTTCACATTCCTTGCTCCTTTCCACATTCTATATGAAACTACGAATTTATCGCAACTGAGATCCCGGATGGTAGGGGTACGGCCTCAGTCGTCAGCTAAGAGGAAGCGGGAATCACGCTTTCCATTGCATTTTCCGCGGTATCTCTGCTATAAAATTCATGAGATCCATTTCCGAGGGAAAAGAATGGTCGTCCACGGACTCGCCGGAAAACCAGCTCCGAGATCACTCCTCGTCAACGTTCCCAGGCTCATCTCCGCCTACTACTCCCGGAAACCGGACGTTTCGTATCCGGATCAGCGGGTCGTTTTCGGCACTTCGGGCCACAGGGGGTCATCTTTGAGAAACAGCTTCAATGAGGCCCATGTCCTTGCCATCAGCCAGGCCATATTTGAATACAGGTCATCAAAAGGCATCACCGGCCCATTATTCATTGGCATGGATACCCATGCCCTTTCAGAGCCGGCGCAGGCCACCGCCCTGGAATTCTTTGCTGCCTATGGCGTCGCCGTCATGATTCAGAAAGACTTGGGATACACACCCACACCGGTCATCTCACACGCCATTCTGACCCATAATGCGGGCAGAAAAGATGGCCTTGCAGACGGTATCGTTATCACACCCTCACACAATCCGCCTGAGGATGGGGGGTTCAAGTACAATCCACCCGAAGGTGGACCGGCCTCTCCTGAAACGACAAAGACCATCGAAGACAGGGCCAACGAGCTTCTTCAAAGCGGGATCAAAGACCTAAAACGAATACCCTTTGAACGGGCCCTGAAAGCGGACACCATCAAGGAGTATGACTACATCACCCCGTACGTTGAAGATCTCAAGGGCATCATCGACATGGAGGTTATTGCAAGGGAGGGGCTGAAGATTGGTGTGGATCCTCTTGGAGGATCCTCCATTCACTTCTGGGATCCTATTGCTGAGCGCTACGGGCTTTCCCTTGATGTGGTAAACAGGTCAGTAGATCCCACATTCTCCTTTATGACCGTTGACAAAGACGGGAAAATCCGTATGGACTGCTCTTCCCCCTATGCCATGGCGAGCCTCATCGATTTAAAGGACAGATTTGATGTGGCCTTTGGTAATGATACGGACACGGATCGTCACGGCATTGTTACCAAAGGCGCAGGGCTAATCAATCCGAACCACTATTTGACCGCGGCCATCTGGTATCTCTTCCAGCACAGGCCCGGCTGGAGAAAGGACGCCGCAGTAGGTAAAACGGTGGTCTCCAGTTCCATGATTGACCGAGTCGCCGCTCATCTGAAACGAAAGCTTTCAGAAGTTCCCGTAGGCTTTAAATGGTTCGTGGATGGCCTTATCGACGGGTCTTGCGGATTCGGGGGCGAAGAGAGCGCCGGTGCAGCCTTCTTGAGGAAAAACGGGAAGGTTTGGACGACGGACAAGGACGGAATCATCATGGATCTCCTCGCTGCCGAGATCACCGCCAAGACCGGCAAGGACCCGGCCGAGAT
>WVXP01000274.1:7150-45255 GCA_011773445.1 Pseudomonadota bacterium | reverse complement strand
ATCTGGGATTACTTCATGACCTCTATCCTTTTTTGAGACGGGAAATGATCCGGGTTGAAGACCTTTACAAATCGTTCAATGGCTTCGAGGTGCTCCGAGGCATCTCTTTTCAAATCGAAAAAGGAGAAATTCTTGCCTTGATTGGGGGAAGCGGCTCTGGCAAGAGTGTACTCCTAAAACACATCTCTGGCCTAATGAAACCCGATCGAGGCCGGGTCCTCGTTGATGGGGAGGATGTGAGCAACCTGAGGGGCAGACAGCTCGAACGCCTGAGAAGCCGCTTCGGTTTCTTATTCCAGGGTGGTGCCCTATTTGATTCTCTGACGGTTTTCGATAACGTGGCCTTCCCTTTGCAAGAAAAAACCACAATGGGTGAGGGGGAGATCAAAAAAAGGGTCTTCACTGAACTCGAACAGGTGGGTTTAGCTGGTGCAGAACACAAGTATCCTGCCGAGCTCAGCGGTGGAATGGTCAAGCGGGCTGCCCTTGCCCGGGCGCTAGTGCGAGATCCCGAGATCATGCTCTTCGATGAACCCACAACCGGGTTGGATCCAATCATCGCCCATGCCATTCTCAATCTCATCGATTCATGTCACAACCGCCTCAAGTTCACCGGGATCATCGTCACTCATCAGATACCGAGGGTGTTTGATATTGTAGAAAAAGTGGCTATGTTACATGGTGAGACGGTTTTGATGACAGGATCACCAGAAGAGATCATTTCTTCCAAGGACCCCATCGTCCGCCAGTTTATCAGCGGGAGTATGGAAGGGCCAATCGATCCTATTGGCTGATACAACTCAAGGATACGGAGGGCAAGCGTCAACATGAGGAAATTTGATCTTGAAATGTCGGTAGGGTTGTTTATTATTGCAGGAATCATCTGTTTGGGCTACCTCTCAATTAAGCTCGGCAAAATGGAGATTCTGGGAAATAAGGGATATGAGATCTACGCCCTTTTTTCGGATAGCGGGAGTCTGAAAATCGGCTCGCCCGTCGTGATCGCAGGTGTGGAGGTGGGACGCGTCAAGAGGATTACCTTGGAAGATTACCAGGCCCGGGTTGTCCTGAACCTTCCGCGACATGTGAAAATTCAAGAAGACGCGATTGCTTCCATCAAAACCAAGGGACTCATCGGAGAGAAGTATATCGAAATCACCCCAGGGGGATCAGACGAGATCATCCCACCTGAAGGCCGAATTCGTGAGACGCAACCTGCTGTGGATNNTTTTGTCTTTGGAAAAATCTAGGGGGATTTATGAGGGGTACTTTTTACTTGCAGAGGTTCATTCTCTTTCTTTTGGCTGTTGGTGTCGCGGTTTCTGCGATGGCTGGAGAGCCTACGGACCAGATTAAAGAGACCACCGATAAGATTATCTCGATTCTGACCGACCCGGACCTCAAGGATTCTGCAAGGAACGAGGAGAAGAAGAAGCTGATTCGCCAGGCGGTGGATGAACGATTTGATTGGGAGGAATTGGCTCGCCGATCCCTTGCAAGACACTGGTCTGGGAGAACAGATGAGGAAAAAAGGGAATTCGTCTCCCTCTTCAGCGATCTTCTGGAAAAGACATATATGGACAAGGTCGACTCCTATTCTGGAGAGACAGTTTTCTACATGGGAGAAACTGTTGATGGGAATTACGGGGTGGTCAACATCAAGATCGTAACCGAAAGGAATACCGAGATTCCGGCAGAGTACAGGGTAAAGAAGAAGGAGAACGGCTGGTTTATCTACGACATCTCTGTCAACGGTGTCAGTCTGGTCAATAACTACCGGACCCAGTTCAACAGCATTATTCTGAAATCATCCTACGAAGATCTTGTGGGCAGGCTGAAAGCGAAGGTCGCGCAAAGATAGAAGGTTCGGATCGAAACGGTGCACAGGCTCATCTGAGTGTTGGTGTTGAATGACTGAATCCTATCGAAAGAGATCACCCGGTTCGGTAAGCCGATCCTCTCCTATCAGATGTTGGACGGTCCCCCTTCTTATTATCGGATTCCTCTTCGTTTCTAATTTGAGTCTAGCTGGGACGCTCCCATCATTCAGGCGATCCAGCGCCTCCATCTCTATTCTACAGGTGGACCCGGCGGTTCAATTCGCCGAGGTCAGAACAGACAACGACGCCCCCAGTTTCGAGGAACCCATCCCAACCATTCCCGACCCGTTGGAGCCCATCAATCGGGTCTTTTTCCATGTCAACGACAGAATCTATTTTTGGGCCCTCAAACCGGTGGCCACTGGTTACAGAACGGTCATCGCTTTGCCTATACGGCTGAGGGTTCGCGATTTTTTTTCCAATGCGAGCGCACCAATTCGTGTGGCCAACTGCCTGTTGCAGCTTAAATTTAAGGGTGCGGCGACCGAGACTGTTCGTTTTGTCTTGAATACAACCGTTGGTGTGGTCGGTTTTTATGACATCGCAAAGAAGGGGTTTAATATCGACAGGCGGGAGGAAGATTTTGGCCAAACATTGGGATTTTACGGAATCGGACCCATTTTCTATATTAACTGGCCCTTCTTCGGACCTTCGAGTCTGCGTGATGTTGTCGGTATCTTTGGAGACTTTTTTCTCGATCCCTGGAACTATCTGTTCAAGTCTCCCGTCCTTGTCAATATTGCCATCGGCGGATACGAACGGGTCAACAACACGTCTCTGACTCTGGGTGAATATGAGGATCTCAAAGAAGCTGCCCTCGATCCATATGTCGCCCTCAGAGATGCCTATCATCAATTCCGCGAGACCAAAATAGACGAATAGAAGGCAACCGACTTGCCAAAAAGTGTCAGTGGAATTTCAATTCTGAAATTCTGGTTACACCTCCGTTTTACCGCTCACCTGAATTATTTAGAAAGTCACGTCTGATGACTCTAGGAGGAAAAAGAAGCAATTCTGATCGTCTGCTAAGCCCTTAGGCGTATTCTCGTCGAATTTTATTTAATCTCATTGAAAATCAGCCGTTTTTCGGCTTGATCATTGTGGTATGAAACTTGCCCTACAGCTCACAGACACGATCACAGCCGACCGGGGAGGGAGACCTATGGAAACGAGGGGGTGGACCAATCGACTCACATGTCTTAACTGCGGAGCGACCGTCCATTGGACAGACTTCGAGTGCCATGTCTGTGGACGAAATCCAAGAGAAAAAGAGCCCGCTTTCGAGATATGCTTGCCCCAGAAAAATCCGGCATCACAGAACAGAGAGCGTCGAAAGTATCCCCGATATGACTTCCAGGGACAGATCGTTCTCAATGAATGCTTTCGGGGTGAATTCGTCGACTTGTGTCAGAGAGGAGCGAAGTTCAAGACTTTACTCCGCCTATTCCGTGATGAGGTCGTTGATTTGGATTTCCCCATCAGGGGTACTCGAATCCGGGTCAAGGCTAGGGTGGTCCATGTGAGACAGGGCGTCATTGATGAAAGATTCACCCTGGGAGTTTTCTTTGAATCTCTCGACAAGGGCCATGACGAGATTCTAGACCATTATTTGAGAGAGATTTCAGAAGATCAACTGGAAACCCGGTATTTTGCCTGACATTATCGACCCGGAGCTAGAGGATACCGTAATTCTCAAGTGCTCTTTCGGGCGAAACCATCAGTCGGTGGAAGCCGAGTTCCCTCGAATAGGCTCCATACACAATACCCAGAAACTGTGTAAAGTAGAGGACCGGAATATCAAACCGCTCGCCGTACCTGTCAGCGATTTGGTTTTGGCGCATATCCAGGTTGGCATGGCAGAGGGGACAGCAAACGGCAATGACATCGGCTCCAACCTCTTTTGCTGCTCGAAGAATCTTGTGTGCCAAATGAACCACCATGTCTGCCCGGGTCAGGGTCATGCTTACACCACAGCACTCTGTCTTGTAAGCCCAGTCCAGTGTTTCCATACCAACAGACCGTAAGATATTATCCATGCTCATCGGATACTCGGTGTTGTCAAATTGGCAGACCTTCGGAGGACGGGTCAGAACGCAGCCGTAGTAGCAAGCTACTTTCAGACCGGACAGACGTTTCTGGACTCCTTTGCCGAGGGAATCAAGGCCAACGTCTTTGAGAATCACCTCCAGAGGGTGAAGGACCTGGACTGTCCCCTGATATTCATCCTCGAGAAGATCATTGATCTTCTGCTTGAGGGCCTGGTCAGCTCCCATCTGTTGGTTGGCCGTCTTCATCCGAGACAGACAGGCAAGGCACGGTGCAGTCAACTGATCAAAACCACTCTGCTCAGCATGGGAAAGGCTTATGGCAGGTATCGCTACCGAAAGAAGATGAGAGGTCGCATGCGCCGAAGAAGCCCCACAGCAGACCCAGTCCCTCACTTCTTGGAGCTCAATCCCGAGGAACCGGCAAACCCATTTCAAAGACATGTCGTAGTCCTGAGCTGAGGCACTCAGAGAACATCCGGGAAAATACGCATATCGCATCAGCTCTCTCCTTCAATCTCTCGAATCTTGGACATTACCCGACGAAGTTCCTCCACGCCACCGCTTTTGTGCGGCAGAAGCTTCAACTTGCCTCTTGACAACATGGGCCACGCCATATCGATGTCCTTAAACGGATCGACCATCTTCAGATTGAGGATCAACGCCAGACCCATTTCATAGATTCTGCCGTATCTCTCCACCAACTTCAGAAAAAGACGATGCATAGAGGGGATCTCGGGATGAGGGTTGAAGTAGTCGACGTGTCCGCTCATCACGAGTTCTCTGAGACCGTCGATCACTCTCACAATATTGATATCCTGAGGACATCGGGTGTTACATGTCTCACAGGATAGACAGATCCAAACGGTTCCGGACTGAAAAACCTCCTCTTCCAATCCGAGCTGAATGGCTCGCATCATTTCATGGGGCTTAAGGGTCATTTCATAGACCGCCGGGCAGCCGATTGAACACTTTCGGCACTGATAGCAGAGATTCACATTCTCTCCCGTGAGAGACTGAATCTCCCTGGAGAGTTTCTGAGTATCTTCTGTCAGTTCGATTTTCATCATGTTCGCCTCAATCTCTTCCGACCTCAGTGGTCCAATCCATGATTGCATTTGATGTATTTTGAATAGCATTTACGAACCACGGAGACGCGGAGGCCACAGAGGATTCTCTATTTTTTGCCCATCGGGAGACGGCGATGGGCAAAAATAGCCATCCTTTTCGTTTGCCGCTGGCTCCCGGCAAACGAAAAACACATATCTCGGTTTTCTCTGTGTCTCTGTGGTAAAACTATGTCCACACCAGCTCCTTCTCGCGCCTTTAGGAAACCGCAGGTCTGGGCAGGAGTCCCGCCATCTCGGTAATCTGACCCATTTTGTGTTCCCATTCAATCGCCATAATATGGACGCCGTGGATCCCATCCATCTCTTTCAACTCTTCAATCTGCTCCACGCAGATTTTGATCCCCTCCTCCGCAGGTTTTTGTGCCTTGGCCATCCGGTTTATGAATTCGTCGGGAATGGTTATTCCCGACACATTCTTGTTCATGTATCGGGCCATACCCGCTGACTTCAAGGGAGTCACCCCTGCCAGGATGTGGACCTTTTCGATCAGTCCCATATCTCCGGCCATCCTCATCCATTCCTTGAAACGTTTCATGTCGTAGATGCATTGTGTCTGGATAAAGTCGACGCCGGCATTGATCTTTTTCGCAAGACGGATCACACGGAATTCAAAAGGATCACCAAATGGATTGGCTGCCGCTCCAATGAACATCTTGATCTGCCCTTCGATCTGTTCTTCCCCACCGAGAATGGTTCCCCCATCCCGCATGATGCGGACACAGTCGATCAGTTGAATCGAATCCATATCGTGGACATTCTTGGAATCCACTTGATTTCCGAAGCTCTGGTGGTCCCCTGTGAGGCAGAGGATGTTTTTGACGCCCAGAGCGGTGGCTCCAAAAATGTCGCTCTGCATGGCAATGCGGTTCCGGTCTCGTGTCACCATCTGGATGACGGGCTCTAGGCCCATCTGAACCAGGAGCGCCCCGGCCGCGATGCTGGACATCCGGACAATGGCTGTTTGATTATCTGTGATGTTGATGGCATCAACATATCCTTTCAAAAACTCTGCTTTTTTCTTGACAACCTCGATATCGTTCCCCTTCGGAGGACCCAACTCGCCCGTTACGGCAAAAAGTCCCTTTTCCAGAATCTTTTCCAGATTACTTCCGGATTTCATAACTTCAGATCCTCCCTGCTGATGGTTCTCGGCCCTTTATCCCGGCTCTCTCTACCCCATTTCTTGACCGGGATGATCTCCTCCATCCTGTGCAATTGACCAATGGTCTTTAATCGGTCATATATCTGTTGCCAGGCACATGGAACGTCATTGCCAATCTCGCATTCTCCGTCTTGAGAGCCGCCACAGGGACCGTTAAGAAGTTGCTTGGCACAACGGGCCACAGGACAGACACCGCCCGTCACATGGAGCACACAGTTGCCACAGGCCTGGCATCTTTCGATCCAGACGCCCAGTTCGTCGGTCTCTCCCATGAATGTGGTGTTGAGACCTGGATAAACTGGGATATCGGAGAACATTCTGGCCACGGTCTGAACACCCACTCCACAGGCGATGGATAAAACAGCTTCAACCTCCTCCGCTTTCTCTTTCAACTCTTGAACAAATTCGGGCTCACACTGCCGGGTTGAGCAGTCCTCGAGGATTTCGATTTTTTGGCCTGCTTTTTTTCGAGCCATTTTCAAGGCAGAAGAAAGGATCCCAACCTCTTTCTCTCCACCCGCGTGACACACCGCTACACAGGCATTACACCCTGCGAGAAGAATCTTCCTGTGGGGTTTGAGGAAGTCGAGGATTTCATCGACCGGTTTCTGCTCAGCTTTAATCATCGATCGAGACTCCTTCCAGCATGGCAGATTGGAAAGTCCATTCGCTCTGAGGTAACGTTTGCGTTCCTACATAAGAATTCTCTCGTTTTATTGACCATCCCGCTATTTTTGCCTCTTGTGAACCAGCAACCCTGGCCAGGAAATCAGAAACCCTCGGGTCCCGCGTTATTCAACGGGACTGGGACCCAGTTTCTTGAGTTCATCAAATTTCTGAAGGACCGTCTCAGCAAATTTCGCCCCGTTGTTCGTGGCCAAATTGCAGAGATCCAGCCTCTCTTTCTCAAGTCCGATTCTTTCCATAATCCCATGTAAGTAACCCATCCGAGCTTTTGCTCTAATATTACCCGTAAGGGACTGACAGTTTTCCTCATGACAGGCAAAGATCAGAACACCATCCGCTCCTTTCTCGAGGGCCTGAAGTAGGTGAAGGGCGTCGATCCGTCCTGCACAGGGGACCCGAACAATATCCAAACTCTCCGGCAACGACAAACGGAGCTTCCCCACCATATCCGCGGCTACATAACCCGACTTATCACAACAGAAAGCAACAATTCTCGGACTAAAAGACTCCACCAAGTATTCCCTTCCTGTGACCCTATACCCCCACCTGCAGGGAGATTTCGTCATCTGTCAGATGTTTGAGTGTAATGGCCTTGGTTGGGCAAGAGCTGACGCAGATACCGCAACCATAACATTGCATCGGTAGAACCCTGGCTGCCTTCCACCGAAAATCTTTCTCGTAACCACCGGTTACATAGACATTCCCCTCAGCATACCTCTCTACCACAATAGCTGAATGGGGACAAACCCTCGGACAAGTCAGGCAAGCAGCACATTTTGCCGGGTCGATTTCAGCAACAGCTAAGTCATAGCCGAAAAACCCCTGGGACAGTAGTTCAGTCACACCAGCAGCGGCAGCCTCCGCCTCCACGAGGGACTCATCCAGAGTCTGGGGGTATCGGCAACCTCCGGCGATGAAGACTCCCCGACGGTTCGTCCTGACACGGGCGAACTGCGGGTTCTCATCCATGAGAAACCCCTCTTCAGCAAGAGGGATACCCAGGACATCGGCTAGCATTTGGTTATCCTTTGAGGGCACAAAACGCTCACTCACGACCACGAGATCCGAAAGAATCGAAAGGGAGTAATCATCTCCCCGCATTTGAATGGAAACCTCCTTGACCTCGACATTGATTTGACCATTAACCAGAGAGAACTTCGGGGGATCATCATACTTGATGAAAATAACGCCCATCTCCCTGGCTTTCCGGTACTGTTTTTCCATCCCATCCAGAGATACCTTCACATCCCGGCAGATCACATATACTGCACGGTCGTGATTCTCTCTCAAAAGTATTGCATTTTTGATGGCATTGGCCGAATCGATTTTGATGGTCTCATTGACCAAATCCAAAATGAAAGTCACGGTCTGAAGGGGCCTTTCTTTATCGGTCACAAGGGATTTTCCACCATCCGCAAGCATGGCCTCCATCTGAGGAGGAGAGATGAACCGTTGATGGCCAAAAATCCCCTCAGTATTGGGGATCACATCATTTCCCATGGCGAGAATCACGGCCGAACCCTCTACCTCTCTTCTTTTTCCAGACGGGTCTTCTACTTTGACGCGATAATCCCCCAAAGATCCCTCAAGGCCCTTGAGCTCGACCGATGTTTTTACTGCGATATTCGGATGTTTCTTGACCTTCTTGACCTGATCTTTGAACCAAGAGGAAACTTCACCAGGCCGATCATAGAAATGCGTAAGCTGGATCGCCTTTCCACCAATATCTTTTGCCCGAGATAGCAGGGTGACCTGAATATTGGCATCGGCCAGAGCAAGCGCCGCCCGCATTCCAACGACACCTCCGCCCAGGACAATGGCATTCTTTGACAGCTCGAATTTTTCCTCTCCAATCGGACTCAGACAAGTGGCCTCCCGAATTCTCTTTGCCACAATAGTCTTGGTCTTCTCTTTTGCCCTCTCGACATCTGGAATTGTCCAAACAGCTTGTTCCCGAACATTGGCCACAAGAAACATATATGGGTTAAATCCGGTGCCCAAATCCAGACGACGGAAGGACGCTTCATAGCGTTTCGGACTACCGCCCACAATAACTGCCCGATCTGCCTTCCCCTTCCGCAATTTGGCAACGAGCTTTTCAAGCCTGCGGGGGGAGGAGAGATTGTCGTCCTGATAACAAGAAACCACACAGGGAAGTCCGGAGAAGTATCGGACCATCGCCTCATCGAAGATATGGGAAAGGGTCCCTTCGCAGTGATCGATCACAATCGCGATGCGGCATTCCTTCGAAGATCTCACGGGTCAAACACCTCCGAGGTACTGAGCGATTTCTCGGGCCGTGGCCTTGGCGTCAATTATGGAACCTCCGATGTCTCTGGGACCTTTACACGCTCCTGACACGAAGATCCCTGAGTCAGGCGGAGGCGAACGATAGAATCCCTCCTCATTTTTCGGGACGTGGAGAAGATCGGCGACCTGATCCGCATCCTCCCGTGGCGTCATCCCAATGGACAAGACAATTAAATCGAAACCCTCTTCGGTGATCCCTCCAGAGACAGGATCAATAAATCTGATGCGAAGGTCAGTGGATGTCCGATGCCCGTAGACCTTGGAGGGAAGACTACGAATAAGGTGCATCCTCTCGTCTTGACGGCAGGCCTCCAGGAGCGATTCGAAGGATCTCCCAAGAGGTTGGATATCGATATAGAAAAAGCTCGTCTCGATCTCTGGGTATTGATGTCTGATCGCTTTCATGAACCGGAGCGCATAAGCACAACAAACCTTGGAACACCATAGGTGGCCAATCGTTTCGTCCCGACTCCCCACACACTGGAAGAAAGCAATCCTCGAGGGGACTTGGCCGTCAGAGGGTCGGAGGACTCTCCCTTTGGCGTGGAGCATTTCATCCAGGTCCTGAGCTGTGATCACATTCTGAAAAAGCCCATAGCCATACTCCGGCTTCTGCCTCGCATTGAAAAAGTCAACACCCGTTGCAACGAGAATCACAGAGGCTTCAAGTCGACTTTCGTTACCTCCCGACTGAATCTGGACTTTGAATCGGCCAGGATCACCGGATATCTTCCCCAATGTGCTTTCCGTCAGAATTCTGATTCCGGATCTTCGGCTCACTTCCTGTATCTGATTGTCCACAACACAGGCAAAGCACTTATTACATTTTTCGGAGGCCTTGCAGGCAAAAACGGCGGCTTGTCCTCCTAAACGATCTCGTCTCTCCAAGATTGTGGAGGAGATCCCCATTTCCGATAGCTCAAGGGCAGTTGTTATCCCCGCAATTCCACTGCCAAGAATCAAAACGTTCTGGTCTGCCACACCCGGCCTCTGTCCAACCGTAACTGCCTTGTTTGGTTCAATCATAGAGGTCTCTGAAAAAACAAGTCCTTGTTTCTTGCTCAAAAGCCCTCTCCCAGAGGGGCCGCTATCGGTTGTCAGTCGTCAGTTGTCGGACGAATTCTTGGTAAACATCTGACTTCAAAAGCCCATCCAGTCACAGCTGAAGCCATGAATCGGAGTAGAGGGAATGTCCTAAAAGAATCTTCGCCGTTTTGACATAGTCCACTTGCTCTTTGGGAAGGGACCCCGAATCCGGTTCCTCACCGCTTACGACCCCACGGACGACATTCGTGATATCCTGTCTCTCGCCTCTGGCAAAGGTTTTCAGATCTTCATCGAAAGCATCAACAATCGCCGAGGCCATACCATATTTTTCCAGGATGAGGAGGTAGGTTTGATTGAGGATCGGTCGCAGATCCTTGGGCGCGCCGTTGGAAACGTTCGAGAGTCCGCAGGTCGATTTCAATCCCGGTGCCATCTCCTGGAGGTCCCTGAACATCTTCATGAATTCAATCATGCTTTTGACCTGATCCTGCTGACTCGTCACAGGTGTCACGATGGGGTCAATCCAGACGTCCTCGTTGGGAATTCCATATTCGGCCGCCTTGTTCATCAGCTCTGTTGCGAGAACCCCTCTTTCAGCCTCATCTCTAGGCATCCCTTCGGGACCCCACAGAAGAGCCACAAAGCCTGCGTCGTACTTCTTGGCCAGAGGAAGCTCTGCCTCCATCCTTTCGGGCCTAGCCATGATCGAATTGATCACGGCCTTCCCCCTCTTATTCTTGTAAACCCTTAACCCAGCCTCAATCGCCTCGACGTTGGTTGTGTCTAGGTAGAGCGGAAGATCGACGACCTCCTGGATGGTTTTCACCATCCACTCCATCAATTCAGCCCCTCCCTTTCGGGCTGGTCCCAGATTGATATCCAGATAATCCATCCCCGCCTCGGCCTCGGCAACAGCGAGATCCTGAATCGTCTTTGCGTCACGCTCCTTCATGGCTGTTCCGATCTTTGTGACCATGACATTGACGTTTTCACCGATGAGTTCCATCATGTCCCTCCTTTAATACGGCCATTCTAAATGTCCATGGAAATCTACCCATCCTTTTGAAAAGTCGCGAGTTTCTGCTCAAGGGCCAGATCTCAGGGTGTCGGTTGTCCGTAGGCACTCGTCGCCAAACATTGAAGTGATTGGATGACTGGTATGGGGCTCCCAACGCCCGGGAACTTATTTTGCCTTCAGGAAAGCTGAAATGTGGGCGGCTTCTCTCGGTCCGATGGCCACTTCCCAATCCGAACCCAACTCCTCTTCCAGATCACCACTGACTGCCGCAACGAGGCCGGGAATGATGATTCGCTTCTTTTTGACTTTCTCCTCAATTCCCGACTTTTTGATGAACATCCCCATGGCGTCTCCCACAAACTTGCCTGCCGCCCAGGCAGTCAAGACGGAAAGACCCTCTGTATCCATCACCAAGAGATAGCTGGGAATACGGCTCGCTTCGATCTCACCCGATACGATAAAGTAGGTGAGCGCAAAATTTGTGGTGATCATGAGAGGGGAATTCTCATCCGGATTTCCAACCTCGTAGATCCCCTGCTTCATCGTCATGGGCCGTTGTGGATCGGTGTAGATATTCATGCGCTCCACCAGCAGGGGGAAGAGGCCATACCCATGAAAATCGGAAAGGACAATGATGCCCCCATATTTGGCGATAAATGCCGCTGCATAGAGTGTTTCTTTCATCGGATCGTCGGTCATTTCACAGGGAAAAGTGATGGTGGGGTATCCGAGTGGCCGAAACTTCTGTTGAAGAGCCGCTCGACGGATGAAAACCTCATCCTCAAATGCCTTTCGGAACCCCCTGGACCCTGGGTCCAGCACGATATCCTTGATGCCCGCCTGATCGAGTTTGGCTGTAAGTTGAGAGAGTTCATCGAGATCCTTCGCCTTCACAGCCAGGGGACAATTGTGTTCTTTGGCCAACCCAGCAAGGGCATCAACGTTTCCATCGGTCACTGCGTAGATCAGCGGAACACGTTCGGCACACGCTTTAACTCCGGCAGCCAAGACATCGGTCTTTTCACTCATCAAAATCAGACATGCATCGGTTTCTTTTTTCACCCTCTCGATCAGTCCAACAAATTTGGTTGCATCCCCAGATTCATCCTTCACAGCCACGAGTTCAGGCCTCAGCGTGAGACCCACTCGTTCAAACTTCAACTCATTGAAACGTTTCAGCCTACCACTGATTTCCGCATCATCCATTCCATCACTGACAAGAACGGCAAGGCCAGGTGGATTAACAAAGGTCTTCTCGTGACGAAACAGAACGGTCTCGCCCCCGATCTTCACTGCATTGTCACCCGTACCGATTGCCAAGGGCCTGATGGGAGGTGCTGAGGCTTCTGCTAACTGCGCCTTTGCCTCGTCTGAAACATACGGGCACGATGCCAGTTCTGCCTTCCCTGCCGCCAAGGCCATGGCAAAAGCCAGACACGTAGGAACTCCACACTCGCCGCAGTTGGTCTTTGGAAGCAGTTTAAATATCTGGATTCCGGTGAGTGCCATACCTTTTCCTCCTTTTCCTCTATAAGAAAGACGACCCCGCCTTATTCACAAATGACCCCCCGGGGCTGACCCGCATCATACGGGAATCCCCAAGATGAAAAAGATTATCCGAGGATGGGATCCATGGTTAGAGCAGGATGCTGTTTTTCCTCAAGAAAGGGAAGGATATCCTCTTCTGTCTCACCAATCGTCTCGTCGGCGATCCTTTCCATAAGATCAGGGATACCCATTTCCTCAGCCCGATTGTCGAACCGCTCTTTGATCTCCTCCTTGAGCATCTTGGGCATCCACACGATTCGCTGTATTCCCCCTTCAGCACGGAGAAATTTTCTCTGGGTGATGTTGTACTTTCCATGCCCAACGAACCCGGGCGTAATGACGCCACCGCCGACGGAACCGGCAAGCGTGGTGAATTTCATGCCGCAGGGGGTCATTCCCAGATAGTCGCGGTTCACCGTCATGATCCCATTGCACATCGGAAGGACTGCCGCAATGCACTCACAGCACCCGCATGTCGTCATGGGATCATTGACAATGCTGTAAAAGTTGTAATGATCGAAGGTCCCCCGAGATGCCTTGTGCAAAAATTCATTGCATCCTTTCCATTGACCTAGGTTCTCATCAATAACTTCCCCCTTTTCTACGGGTTGGTTAGGACCTGTGGGGTTGATCTCGTACGAGGCCTTACAGTCCATCCAGTTATAGGCGCCGCAGAGTCCGGTTCGCTCAGGACTGATGATGCAGACATGATTGGGGGCAAAGGACTGACACAGGGTGCAGGAGTAGAAAATATCCGTCGTCTCATCGGTCATGCCTTCAATCCGCGCATCCCGCTTGGCATAGACTGCCCGGGCCTCCTCCAGAATCTTATTCACCCTCTCCTCTTCGGTGTAGATCTTCACCTGAATCTTGTCGAAGGTGACCCCAAAGTCCTGGTGGAGTTTGGCATGGAGAATCTTACCCAGGTGCTCTAGTTTGAAGCCCTTCTCGACGGCCTGCTTACTGATCCGGATCCAGGCGATATCCCGCTGACCAATGTGCATCACCCCCTGAGCATAATTGATGAGGTGGTGAATCTGTCGTTCCAGGATAGGCTCGAAATCCTCCTCGAAATTCCGCCCTGCAACCTCACCAACAATAGCAATCGGTAGCTGGCCTGGAGCCTGGACATCGGTGATATTGGGTCCAATCACTTCAATCTTCCCGTCTTCCACTTGGTCCATTTCTTGGGTTGTGATCCATTCGACAGCGTGGGTTTTCCCACCGCCCATTTCGAGGTGAATGTCGTCTCCCCGGACCCGCTCCCCCTCGAAAGCAGGGCCATATGAGACAGGAACGGGAACTTCCGAGACAGCGACCTTGAGTCCCCTCACCTCGACGGACCGCCGAACAATCTGGTCGTGGGGCACATTGGAAACGACGTGTTCGTACGTGCAAATACCTGTCGGAAGTACCTCGGGGATTGGTGTATCGGCAATGGTCGGGAAACCCCAGTTGATGGCACCGGCCGCGTTAGCATACCACTCGTCCGATACAAAACCGAGGGGCATCACAAAGGCAAATGTTCGGTCTTTGTTGTAAATGAGGTTCCTCCGGAACTGACCGGGCTTCACCCCACCAAAGGACATTGCGACCCGACAGGCGAACCCCATAGCAAAAACTGCGGCGCTGATGTCCGGGCCAAAGGAGACCAGCCTCGTGGGCCATCCAATCTGGACACCTGCCTCTATAAGCTGTTCACTGAACCGTTTCCCCTCGTTCTCCGCACACATGAAAACGTAGAGGTTCTTCTCTTGTAGCTCGATAGCTATATTCTTTGCCGTCTCAGGATCCGGAGCCGCACCGGCGATGGCTGCAAACCCGGGAGCCGTTCCATCGACAAACTCGATTCCCCGCTTCCTCAAAATCACGTCGTCAGCAGCTCCGAGCCAGAGGTTATCATCTGTCGGGTCCTCCTGCTTTGTATAAAAATTTGGCTCTTTTAGATACCGAATTGCCTCGATGATTTCTTCAGCAAAAAAGGTGGCCATACCGGCATCAAGGGCTGGAGCCAGGTATGGAAGGGGTGAGTTCTCCTTGACCAGAGGTGGTAAGAGGATTCGACACCGATCGAGGACCGGCTCCATATCCCCCAGCTTCTCCACAGGGATGCCGAGGATGGCGTAGACAATCGGCAGGTAATATGCGGTGTTGGGAAACCCGACCGGTTCAGTGGCCCCCCATTTATCCATGGCCTCTTTCCACTCTTTCTCGGCTTTCTCAACAACCTTGTGGGCTCCTCTGATAGCAGCTGAACAGATTATCTTCGACACTTTAGCTCCTCCTTCGACACGATATTGTCACTAGGCGGCCTCCAGTTCACGCCGTTTGGCCATGTCATAGAGAACACGTTCTCTCTTTTTGTCGATTCCCAGGGCTTTTCGCTTCGAATCGATATGTTCGATCATCTTTCCAGCTGCTTTGACGGGATCTGCCTCAAAATCCCATTTACCCTTGAAGATCTCTTCGAATCCCTCGAAGAGATGCTTTGTGACCTCCTCGTTGCCGAGGGTAGGCCAGGTGACGCCGAACACCGTATAGACACCCGACGAAACAAAGTACTGGCCGATCGTAATCGCCTTCTCGCTCATCCACTCTGGCGCAGCACCAGCTGCGGGGAGGTCGCTGATGTCGTCCCCGAGGCCTCCATCCTTGACGACGGCCGTGGCAGCCATGAGTATGCGGCTATTATCGACGCACGCTCCCATGTGAAGAACCGGTGGGATCCCAACAGCTTCACAGACTGAGGCGAGTCCCTTACCGGCGTGCTTATGGGCTGCCTCAGGTGTTAAGAGGCCGTACTTTCCAGCAGCCATGGCACTGCAGCCGGTGGTGAGGACAATCACATCGTTTCCGACCAACTCGAGAATCATCTTAAGGTGGTCGTCATCGTGAACTGTCCGAGCATTGTTACACCCAACAACACCGGCAATTCCCCGAATCCGACCATTGATGATATTATCATTGAGAGGACGATAAGAGGCCCGGTAGAGCCCTCCTAGCAGATAGTTGATGGTTTCGTGGCTGAATCCGACCACTGTATCAACGGTTTGGGAAGGTATTTGAACCTCGGCTTTTCGGTTTGAAAAGTTGTCGATTGCTTCACGGATTATTCTTTTGGCAACATTGAGGCCATCGTCATGGCTGAATTCAATGTGCGTGGCCCCCTCAATATGGGCCCTCGGGTCGGTCGTGATGAGTTTGGTGTGATAGCATTTGGCCACGTCGACCAGTGACTGCATTTCACACTGAACATCCACAGTCATCGCTTCGACTGCTCCGGTAATAATGGCAAGCTCCTGCTGTAGGAAGTTACCGGCCACCGGAATTCCATGACGCATGAGGATCTCATTGGCACTGCAGCACATTCCGGCGAGATTGAGCCCCTTGGCCCCTTTCGACTGCGCATACTTCTGGAGCTCGGGATCCTGCGATGCCAGAACCATCATCTCTGGAAGGAGCGGCTCATGGCCGTGAACCACCACATTGACATGATCCTCCTTGAGCGCTCCCAGGTTGATCTGGCTTGCCACTGGCACGGGGTCCCCAAAGAGAACGTCTTGAAGCTCCGTGGATATCATGGACCCTCCCCAGCCGTCAGACAATGCACACCGAGCAGCTGCATTGAGCAGGCTCTGGTAATCCTGATCCACCCCCATATGGGTCCGATGCATGAGCTCAACCACTTCCCGGTCAATTCCCCGGGGCATGGTCCCCGTCTCACGCCACAGTTCCTGGCGTTTCAAAGGGGCCCGCTTGGCGAAGAGAATTTCTCCTTCTTGACGGCCGAACTCCGCCAAGGCCATCTCTCCTACCTCAATAGCAATATCCTTGAGGTCACGGTTGCCGATCTCCACTCCAAAATCCATGGCTATCTGGTAGAGTTTTTGCTCATCCCTAATCTCAAAGTCTGAAACCTCGCCCTTCGCGGTCGCCAGGAAGAGCTCCGCGACACTCCGGGCGTGATCCCCGTGAGAGGCCGCTCCAGCAGCGACCATGCGGGCGAAGTTTCTTGCTGAAATCGTCTCAGCCGTCGCACCACAGACACCGACAGGCCTCGGAACACCCTCTTTCTTTGGAACCTGAACACGGCAAGGCCCCATCGAACAATGCTTACAACAGCTTCCCTCTGCCCCGATAGGGCAAGGCTTCATCTTAGCAGCCCGATCGAAGACGGTCGTTACCCCGTCAGCCGCTGCCTTCTCGATCATTTCCACACTGGCCTGATCCACACTCTTCGTTTCTTTCTCTGCCATAGTAAGCCTCCTACTCACTTCCGTCTTTTGTGACGACTACGCGGCTGCCATCAATTCGCCGATCATCTCTCTGACCAGTTTAACCGCCTCTGGATGTCGCATGACCAAAATGTCGGCACCGGCAAGAAGGAGAACAACCGCAGTCACCCCCTCCATGAGTATTCCACGCTTTTCAGGATCCCCCATGGTTGGAGCTTCCTCTGCAGTCAATTTTGCCTCTTTCGTTTTCCAGACCTCTCTCGCAAGATTACAGATCATCGGGAACTGAAGACGCTCATCCTGCTGAGTGAGCGCAGCCATTCGTATTCGCTCCATCACCGAATAGGTGTACTCGATTCCATATCCCAGTCCACCCGTGGTTGGATCGACAATGATCTGTTCATCGGGAACACCGAGATTACCCAAGAGAATGTTGAGTTGTTTGGCTAGATTAATATCAATCGGGGTAGAGGCAATGGCTGTGTGTTTGTATCCTATGGCGCCGGCTCCCACTTGCTTGTAATTCCCCTCCACCACTGGACCAATTATCAGATGCTTGCCCTCACAGACCTCAGCCACTTTTCGGAGCACCTCAGCGTCCTTATCATCATTGTCTACACCCCAAACAATCAGTGGGACATCAACGGCATCGGCTACCTTTTTCGCTGTTTGGGCGGCTTCGTCGGCCGGGCGATCGAGACCATTGGGGTCGGTGCTGATCAGATGAAGGCAGACCATGTCGGCTTTGTACTCCTCTACATTTCTCTTTGCCCAAGCCACAGGATCCTCTGTCACACCAGTAAAGGGCTTCAGGGCAGCCTCTGCCCAATCCTCAGGAGCCACATCGTACACCTCCATGGCTATCCGAGGGGTATTTGGCATTTCACCCTCAAATAGATGAAAGGGATATGAGCTTTCATCTCCGAGAAGGATGGCTTGGTCGCCCTTTCCGATTGCGATACTCTTGATTTTTCCCGTATACGTGATTTTCGGTGTTTCAAAAGCCACGCTCATCACCTCCCCCGCTCATAGGATATTAGGCTGGCGTCTTTCGTTTCTCACTGCCATACCATTCTTCGTTAAACCAGTACCTCTCTCCAGTTCTAAGATATTCAAGGATCTCATCTCGCGATCTCAGTTTCTTTCGCCAATAGTAGGGTGAATCCGGCTTCCCCTTATCAAACGTGGCCCCGACAACCTTGACCTTCTTCCCATCAAAACTCTTCTTCTCCTCGAGCTTCTCCTTCATAACGCCTCCTCTTGTATAATCTTTCACAAACCGAGTCCAAGAACCTCTCCGATCGGCCACCCCTGGTCTATGCAGCTTCGGCGGCAAGTTTTGCTGCCCTGACGGTATTCATCATTAACATAGTGATCGTCATGGGCCCGACGCCTCCCGGAACCGGGGTAATCATGCTCGCTTTTTCTTTGACAGCTTCGAAATCCACATCGCCGCAGAGTTTGGCCTTTCCTTCGGGAGTCTTCCCGATGCGATTCACCCCCACATCAATAACCACCACCCCTTCCTTCACCATGTCGGCAGTGATCGCCTTGGGTCTTCCTGCAGCTACAATCAGAATATCCGCTCTTCGAGTGTGGAAGGCCATATCCTTGGTTCTTGTGTGGCAAATGGTTACCGTGGCATTTGCTCCTTCGGCTTTCTGCAGCAGAATGTTGGCGATCGGTTTCCCAACAATATTACTCCTGCCTACCACCACCACTTCGGCTCCCTCTATCTGCGCACCTGAGCGAACCAGAAGTTGCTGAATGCCGGCTGGCGTGCAGGGCAGATAATCGGGCTCTCCTATCATCAATTTACCCACATTGACCGGATGAAATCCATCCACATCCTTTTTCGGATCGATAGCGTAGAGAACCTTATTCTCGTTGATATGCTTGGGCAGGGGTAGCTGAACCAGAATGCCGTGAATCTTGGGATCCTTATTATACATCTCGATAAGTGCCAAAAGATCATGCTCCGTCATATTCTCGGGCTGATTGTCCTGGACTGAGTGAAAACCAAGTTCATGGGCGGTTTTCTGTTTGGCGGTTACGTAGCTTACCGACGCCGGGTTTTCACCGACCAGAATCGTGACGAGGCCGGGCTCCACATCATGAGTTTCTTTCAGTTTTTCGACTTCAGCTTTGAGCTCTTCTCGAATCTGTTTGGCGACTTCTTTACCGCTGATAATCTTTGCTACCATTGCCTACTCCCCTTTTCGAGATCTAGCCTCTTTTGACCCAGTTATCAACTTGCCGGATAAGCTTCTGGATTTTTCGAACTCTGCAACACGAAATCTATTCAAGCCCGAGGTCACTCGGTCGCTTTATTTACCCGTGCCGCCCTATGGAACCAGTCTTTCGAATATCTCCCAAGACGATCGAAGGGCTTTTGAATCCTGAGGAAGTGTGAAGGTAGGTTTTCCCTCCAGATCGAATTCGTATACGACCGGGTCAGCAGGAATCAATCCCCCAAGAGGCAAAGACAGCTTACTGGCCTGAGCGGTAATCTCAGGCTGCAAACCATTTTGGACGCGATTCACCACGAGAAAGGATTGCTGGACCTCGAGGTTGAGTTCCTCTATGAGATCTCTTATTCGCGCCGCGGTAATGACCCCACGGACCGTCGGGTCAGATATGATAAAAAGCAGATCCACGGTCCGAGTCGTCATCCGGCTGAAGTGCTCCATCCCTGCTTCATTGTCGATCACTACATAGGGATAGTTCCCTGCGAGAAGATCAATGCATTTCCGAGCCAGAGTATTGGCAGCGCAGTAACACCCGGGTCCCTCGGGTCTGCCCATCGCAATCAGATCGAATCCCTGTTTCTCGACCAAAGCCTCTTGGATCTTATATTCAAACCAGACGTCTTTCGTCATTCCCACAGGGACGTCTTTTTTCATCAGATCCCTGGCTTCGCCGATTGTTGGCCCAATCTGAACACCCAATACTTCGTTGAGATTTGCATTGGCATCCGCATCTACAGCGAGAACCGGTTTCTTCCCTTCTTCCAAGAGGTATCTGACCAGCAATCCTGCAATGGTAGTCTTTCCGGTTCCCCCTTTTCCTGAAACAGCAATCGTGAAAGACACGGTTTTCTCTATTCTTAAATTGCGTCCCAATGCCCCTAGTTAACGGACATTTACCCGTCTTGTAACCTCGATTTTCTCCCTCGTATTACGCACGCCCCGATCGGAAGGCGAGATAAAGAAGCTTAGGATCTTCGTGTGCTAGTCCATAGGAGGGGAATAAGAGCAGAGCGATGATGGCATCCAGGCAGTCAAATACACGGAATCGAGAACACAATTAATTATATCTGTTCCGGTGCAACCTTTTCAAGGAAAACGGGTTACCTCGCCCTAGGGCGGGCTAACCAGCCATCATCGATCCTTAACGCTTTTATCTAAAAGAGTCCCTTTACCTTGCCTGTTTTGACATCGACATCAACTCTTCGGAAGGCAGGATCAGAGGCGGTTCCAGGCATCAGACGAATATCCCCCGCTACGGGTACAACAAAACCCGCTCCTCGATAGGTCAGAATATCCCGAATCGGAAGGGTCCAGCCCTTGGGTGCTCCCTTGATTGTTGGGTCATGGGTAAGGCTCAGATGGGTCTTCACCATGCAGGTCGCAAGCTTGCTCAACTCAGGATCGGCTTCCATGCGCTTGGCCTTCCCCTCAGCCATAGTTGTGTAACTCACTCCGCCGGCCCCGTATACCTCCTTGGCGATTGTTTCGATGCGTTGACGGAGGGGCATTTCATCGGGATAGAGGAATTTGAAGTTGGACTTTTCATCGCACGCCTCGACGACAGCATCGGCCAACTCAAGAGCGCCCTCACCCCCTTTCAACCAGTGTTCGGAGACAGCCACCCTTGCCCCCGCCGCCTCACAATGCTTTCTTAACAGAGCAATCTCATCCTTCGTATCGGTATGGAAGCTGTTGATACAGACCACCGGGTTGATCCCTGCCTTCTTGACGGTTTCAATGTGGGTAATCACATTCGGTATACCTTTTTCTAGCAGTTCAAGATTCTCGCTTGTATAGGCCGGATCCAAAGGCTGCCCTGGTGCAACTCTGGGGCCACCACCATGCATCTTAAGAGCCCGGATGGTCGAAACAATAACCGAACAGTGAGGGATCAGACCACTGAATCGACATTTGATGTTCCAGAATTTTTCGAAACCAATATCAGCACCGAAACCGCTCTCGGTGACGTGATAGTCAGACAGCTTCAGGCAGACCTCATCGGCTACGATAGAAGACTGGCCCACGGCAATATTGGCAAACGGACCTGCATGGACCAAGACGGGCTGACCCTCCAGAGATTGAAGTAGATTGGGGTTCATGGCTTTCACCATCCAAGCGGTCATAGCACCTGCCACCTCAAGATCCGTGGTCGTGATAGGCTTACCCTGTTTATCGTAGGCGACCACAACCCGACCAATCCGCTCCCGAAGATCCTTCAGGTCTTTGAAGACGGAGAGAATCGCCATGATTTCGGAGCTTACCGAGATGGCAAAACCCGACTGCATCATGAACCCGTCCATCTTTTCCCCAATTCCAATGATAATATCCCTGAGCGCCTGGGCACAGAAATCCATGATCCACCTCATCTCCACGTTTCGCGGATCGATATTCAGTCGCTTCAGGCCTTTCTTGGCAAGTGTTTTATCGTCATAGTTGAACTCATGCTGAAGCCGTGAAGTTACGGCTACCATGGCCAGATTGTGGGCATTGGTTACGTTGTCTATGTCACCTGTCAGTCCTAGGGAAAAGGCTGTCAGGGGGATACACTGTGACAGCCCGCCACCGGCGGCGCTTCCCTTGATATTAAATGTCGGTCCGCCAGAGGGTTGCCGGATCGCGCCTGTGACATTCTTACCCCTGAGAGCGAGTCCTGGTACCAACCCCATCGATGTGGTGGTCTTGCCCTCGCCCAGAGGTGTGGGCGTGATGGCCGTTACCTCGATGTATTTCGCATTTGGCCGATCTTTCAACCGGTCCAGAACTTTCATGAAATCGATCTTGCCCAGTGTATGCCCCATGGGAATCAATTCGTCTTTTTCAAGACCCATCTCCTCAGCCAACTGGAAAACAGATTTCATGTCCTTCTCGACAGTTTCCGCAATCTGCCAATCTGCCATTTTTGTTGGATCAAGACCTTTCAGCGCCATTGATGTCCTCCTCCCTCACGATTGTCGGTTTGTCCATTAACCACGAGTTCCTCAGAAATTACGCAAATCGATCCCCGTTCTCATTCATCCAAAATGTACTCCTTTTATCGTGTCCTCTAGCAGCCAGCCACAGACTTTCAATGCCGGGAGTATGTGATAATGTGCACAATGTTAAAGTATCGACCATTGTTTGTCAAGAAAAAAAACTCTTGGAGTTTCCCGATTTTCCAGGAAAAACCGGTTGTCGATGAGAGTTACCCGTCGAGTTTCCTGAGTTTTGTGGACGCTCATGTCCCTGAGGGACGTTTGCGGAAGTGTTGGGGGACCTATTGAGGGCGAGCAGGCTTCGACGTGAGCTCAGCCGAACGTAAGGGGAAAACCCCGCCTTCAGAGCGGGGAAAGGGCAAGAATTCCCCACCTGTGAGCCCCGCGAGGGTCAACGCGAAAGCAAGGGAGCGAAGGGATATGAGGGTCCAATCAAAAGGTTCAAAATTGTCGCGAAACATCAGAAGGTTGAGAATTTCTTGCTTGTAAGGCTCAGGAAACTCCACGAGTTACCCCTAGTGGACGCCTTCGGGCCTAGAGAAGCCAGTTGGCCAGCATTGAAACGAATGGTATCAGGTAATCTTGAAGAGATTTCTCAATTTTTGGACGGGAGAACTCTTTGGGGGAGACTCGGGCAACTCCAGTGGAGAAGCACGCGGCAGAGCACAAACCATATCAGAAAAATGAGAGGGGAGGTTTACGCTCGATCAGGAGAATAAAACCCTGGAGTAGGAGATTCGTGTAAATCCCTGCGACGACGTCATCAACCACAACTCCATATCCCCATCTCAGGGCCTCAAGCCGCCTAGCAGGAAAAGGCTTCACAATATCGAAGAAACGAAACAGCAGGAATCCCAGGAGTATATACAACGGGGCCGGAGGCAAAAATGCCATTGCTACCAGGAACCCGCCAATCTCATCAATCACAATTCGTTCGCTGTCGCGCTTCAGGAGAATCGACTCGGCTGCCCTACAAAGCCAACAGGACATGAACAAGAAGGCGACTACCGTCACTCCATAGGCAATATGAGGAAGCCTGCAAAAGACGATATACAGGGGCACCGCCACCATAGTTCCGGCCGTACCCGGGGCAAACGGAGCATAGCCAGAATAGATACCTGTCGAGAGGAATATGATGAAGTGGCGAGTAAAGCGGTCTCCCCGTGGATCTTCCGTGGCGCTGGACAATGATCTCCTCAATCCTCCTGTCGATTCGTGCCTATCCCCTCCCCTAAGATTCCTGACCGCATTGCCCTTAGCGATTCACTCTTATCTGGTCTCTACCTGGAAATTTCATTAGGACAACGTTGACTCCATCCGATGCTAACCCGCTCGCATCGACCCACCTTCCACCTCGTCTAAGAAACGCAGGTAAGCCAAGAACATTCTCAGAGAGAGGCCTTTGGGTCTCGTCAAATTTCGTGCGCCATAGCATTCTTCCGTTCTGCCCATCAAACAGAAAAACAGCGAAAGCAACAGACGCCGGCTCTCGGGCGCCCCAGTCACTGCCGATTCTCTCTTTATATCTAAAAATCCACCCCATGAGCACGGTGTTAGCCTTGACTGGCGAGGCAAGCGTCTTGGCCAAAACTTCAGGATTTTCCTCGAGATTCACCAGTGCAGGTAGCAACTTATCGACCATTTCGGGAGCGATCAAGGTATATCCATCACGACTCAACGCCCGCCTAAAAAGGCTCGTAATCACCTGAGGAGCCTCTGGGGCAATTTCCCCAACCGTCATGTATCCTTCACATCTCGGACAACGAACCAACTGCTGGCCGGGTGTATCTGGGCGGCTCACAAAAAAAGGAACCAGAGCGATAACCCCGGGGTCCCTAAGGGTTGGAGATACCGACTCACTCTCTTGTAAGGTTCTCGGCCCATTGCAGGTCATGAGCAAAATTCCAACCGCCCATGCAAAAATCGGTAAGCAGAGTCTTCTGCTCCTGTTCATCCCGTTCCCTCTCTGTCAACAACCCTTGAATGGAACTCTCCAGAATCCTTCAGCTTCTCTCACTGGCCAAAAAAACGCAACCCACCTAACCTTCTGTGCCTCTCAGACTCTCCTGATCTTTGCGCCTACCTGAGACAACTTACTCTCTAGGTTTTCGTATCCCCGATCTAAATGATATACCCTGGCAACCTCAGTGACCCCCTCAGCGGCGAGCCCTGCCAGCACAAGAGAGGCACTTGCCCTGAGATCCGTTGCCATGACCTGAGCCCCACTCAACTGTTTGACGCCTGTCACGATCGCGCTATTCGATTCGATCTTTATATCCGCTCCCATTCGCCTCAATTCACTTACATGAATAAAGCGGTTCTCGAAAATCGTCTCCGTAATCACACTCAGTCCTCGCGCGAGGCACATAAGAACCATAATTTGCGCCTGCATGTCCGTCGGAAAGCCTGGGTAAGGGAGCGTCTTTACGTCTACACTCCGGATGCGATTGTTACCAATGACCTTTACAGCCTTTCCATCAGAGTAGATTTCAATGCCGGCCTCACGCAGCTTGTTCACAAGCGCCTCAAGATTTGACAGAGGACAATTTAAGAGGCGAAGGTTCCCTTGCGTCAGTGCTGCGGCCACCATAAAAGTCCCGGCCTCGATACGATCAGGCATAATGGTGTGCTCCCCACCGTGAAGCTCGTCAACACCCTCAACGCGGAGCACGCTCGTTCCCTCACCAGAAATCTTCGCTCCCATCCTCTTTAAAACGATCGCAAGCTCTGTTATCTCAGGCTCCTGAGCAGCATTTTCGATAATCGTCACTCCACGGGCGAGTGTGGCTGCCATCATCAGATTCTCTGTTCCTGTGACTGTTGGGATATCAAGGTAGATGTGGCCTCCTCTCAAACGATCGGCTTTGGCAAAGATATACCCGTGTTTCAATTCAATTTTGGCCCCCAGAACCTCAAGCCCTCTCAGGTGAAGGTTGACCGGACGCGCCCCAATGGCACATCCACCAGGTAGCGAGACAACGGCCTTTCCCCTTCTTGCAACCAGCGGCCCCAGAACGAGAATGGATGCCCGCATTGTCTTAACGAGGTCGTAAGGGGCTTCGTCTCCACTCAAACCGGAGCTGTCCACTCGCACAGAACCATCACCCTTCCTGGTTAATTGAACACCCAGATTCTCAAGGACCTTCTGTATCGTCACAACATCCCTTAGATTCGGAACATTGTAAAAGAAGTTGAAACCCTGACAGAGTATGCTGGCGGCAAATAGCGGGAGCGCCGAGTTTTTCGACCCGCTAATGGAAACGTCTCCGATGAGGCGGGTACCACCCTCGATGATGATCTTCTTCAAAACCTCCCTCCATTCCCTGAAATTCTTGGCCCCTCATTTCTTATAACCATCTGGTCCTCATGGCAAGACTATTGCCCTGCTTTCTGGGCGATGATGGCCCGGCTTTTTCCTGAGTAGTCTGAGACAATTCTCCTCTCTTTAAATCCTCCTAATTGTTCCATCATTTGAAGGACATCTTCTCCCTGATCCGCCCCGATTTCAAGGATCAGCCATCCCTCCTTCCCGAGACAGGGGGGGGCATCAACGAAAAACCTCCGATAAAAATCGAGGCCGTCGATGCCACCATCAATGGCCTCCCGAGGTTCAAAATCCCGGATCTCCCGTTGGAGACTGCCTATGTCGCCCCGTTTAATGTATGGAGGGTTCGAGATAATCAAGTTCCATCTCCCCGTCTTCCCAGCCTTTCCGAAGGACAACAGGTCTCCTCTAACAAAAAATATTCTGGAACTCACGTCTTGAGTTGTGGCATTCTCTCGGGCCAAAGCAATTGCTTCCCAAGACAACTCCGTTGCCATCACCCTCGCAGAGGGAACGGACTTAGCGATCGAAATCGCAATGGCTCCACACCCGGTTCCCACCTCAACGATTCTGGGCTCATCCCATCTTTCCAGTTCGATTACACGGAGAGCCTCCTCAACGAGAATCTCTGTTTCCGGCCGAGGGATCAATACCTGGGGGCCAACTTTGAAAGGGATCGACCAGAATTCCTGATGTTCCGTGATGTATTGGAGTGGCTCACCTTTGATTCTCCTCTGAATAAAGCCCCTCAAGCGGCTCAGTTCATTTGAGGAGAGGGCCATGTCGTAATTAAGATAGAGCCCAACCCGATCGAGTTCCAGAATTTGTGATAACAGCAGTTCTGACTCCAATCGAGCACCTGAAATACCCTTCTCCTGCAGATACTTCTGGGTCCAATCGAGAACCCTCAAGACGGTCCAGCGTTCTTTGGCCAATTTTCGTTACCCATTTGCTTTTTCAATGCTTCGGCCTGAAAATGAGCACTCACTGCATCGATGATTCTTTGAATGTTGCCCTCGAGGATCTCATTGAGCTTATAAAGCGTCATCCCAATCCGGTGGTCTGTCACGCGGTTTTGAGGGAAATTGTATGTCCGAATCCTCTCGCTCCGGTCTCCCGTCCCAACCATCGACCTTCGTTTCTCTGAAATCTTCATTTGTTGCTCTGAGACCTGCAAATCAAGCAATTTCGATCGGAGGACTTTTAAGGCCTTTGCCTTGTTTTTATGTTGCGATTTCTCATCCTGGCAAGTTACCACCAAAGCCGTCGGAATGTGGGTCACTCTCACTGCCGAATCGGTGGTATTGACACTCTGCCCGCCAGGCCCAGAAGACCGGAAAACGTCTATTCGGAGATCTCCTGGATCGATATCCACTTCGACCTCATCAGCTTCCGGCAAGACCGCGACCGTCACGGCGGAAGTATGAACTCGCCCCTGTGATTCGGTCGTGGGAACCCGTTGCACACGATGAACGCCACTCTCATATTTCAGCTGACTATATGCACCTCGGCCCTCAATCAAGGCGATAATCTCTTTGAAACCTCCGACCCCCGTCTCGTTCTGGTTCATAATGTCGATTCTCCAGTTCTGTAGCTCACTATATTTGGCATACATGCGAAAGAGATCAGCCGCAAAAAGGGTCGCCTCCTCACCCCCAGTTCCTGCGCGAATTTCAAGAAAAATGTTCTTGTCGTCATTAGGATCCTTAGGAATGAGTAGAATCCTCAGAGCATGCTCAACATCAGCCATTCTTTTCTCAAGCTCCCCGATCTCCTCTCTGGCCAGTCGGCGGATTTCTTCATCCGACTCCCTCAGGAGTTTTTTGTTCTCTTCAATCTCCTCACCCATCTTCTTGTACTTACGGTAGGAAACAACCGTCTTCTCCAGTTCAGAAAACTCTCTTGCGAGTTTCTGATACGTCTCCAGATTTTCCATTATTTCTGGCTCGCTGAGAAGCCTGTTGAGCTCTTCATACCGATCTTCAATTTCTTCCAGCTTGTTTAACATCATCTTCCCCAAAATGTGCCTTCCTCAAGATTTCGCCGAGCAAGGCCTTTTTGTTTTGTTCTCTCGCGGGTTCTTCGATAATCGATGAATCGTTTCCTCCAGCGTACTCCCCCAATTGACCCACCGACAACCGATTTTGAGGGAACGGGACAGCGTCTTTGAACTGCCAGATATTCCCCTTGGAAAAGAGGAGCTATCCAAGAATGTCATGAGTGTCGGTAATTCGGGGAAATCCTCTCAACGGGCGAGAAGTCCTCATATTACGATTCTCAGTCAAAGAGGGTAGAGGGATGTATGTCAGGAGGGTAACCTAGGGTTCCTTTTTGTCCCTTCGTGCGTATTTCTTTTTGAACTTGTCTATCCTACCAGCGCTATCTACCAGTTTCTGCTTTCCAGTAAAGAACGGATGACAGCTAGAACAGATTTCTACACGAATCTTCTCCTTTGTATCGACTGTCTCATAAGTCGCACCACAAGCACAGGTGATAACCGTCTCATAGAGCTTCGGATGAATGTCCTTTTTCACGATCCCACCCCCCGATCATAGATTCCGGGAGTAAAACTACCTAGATTCCACGATATTTTCAACATAATTATCATACTCTCTCACTGATTCATGGAGTCTAGAAATGCCTGATTGTTAGAAGTCCCCCGTAACTTTTCGAGGAGAAACTCCATACTCTCAACCGTATTCATCGGTTGGAGAACCTTCCTGAGGAGCCAGATTCGGTTCAACGTCTGTGGGTCAAGAAGGAGTTCTTCCTTTCTCGTTCCAGATTTTTGGATGTCGATACTCGGAAACACTCTCCTGTCGACTAACCTCCGATCCAGGTGGATTTCGAGATTGCCTGTGCCCTTGAACTCCTCGAAGATCACCTCATCCATTCGGCTACCGGTATCAACCAGGGCAGTTGCAATAATGGTGAAACTACCACCCTCCTCGATGTTCCTTGCAGCCCCGAAGAACCGCTTGGGCCGATGCAAGGCGTTGGAGTCAACACCTCCAGAAAGGACTTTTCCACTGGGAGGTACAACAGCGTTATAAGCCCTCGCCAATCGCGTGATACTGTCCAACAGGATCACGACGTCCACCTGATTCTCGACAAGACGCTTTGCCTTCTCACTGACCATCTCTGCAACCTGAATGTGGCGCTGCGCAGGTTCGTCAAAAGTGGAACTAATGACTTCTGCCCGAACAGAACGCTCCATATCGGTCACCTCTTCAGGTCGCTCGTCGATGAGAAGAACAATAAGGGTTATTTTAGAGTGATTCCCCGTAATACTGTTCGCAATATTCTGAAGAAGCATAGTCTTGCCGGTCCTTGGAGGAGCAACAATCAGCCCTCGTTGTCCCATCCCAATAGGTGTCAAGAGATCCATGACGCGGGCCGAATAGTTTTCTCCGTCATTCGTTTCCAGGTTGATCTTTCTCTGTGGGTAGAAGGGTGTCAGATTATCAAATAGGATTTTATCCCGTGCACTCTCCGGATCCTCATAATTCACGGATTCAACCTTGAGCATTGCAAAATACCTTTCCGTATCCTTTGGAGGTCGAATCTGTCCTGAAACAGTATCTCCCGTCCTCAGATTGAATCTTCGAATTTGAGAAGGAGAGATGTAAATATCATCCGGACCCGGTAGATAGTTGTAGTCTGGTGCCCTGAGGAATCCAAATCCGTCAGGGAGAATCTCTAATACTCCCTCCCCATAGATCAGCCCATTCTTATCCTGTTGGGCCTGGAGTATGGAGAAAATCAATTCCTGCTTTCTTAGACCGCTCGCTCCCTCAACATTCAGGTTCTTTGCAATGGTGTTAAGTTCTGCGATCTTCTTCTGTTTCAACTCCTTAAGGTTCATGACTTCCTCGAATCGGTTTGATAGCTCATCTGGATACGCCAGAATCCTCGTCCGAATTCTGACCCAGATATACTCCCTTGCTCCCTTTCGATCTCCTTGCAACCATCACGCCAAAGGAGAATTCCCTTGAATAAAGATTCATATATCGAGTTGTCCCACACTCAGCGCATTCTCTTCGATGAATCGACGCCTCGGATCAACCTGATCCCCCATAAGGATTGTAAAAATGTCGTCTGCTTCAACGGCGTCTTCGATTCTCACCCGAAGGAGAACACGCGTGGCTGGGTTCATTGTAGTCTCCCAAAGTTGATCAGGATTCATTTCACCGAGCCCTTTGTACCTTTGAACTGTTATACCTGCCTTGCCGATATCCTCAATGAGCGATACCAATTCGTCCTCATTTTCCACCCGGATTTTCATTCCCTTGTCAACAATATACGGGGGTTTCTCAAATCCGTTGATTTCACGATACGACGCAGTCAAACCTGCAAAAGCGGCTGATGAGACAAGCTCCCAGTTCAGCAAATTCTTATGACTATCACCATCTCTCCATATCTCCAATTCATAGAGGTTGTGTTCCTCGTCTTTAATAATCTCCGAAGCTTCAAAGCCACGTTCTAAAAACCCCTTCCGAATTTCGAGGATCTTCTTTTCGTCTTCGAAAAACGCCCGTTTCCCGACGCCACTCTCAAGGAGAACATCTATCAGACTGTCAGAATAACCCCGATTGAGAATCTTCTTTCTCAGATATCGGTACCGGAATAATTTATCGAGCATTGACTTAAGCTGCCTTCCTGAGAATTCTTTTCCACTTTTCTCAACCCTCACCTTAGTTCTCTCGGTCGCCCTGGCCAGGAGAAACCGGCTCATATCTTGCTCAGTCCTCACGTACCGCTCTTTCTTCGCCTCACGTATCTTGAAAAGTGGGGGCTGTGCAATATAGAGGTAACCGCGCTCAACAAGTTCAGGCATTTGACGATAAAAGAAGGTCAGAAGGAGCGTTCGGATGTGGGAGCCGTCAACATCAGCGTCAGTCATGATGATGATATGATGATATCGCAGTTTTGAGACGTCATACTCATCCTTTCCGATTCCACCCCCCAATGCGGCAATAATAATCTTGATCTCTTCGTTGGAAAGCATCTTATCGACTCGGGCCTTCTCCACATTAAGAATCTTTCCTTTCAGTGGGAGAATGGCCTGATGAGTTCGATCCCTCCCTTGCTTGGCAGATCCTCCTGCTGAGTCTCCTTCCACAATGTAGAGTTCACTGTTGGCGGGATCTTTTTCCTGGCAATCGGCCAGCTTGCCCGGGAGAGTATCACTCTCTAGGATTCCCTTTCGGCGAGTTAGTTCTCTCGCTTTTCGAGCCGCCTCACGGGCTCTGGCAGCGTCGACGACTCTCGCAATTATCCTTCGGGCTATCTTAGGATTCTCCTCAAAAAAAAGAGAGACCTTTTCATTGACAAGACCTTCAACCACCCCCTTGACTTCGCTGTTTCCAAGTTTCGTCTTGGTTTGGCCCTCAAATTGAGGTTCGGGAAGTTTTACGCTCACCACAGCCACCAGCCCCTCCCGTACATCCTCACCACTGAGATTTTCTTTCAGTCCCTTGACCAGATTGTTGGCTGTGGCATAGGAGTTTATAGTTCTCGTCAACGCAGCCTTAAAACCGACGAGATGGGTTCCCCCTTCATGGGTATTGATACTATTTGCATATGAGAAGAGGTTTTCTGCATAACCCTCGTTATATTGAACCGCGACCTCGGCAGTAACTCCATTCCTTGTGCCTTCAAAATATATGGGTTTTGGATGAATGCAATTCTTGTTCTTACTGAGATATTCAACAAAAGAGACAATGCCTCCTTCATAAAGGAATTCATGTTTCTTTTCTGTTCTCTCATCATATATGGAGATGAATACTCCCTTATGAAGAAATGATAGCTCCCGGAGTCGCTGAGTAAGTAAATCGAAACTGAAAAAAGTGGATTCAAAAATCTCAGAATCCGGCTTGAATCTTACGACCGTACCGGTTTCTTTTGTTTTCCCCACGACTTTTAACTTTGTAAGTGCTTTGCCCCGACCATAGGCCTGAGTATAGACACGTTTGTTGCGCCGAATCTCCAGTTCCACGATTTCAGACAGAGCATTAACAACGGATAACCCAACTCCGTGAAGACCTCCGGATACTTTGTAGGTCCGATTATCAAACTTGCCCCCGGAATGGAGTTTGGTCATAACTACCTCAAGAGCAGGACGGCCCAGCCTCTTGTGAATGTCAACAGGAATTCCTCGCCCATTGTCCTTTACCGTTACACTATTATCGATGTGAATTGTCACCTCAATGCGGGTGCAATAACCGGCAAGTGCTTCATCAATGCTGTTATCCACCAGCTCCTGAACGAGACGGTGAAGCCCTTCTGATGCGGTATTTCCGATATACATAGAAGGCCGTTTCCGAACGGCCACGAGGCCATCCAGAACTTTTATTTGATCTGCCGTGTATAATCTGTCCTTCATAAATGCTTTACCTAACTACAGCTTCATCGGCATAACGAGGCAGAGATGCTCCTCTTGTCCAACGGGTTTTAGAATCCCAGCCGTTGTATTATCCTTAAGCTCAAAAAGGACCTCTTCAGCGCCCATCACAGCCAATGCATCCAGTAGATATCGAGCATTAAAGCCTGCAACCAAATCCTCCCCACTATAGTCAACCTCGATTTCCTCCTTTGCATCTCCAAAGTCTTGACTCGATGAGGAGAGTGCCATGGATCCCTTTCGAAATTCAAAAACAACGCCTTCCCCTTTATCACTCGCCATCGTTGAGACCCTTTTCAGGCAGGAGATGAAACGTTCCCTAGACAAACGCACCGTTTTGTCATTCTCCTTGGGGATAACTGATTCATAGTCTGGGAATTCCCCCTCAATTAAACGGGTCACGACAATAACTCCTTCTTTCTTCGCAACAAAGTTGCTCTCAGAGAGTGAGAGGTGAATCACCTCCTCCTTTTCTCCTTCTTTCTGGGCCCCATCTCCGATCAGCTTCTTGATTTCGAGAAGACCTTTCTTCGGAAGGATTATCCCCTTTTCCAGACTCGAGAATTCCACCCCTGTTTTGTCGATAAGAGAGAGGCGGTGCCCGTCAGTAGCGACCATTCGCAGGGTTGGCTGACCGTCAACTTCAATTCCCTTAAAGAATACGCCGTTCAAATTATATCGAGATTCCTCTGTGGAAGCTGCAAAGACCGTCCTCTCAATCATTTCTGTGAACTGTCCTGTTGGAAAGGGACGAAAGTCTTCTTCTTTGAATTTAGGAAGGGGTGGAAACTCCTCTGGATTGATACCTGCAATATTGAAGACAGATTTTTCACTTATAAGGGTTACCCAATTGTTCTCCTTTTTTTGGAGATGTATTTCCGATTCATGAAGTTCTCTGACGATCTCAAAAAGCTTGCGCGCGGAAACAGACGCTTGGCCTTCTAAGCTTACCGAAGCTGGAAACCATCCCTTAATGGCGGTCTCTAAATCTGTTGCAGTCAAGGTAATTCCCTCTTCAGCTGCTTGGATGAGTGTATTTGAGAGAATAGGAATCGTACTTCGCCGTTCAACAATCGTTTGGACCATTGCGAGTCCTTTTAGGAAGTCTTTTTTGTTAATTCGGAATTCCATTAAAGCCTCCTATTAACTAATAGTAATTAAATAAATCATTTAGTAATATTAATAGCCTCAGTCGATTTGTTCAAAATGAAGACATGTAACTGAATTTTTGAGATATTTCTTGATTCTGGGACGTTGAAAAATACGCAATAGATTGTAAAAAGAGAGAAGTGGAAAGGCTATCCCCAGCTTTCTAACGATCTTGTCCCCAGACTTATCACTGATTTCTTATGTTGCGGGTCAATTTGCCCAGATTCTCTTTGAGAGCAGGATCTTCGACGCTTTTTTGTTCAATTTTTTTGATTGCGTGAAGCACGGTCGTGTGGTCTTTTCCCCCAAACTTCTCGCCGATCTCCTGAAGGGAAAGCCCCGTGAGCTTTCGGCTGAGATACATGGCTACCTGCCTCGGAAGAACGAAGCTCTTGTTCTTTTTCTTGGCCTTAAGGTCTGCAAAACGAATGTTGAAAAACGAAGCGACGGTTTTCTGAATGGCTTCGACAGGAATCGTTTGGTTCTCCTCTCGCACCATATTCTTGAGAACTTCTTTGGCCATTTCCAGTGTGATTTCTATGTTGGTCAGAGACGCGAAAGCACCAATTCGGGTCAGTGAGCCCTCCAAGATCCGGATATTAGAATCGATGTTCGTAGCCAGAAAAAAAGCGACGTCGTTCGGGAGATTAATTCTCTCAGCGAAGGCCTTCTTCTTCAGAATGGCCACCTTGGTTTCCACGTCGGGTGCCTGGATATCAGCGACGAGCCCCCACTCGAATCGCGAAGAAAGACGTTCCTCAAGATTTGGGATGTCTCTCGGGAATTTGTCACTCGTCACAACAATTTGTTTCCTATTCTCATAGAGAGAGTTGAAAATATGGAAGAACTCTGCTTGGGTCCTTTCCTTTCCTGCGATAAACTGGATATCGTCGATGAGGAGGATATTGATACGTCTGAATCGGTTTCGGAACTCGTCCATTCGTTCATAGCGAATGGAGTTGATCAATTCATTCGTGAAATCTTCTGACGACAGATAGGAGACAGAACTCGAATCGGGAATGATGCTTTTTTGAAGCACATGGCTTCCGATTGCATGAAGAAGGTGGGTCTTTCCGAGTCCCACACCACCATAGATGAATAAGGGGTTATAGTTTTTGCCAGGAAGATTGGCAACCGCTAGACACGCTGCATTTGCAAACTGATTACTTGGTCCGACAACAAAGCTATCGAAGGTGTACTTCGGATTAAAGGGTGATTTCCATAAGGTGGAAGACGCCGTTATCGGTTGATTCGACTGAGCCCCAGGGGAGGGAACATGTTCTGTCGGTGGATTGATCACAAAGCTGACAGTCAAGTGCTGCTCGCACTCTTCCAGTAAACATGTCTGTATGAGGGAGAGATAATTGTCCTGAATCCAGTCTTGGAAGAATCGGTTCGGGACCTGGATCTGGATTTCATTATTGTCGATAGAGAGGGGCTTGATTGGTTTTATCCAAGTCTCAAAGCTCTGGGGATTCACCTTTTCTCTCAGAGATTGCAAGACTTTTTGCCACATTGGGTTCATGATTTCAGCCTAGGGGATCGGTGATTTCTGGAGTTTTTAGCTAGAGGGGTAGAATTAGGTAAAGATACTCCTGACTTATGAAGCTTTCCCCATTACTCGATTTAGGAAAAGAGATGTCCACTTCTGTGGGTAAATAGGAAAATGTGGGGAATAAAAACTGCTTAAGGAATTTCCCTCTGAAGTGAGCCACTTCAAAAACAATCGGATAGGATCAAAATATAATATAACAGTACAAAAAGGAAAATTCAAGCACTTTTTCGTTGCCCCTCGTCAAGGCATAGAGGATTGAGGAGTTCTCCCATTTCCCGAAGGATATGTCTAACATGCTACATATTTCTTTAGATATTTTCAATTCCTCAAGCCGAAGCCTCCTGTCCCTTCACTCCCAGGCTTACGCGGTGACCCTATCCCCGCCTTTGGCAGGGCAGGCGGGGAATTCCTACCCCTTCCGCGCTCTGAAGGCTCGGCTTTCCCCCTCCTGCGCATCCTCGAGCGGTCCCCACCGCTTCCGCAACCTCGCTCGAGACAGCAGGTCCTTCCTCAAAAATGGGGGAAGTCCTTTTGAAGGTTTTCTCTTTGATTATAGACTGGGAGGTCCTACGACGTCCGAGATAGCGGATGAGGATCCAGTGGATTCTAATGGGAAAGTAAGGATTCCCAAATTGATTCAGTGTGCTCAAAGTGATAGGGTATCCTTGAAGTGGTCCTGGCAGTGTTTCGTCTCGTATGATTCCAGTACCGAGGAGTCGATCACCCACAGAAATGCCTCTTGAAAAACAGAACCCCAGAAATCCCCTAAAGAGAGTAAATTGCCGATGAAAATTGCCCTTGCGCAGATTAATACAACAGTTGGGGACATCGAAGGAAACGGAAGGAAAATTCATGAAGCCATCGAAAAGGCGAAGCTTCTAAAGGCGGACTTGGTTGTCTTTTCGGAGATGACAATCACAAGCTATCCTCCCCGAGATCTTTTAGAGAAGGACTCTTTTGTTGAGGATAATCTACGAAAACTTGATGAGGTGGCCGATTGGAGCCAAAAGATCGGTGTGATCTGTGGATTTGTGGACAGAAATCAAACTGGAACCGGAAAAGGTCTTTTCAATGCGGCTGCCGTGCTCTATGAGGGGAAANNCCGTTATTTTGAGCCGGCTCGGAAAAGGGAAATCCTGAAGTTTCGGGAGAGGGGATTGGCCATCTCGATCTGTGAAGATGTTTGGAATGACAAGGATTTTTGGAAGCGTCGCCTTTATTCGATCGATCCTGCTGAGGAGCTAGTCAGGAAAGGAGGCGAGATTCTTATTAATATATCTGCTTCTCCTTACTCCATGGGGAAGTTCCTGCTACGCCAGAGGATGCTAAGTGAGATCGCGCGGAAGTATAGACGGCCTCTGATCTATGTCAATCAGGTGGGAGGCAACGATGAACTTATCTTTGATGGTGCGAGTTTTGCCATGGATGTTGAGGGTGAGTTGGCGGCCCAGTGCCGGGATTTTGAGGAGGACTTGGTGGTTTATGATACTGAGAAACAGGGTGGACCTGTCCACCCCGTCTCTGATCAGGAAGCCTCTATCTTTAAGGCTCTGGTCATGGGGACCCGGGATTATAGCGAAAAATGCGGGTTTAAGAAGGTTATCCTAGGCCTTAGTGGTGGTATTGACTCTGCGCTCACTGCAGTCATAGCGGTTAAGGCTCTAGGGAAATCCAACGTGCTTGCAGTTATGATGCCTTCCCAATATTCCTCTGAAGGAAGTCTGCAAGATGGAAAGAAGCTCGCGAAAAACCTCGGTATCGAGTATCGGGTGATACCCATTGAACGGATTTTTCAATCATATCAGAATTCCCTCAAGGAGATCTTTAGGGGAAAGAAGCCTGATGTCGCTGAGGAGAATATACAGGCGAGGATTCGAGGAAACCTCCTCATGGCCATCTCCAACAAGTTTGGATACCTCGTGCTCACAACGGGGAACAAATCAGAAACGGCTGTCGGTTATTCCACCCTTTACGGGGATATGGCAGGGGGCTTAGCCGTCATCTCCGATGTGCCAAAAACCCTCGTTTACCGGTTGGCGAGGTATGCGAATCGGGAAAGAGAGGTCATTCCCGAGGCCATCATCGAGAAGGCGCCCTCGGCCGAGCTTCGCCTCAACCAGCAAGACGAAGATAGCCTGCCACCCTATTCGATTCTCGATGGTATCCTCAAGGCCTATGTGGAAGATAATCTGAATCCTCAAGATATCGTTTCCCTGGGCTATTCTCCTGAACTGGTGAACGAGATCATTCGAAGGGTCGACGCCAATGAGTTCAAGAGACGACAGGCGGTTCCAGGTATCCGGGTTACTTCAAAAGCCTTCGGTATGGGCCGGAGGCTCCCCATTGCTCAGAAGTATCGGATCGTTTAGGATGGACGAATAGGGGGCTCTGAAGTGAATACCCCTGTCCCTCCCCTCCGAAACTCCCAGGGTGACCTTTCCTGCTCATCTGAGCCCCGCGAGGGTCAACGCGAGAGCAAGGGAGCGAAGGGATAATAGGTTTCCACTTGAGAACTCGAGAAGATTTAAAGAAATCTGTGATTTGTGAGACATGTTCTCCGGGAAATGGGGAAACTCCTCGAAACGAGATCTTGACAAGTCGAGGATTTTTGGTGATGATAAAAGTTTTAGCCTGATAGGGATGGTCGATAATGAAAAGGACCTTTCAACCGAGTAACGTCAAAAGAAAAAGGACCCACGGTTTTTTGATTCGAATGAGCAGTAAGAGTGGAAGGAAGGTACTCAAGAGGAGAAGAGCCAGAGGACGTAAGAGGCTGGTGGCCTGAGACGTCGTCAGATCAGAATGAAACAGTACGGTTTGCCAAAGGAGTTTCGGCTTCTCAAGCGGGCGGATTTCCTTCCCAGAAAGGAGCGGATAAGGCGCATAAACACGAAGAGCTTTACCATTCTCTGCGCGAAAAACCGGGAGACCGGTCCCAGAATTGGAATTGTTGCGAGTAGAAAAGTCGGTGATGCGGTGAGAAGAAATAGAATAAAGAGGCTTGTGAGAGAATTCTTTAGGCTCAACCGGGAGAAAATAAGTCGACAAGAGGATATTATTGTTATCGCAAGACCAAAGACGTGTGTTCAAAGATATACAGATATTGAGGAAGAGCTTAGAAAGTTGCTCTAGAAGGTTCAGAGTATTCTGTTCCATTTCGATTGTTCTATGTTCGAGAGAATCCTTGTTGCTTTGATCAGGGGATACCAGATCTTCCTCTCACCTGTTTTTGGGCCCACCTGCAGATTTGCACCATCGTGCTCTAACTATGCCATCGAAGCATTGCGAAGATTCGGGGTGGCAAGAGGTTCGTGGCTCAGTTTGAGGAGGCTTCTGAAATGTCATCCTTTCCACCCGGGAGGGTACGATCCCGTCTAATCAAGTGGGAGA
>WVXP01000274.1:532-7096 GCA_011773445.1 Pseudomonadota bacterium | reverse complement strand
CCGAGAAGCGTCTGATTGAGTCGGGGCGAGAGGAAAAACCCTTGGTAAAGGAACGCCGAGAGGAGGTTTCAGAATACGCAGTCGAAGCGGTAGAAAAAACTCGGGACGTGGTTGTTGAGACACCGCTCTATCGTGCGGTTTTCACGACGAGTGGCGCACGATTGAAGAGCTGGACCCTGAAAAAGTATATGGATCGTGTAGAGACAGTTGTCCTGTGGAGAAGGAAGGAAATCGACCCGCCAAAGCCTGTCGAGATGGTTACGGTCCGTGATCCAGAAAATCTACCTCTGAAGACCGATGTCCGTTTTGATGGAATGAGCGAGAAAGATTTGGTATTCAGCGTCGATACGGATACTCTCTTTGTCGACGAGAATAAGGAAGGATCTATTGTATTTGTTGGAAGATTGAAGGAGGGGTTGGAGCTTGTAAAACGCTACACGTTCACGGGTAACGCTTACCAGGTCGATTTGGATGTTGAGATAATCAACAGAGGTGACAGGTCCCTGAATCCGGAACTGAGCATGGTATGGTCCGGAGTGGTGGACGCGGGTGGGAGGTACACATTTTCGGGGCCATCTGTGTTTTCTGGCAACCAAGTGGCGAGGCTTAAGCCCAAGGAGATCAAGAAAGGAAAGACGTTTACAGAGGGTATCAAATGGATTGCCTTTGAGGACAACTATTTTCTTTCTCTCATTGCGCCCAGGAAGCGGGATGGAGTGACGGCTCAAGTACAGGAGAGGGAAATCGCAGATGGATCAGGGCTTGGATTCGAAAACGAGCTTACCTTTTCCACAGTCGAGATGGCGCCAGGCCGGGATGAGAGGTTTTCCTTTCTCATCTATATCGGGCCGAAACTCCCGGAGCTTCTCAAAACGCTCGATGTGGAAGCCGAAAAGGCGATCAATTTTGGAAAATACCTGGGCTCTATTGAAAAAGGCCTGTTATTTTTCCTGGAATTCACTCACGGCCTGACGGGCAACTATGGCGTGGATATCATCATTCTAAGTATTCTTTTGAAGGTCGTTTTCTGGCCCTTGAGCCGCAAAAGCTATAAATCGATGCAGGAGATGCAGAAAATTCAGCCAGAAATGAAAATGCTTCAGGAGAAATACAAGGATGATAAACAGCGGCTGAATCAGGAGATGATGGCCTTGTACAAGAGAAGAAAGGTCAGCCCCCTGGGTGGATGTCTCCCCATGCTTGTGCAGTTTCCATTCTTGATCGCCCTATATAAGGCTTTGCCCCTATCCTTCAATTTGCGCCACGCGCCTTTTGTATTGTGGCTCCGTGACCTTTCTGCAGCGGACGCTTTTTTCGTGGACGAGCTGCCCCTTCCTTTACTCGGAAACACGCCGGTGGGCCCGCTGCCCCTTCTCATGGGCGCCTCGATGCTGCTTCAGCAAAAAATGAGTCCCACCATGGGAGATCCTCGGCAAGCCAAAATGATGATGATTATGCCGGTTATGTTTATCTTTATTTTCCTGGGCTTTCCCTCCGGGTTGGTATTATACTGGTTTGTTCAAAATCTTCTCTCGATCGGAGAACAGTACTATACGAGAAGGAAAGGGAGCTAAGGAGAGATTGAAATGGAAAGGAATGAGAAAGATCACAGGGAGGACTATGATCAGGAAGTCGAGTCTGAGAGGACCGACCTATTTGCTGTCGAATCCGCCGAAGAGCCTGAAATGAAAAATGAGAAGATTCTGGAGGAATACGATAAGAAACGGCGGGAGGGAAAGATCGAATATATCCAGTCTATTCTTGAGGGGATTCTTTTCAGAATGGGCGTGGATGCAAAGGTTATGGCTGGAGAAGCCGGGGAGGATATTCGACTCGAGATCAGCGGCGACAGTGGTGGTCTCCTCATTGGTAAGCATGGAAGGACACTGGATGCATTGCAATATATCCTCAATCGGATTTATCAAAAACGCTTTGAAGACGGCGAAAAGGTTTTTGTAGACGCTGAGAACTACCGGAAACGCCGGGTTGAAGCCCTTGAGAACCTTGCACTTCGTTTAGGCGAGAAGGTGAAAAGAAGGAAACGATCTCTGGTTGCGGGCGTGTTCAATTCTCGGGACCGGAGGATTATTCATATGACCCTAAAAGGTGACGGACTTCTCGAGACGATGAGCATGGGAGAAGGTTTCTACAAAAAGCTAGTCATTCGTCCCAGAGCTCGCGTGAATCGAAATGAGGAAAGAGAAGTAACGGAGTAAAGCCTAGACCTAGTTTGCGATTCTGGAAAGAAAGCTGTGCTGTCAGCAGCCCTGCCCCTTTCACCCTGCTTTGTGGCCGCCGAAAGGCGTCGTCTAGACCACATTCTATGATGCTTCAGTCTGATTGGGATACAATCGCTGCTATATCGACTCCCTACGGAGAGAGTGGCATCGGTATTGTCCGGCTGAGTGGTCCTGAAGCGAGACAAATCGCTTCAAAGCTCTTCCGGCCAAGATATCCAAGGAAGTCCTTCATTTCTCACAGGGTTTACCTCGGTGAGATCGTCGATTCGCTGAGTGGGGCTGTAATCGATGAGGTCCTGCTTCTGTTCATGGCAAAGCCAAAGACCTATACCCGGGAAGATGTACTGGAGATTCACTGCCACGGAGGCTATCTGGTCTTGCGGAGGGTCCTTGAATGTGTCCTTCGAGAGGGAGCACGTTTGGCAGAGCCGGGCGAGTTTACCAAGAGGGCCTTTCTCAATGGCCGGATTGATCTCGCCCAAGCCGAGGCGGTGATTGAGACGATAAAGGCGAAGACGCCAGGAGGTTTGCGAGCAGCCAATGAGCAGCTTCGCGGAAAGCTCTCAAGGGAAGTTGGGGAGATTAAGGAGATTCTCTTGAAGGTGCTGGCAGAAATTGAGGTTCGTCTTGATTTTCCCGAAGAGGAATTGGGAGATTTCGAGGCTAATGGCGTCTACAAAGATCTGGAGAGAAGTTCTGCGCTCTTGGCAAGTTTGGCCTCATCTTTTGATGATGGCAGGGTTCTGAGAGATGGCCTTGTGGCTGCCATTGTCGGAAAAACAAACGTGGGAAAGTCCAGTCTTCTTAACGCGCTGTTGGAAGCCGAAAGGGCCATCGTTACGGCAGTTCCAGGAACCACTCGAGATGTCATCGAAGAGACCCTGAGCCTCTCTGGATTGACGCTTCGAATCGTTGATACAGCAGGCATTCAGGAATGGCGAAACATTGTGGAACGGGAGGGGATCAGACGGACCAAAAACATGATCAGGGAAGCCGATCTCGTTCTCTTGGTGGTCGATCAAAGTCGGAACCTGAGTGCTGAGGATGAGGAGATTTTCCGGTTGGTGGGGGAGAAGAGAAACATTGTGGTCCTGAACAAAACCGATTTACTGTCCAGACTTCCAAGAGACGCGATCAAAGCAGTTTTTCCAAAGACACCCTTTATTGAAATCTCAGCACGTACTGGGGAGGGCGTTGAAAAGCTCCGGGAGAGAATCCATGAATTTGTTGTTGAGAAGGGAATGAGTGGGCTTGGCGGCCAGGCGGTAGTCATGGAGGCCCGTCACAAACGGGCCCTTGAAGAGGCGTTGGAAGCTGTTGACCGTGCGAAGAAAGAGACACGCCGGGATATCGCTTCCGAGATTGTGGCCATGGAGATAAAGTCTGCACTCGGTAAGCTGGGAGAGATTGTGGGGGAGACGGTTTCAGAGGATGTACTGGACAAAATTTTTGGCCAGTTCTGTATTGGCAAGTAGTGGCATCGATGTTTCACGTGAAACATTTTTGTCTGGCCAGAAAGAACGTTAGGAGTGACCACTGAAGAAATCGCTGTACACTCCGTAAGAGGTTTTTCCGACGTTGTCCGTTGTCATATGTCCGTGGTCAGTGGCAAGGAATAGTTCAAATCACCGAACGAGACACAACATTTGTGATTCTTAACTTTAAGTGCGGGGATGCCACTCTCTGAACAGAGACCGGCGGACGACGAGCAGGGGCTCTGGCCTTAGAAGTGGAATTTCCAGATCCCATATTTGCCACTCATTGATACAGCTGCCATCCCGGGTTGTGCGATGGGCCACACCAAGAGAATTCTCCTCATCAATCCCTGGATTTACGATTTTGCCGCCTATGATCTCTGGGCGAAGCCACTCGGATTATTGTCGCTAGGAGGTCTTCTGAAGACCCAAGGGCACAAGGTTTCTCTCCTAGACTGCCTTGATGTGTACAGCCCATGGATGGAAGTGATTGGGAAAGCAAGGCCTTCTCGGAGGCTCTATCACTGCGGGAAGTTCTTCAAGGAACCCGTAGAGAAACGGCTTCCATTGAAGTCGATTCCAAGGACCTACAGCCGATACGGGATTACAGAGCCAGCCTTCTGGGAGGGACTCCGTCAGATAGGAGAGCCGGATATTGTTCTCGTAACTTCGGTTATGACCTACTGGTATCCCGGGCCCTTTCGCGTGATCGAAATCGTTAAGAAGGCTTTTCCAACTGTTCCAATCATTTTGGGAGGGATATACGCGACACTGTGCTATGAACACGCGGCTGAGAATTCTAATGCCGATTTTGTTTTTTCAGGTGGAGAGAGAGATCGTGCCATGGATTTGATCGAGGACGTCCTTGGACGGCACCCTCTGCGCGATGAGGAGAAATCCTATCCGGCCTTCGACCTCTATCCACATCTGGACAGTGTCTGTCTGGTCACCTCTCAGGGGTGCCCTTATCGTTGCCTTTACTGTGCCTCTTTTCTGCTCCANNCGGAATCCAGCGGATGTTGTCGCCGAGATTACCCATTGGGTGGAAAAGTTTCACGTTACGGACATTGCCTTTTATGATGACGCTCTTTTTTTTGACGCAACCCAGCATTCTGTGCCTATACTTGAGGGAATCCTTGAGAGAGGGATTCGTTGCCGTTTTCATCTGCCCAATGGGATTCATGCACGGGGTCTCACCCGAGAGGGTGCGGAACTTCTGTTTCGAGTGGGGTTTAAGACAATTCGGTTGGGATTGGAGACGGTTGACGTGGCGAGACAGAGAGAGACAGGCGGAAAGGTTGACGAGGACGACATCCGAAAGGCCATAACTTTTCTCAAGGAGGCCGGTTTTTCTTCTGGGGACATTGGCGTCTATTTACTGGCCGGACTTCCAGGACAGCCCTGGCAGGAGGTAGAAGCTGGGATTGAGAAGCTCTGGCAATGGGGAGCTATCCCGAAAATCGCAGAATACTCACCCATTCCTCGTACGACCCTCTGGGAGCAAGCTGTCCGGCATTCTTCTTATGATTTAGAGGGCGAGCCATTGTTTCAGAATAATTCGATTCTTCCATGCCACTGGGAGGGGTTCACCCGAGAGGATCTGGCTAGGATCAAGAGCAGACTTCAGACTCGGATTAGGACTCAAGGGTACATTTAGGTGGTAGAGCTCTCTTGTTTGAGTTCCTTTTCTGCCGCCTTTCTTAGACGGGCGAGGTCCGCGAGAATCGAATCGGTGGGCGGGGGTACGTGGTGATTTTCGAGGATGTGCAGGATTTTCTCCTAAACCCGATCCCCCATCGTCTTCCGACCTTCCCTTTCCCACGTGTCGTATTTCTGCCGAGCCATCAGGGTCGGAATCCAGTGTTCTTTTCGAAAGTATTGACAGGTATGGTCTTCTGGAAGGAAGTTCCCCCCTGGAGCAACTCTCTCGATGACCTCACGGGCGAATGTCTCGGCATTCACCTCAATTCCTTGCAGAAAGTGCTTCACCACGCCGATGACCTCGTCGCCCATAACGAGCATCTCTGCCGAACAGATCATCCCCATGTCGAGATACCCAACGTCGTGGATGAGATTGATGCCACCGAGCGCTTGGGCAAGACAGGAGAAGGCGCTCTCGATGCCGGTCTCCTGACCCAGAGTTTTGGCATCACTGCACCCGGCTGTTCCCCAGGTCGGTAAACCATACATCCGCGCAACGTCACCATAGGCAGCTGTCATAAGACTCAATTCNNTCCCAGAATATAAGGCGTTCCTGGCCTCTTCAGTTGGGCAAGGACCAAGCCCACGAGGGTCTCGGCATTCATGAGGACCAATGTCCCAGCCTTTGTGACCGGGCTTGTCGCACCCGCCTGATCGGCGGGGCCGCCGATCACCGGCATGCCAAGTTCTGCGGTGCAGAGGAGTTTATCGGCAACTTCCGCGGGATACACCAAGGGGGTAATCGGTTCTGGATAACCGACGAGAAAGGGATGTTCTCTCAAACGATCCATTCCTCCGGCCACCTGAGCCGCCATTTCATATACGATCTCGTGTCCCCGGGGTGAATAGGCGATGAAAACGACCGGTTTCTTCGTATGGGTCACCACCGCCTCAATCTCATGGAGCTCAGCAGCCTGAGCGGGTATGTCTTGAAAGGTGCCCATGGGCATCACCCAGCCCATGTTGGACAGAGCCTCGGCAATTCGAGCCCCCCGGGCAATGTCCTCGATTCGGGTCGGATGGATTTCGGAGGTCAAAGCGTCTCGGGTGTTCGGGCTCGCCGTGGAGGTCCCAAAGCAGCTTTTTCGGGTCTCCAGTTCCAGTGCCCTGTTTCCATACGGTCATAGAGGATAAACCCCTTGGGGGCG
>WVXP01000274.1:0-516 GCA_011773445.1 Pseudomonadota bacterium | reverse complement strand
CGCCGGCCATCTTCATGAGATCGATCGCCTGTTTTGAGAGAATTCTGCAGCCGGTATTACCAAGGACTTCCGGAGAAACCCGATGGATTTCAAGTATCTGATCTTGAGACAGAACAGAGAAATTCGGGGATCGGTGTGACAACTAAGATGATTGGATTATGGGACTTCCTTTCGATTGGTGATGGTATTTCAACCACTGCTGCTTACGTGCTCAAACGCGGCGATCACATGAGGAGTCTGGTTGCTCTCGCGTCTGTTGTGTATTTGTAAACAGATCAATGTTTCACGTGAAACATCCGATTTTGTTGATGTCCCCGGGCCACAATCCCTTGTGGTGTTTGCCGCCAATACTTAACTGGAAGGCCCAGTTGTCTATGCCGCATTGTCTTGGGCGGGCTATACCAGCTATTCAAATCGAGTGATTCACCACGCTATTCTTATTAGATAAATAATCAGGGTCATGTCAAGGTCTCTGTGGAAATTGGTTTTAGGGTATTTCCCTTCCAGTTCTTATTG
>WVXP01000183.1:1091-3323 GCA_011773445.1 Pseudomonadota bacterium | reverse complement strand
AATTTCAGGTACTTACAAGTCCAAAAATGGTGATTTTAGGGTTTTTCGACAGTCTCAACTGAGATAAACAGTCTGGATCAGTCCCCAGAGGCGTTGATTTGCATTGGAACTAAACAGTTTCAAGCGTCAACGAGAACCGTTTATGTCATCTTGAAATCGAAACCCCCGGCATCTTCGTTTTTCGTTGACGTTCCCCATTTATTTGGGTTTAATTACAAAGCCGACAGCATTGGCACTTGTGTCCAAGTCGAAGGCTTGTGCAGATAGTAGGTCCCGTAGGCGAGTTGGAAAAGGTTTTGAGATGAAGAAGATTAGGCGCCGATCAGATTCCCCTCTCAGGAAGAGGACGCGTCGTGGCTTTCGTGGCTATCCAGCAGCGACCATTGCGTTCTACGGCCCAACAGACACTCGGGCCACCAAGGTCGCCGTGGGGATCGTGCACCAAGAGGGCACCGAGCCTGAGGTGATCGAGCGNNACCATTGGGGGCGAGATAGCCGCCTTCCTGAAGAAGCACGGAGTGAAGTCGTCGGTCATGACCGACCGAATCATTGGCTGTCCCCATGAGGAGGGCATCGACTACCCTGACGGTGAGGTATGTTCGAAGTGTCCGTTCTGGGCGGGGCGTGATCGCTGGACCGGGGAGCATATTCATTAGAGCAGGCCCCACCAAACCACATACTGAGCTCAATTCTCTCGATCAAAGGGAGCATTTCGTGACCCTCGAAAGTCGAAAGGGGGGCTTCTGAGATTTCTGTCACGGAAAATAGTTGAATCGGAAATAAACACATTTCGGGTTCCTTCTGGCGCACGATTGCATCTCATCAAAGCTTGCTGAAACCCTTTGGCGCATTAAAGAGACACCTCCTTCCCTGTGAGTTGTATCAATTCTCTTCCTCTGATACCATTTCTCAAAAACCTTGTCGTGATATGGCATACTTTCTGATCACCTCGAGAGGCGTGTTCTATCTTGGACTTGTGGTGCTATTGGGAGTCCTTTCGTCGAGTACGAATCTCCCAGAAACCAATCCTGGCAATGCTTCGAGTAGGTCAACCTCTACCGTCCTGACACATCCAAGAGAATTCAGAGCCATCGAGGTAGTTCCCCTCTATACCTATGAGATAGTCAACACCTATCCTCACGACCCGAAGGCCTTTACCCAAGGGTTAGCCTTTGAAGAAGACATATTATACGAAGGAACAGGGCTTCGGGGACAATCCACACTGCGTAAAGTGGAATTGGAGACGGGACACATTCTGAGGCTTCGTGAGCTACCTCCTGAATTGTTCGGTGAGGGAGTGACGATTTACCGAGACAAGCTCATTCAACTGACTTTGCAGTCTCATCTCGGTTTTGTATACCACAAAGAAAGCTTTGAGCTGCTGCGAGAGTTCAATTATTCAGTAGAGGGATGGGGGATTACATACGATGGCAGGCGTTTGATCATGAGCGATGGCTCTTCAACTCTGCGTTTCTTAGATCCTGAAACCCTCGAGGAGATCGGTTGGATTGAAGTCCATGACAGAAATGGCCCTGTGGCTAGGCTCAATGAATTAGAGTACGTTCGCGGCGAAATCTACGCCAATGTCTGGAGGACAGACCGCATCGCAAGAATTGATCCCGAGACAGGTCAAGTGGTGGGGTGGATAAACCTTCAAGGTCTCTTGAGTCCTGAGGACCTTAATGACCGGGTCGATGTCTTGAACGGGATTGCGTACGATGCAAAGAATGACCGTCTGTTTGTCACGGGCAAATTCTGGCCTAATGTCTTCGAGATTAAACTGGTTCTTTCAAAAGAATGACCGTTCTCATCCTCCTTCAGGAGGTCTCTGACGATCACTACCTGCCCTTTAAATCTGAACAGACGGGTTGCATCCACTTAACTTCCGCTGTGCTTGTCTCGGGGCGTTTGCCTCTGCTAACTAAAGTACTCAGATGCTGGCACCGTCACACTCTGTCTATTTGCGACAGAAATATTGCATAAATGGGAGTGCACCGATTCTGCGCATTTCATCTTGAGTTCAACGGCTTAGATCCGATGCTCTGATCAACTCTCTGAGTCCTTTACTTCCTTGAGCAGGTGGGTTATAAGAGGCGAAACCACGGTAGCGTGCAAATAAGATAATTGAAGCAATCTGTCGGGGGGACTCGATCGATTAAACCAAACCATTCGCCTAAAGGAGAAGACAATGACTGAGAGCAAAGGACGCGAAATTCGTCTCAAAAACCGTCC
>WVXP01000183.1:0-1056 GCA_011773445.1 Pseudomonadota bacterium | reverse complement strand
CGCAACATCTATATGTCGGTCGATCCCTACATGCGTGGACGGATGAGGGACATTGAGAGCTACATCCCGCCGTTTCAAATCGGCAAGCCTCTAGAGGGCGGTTGCGTCGGTCAGGTCTTGAAGTCGCGCGGGGGCAAGTTTCAGGTCGGCGACTACGTATTAGGCATGTTAGGCTGGCGCGAATACTATGTATCGAACGGCTCGAACCTTACCAAGATCGATCCCAATATTGCACCGATTCAGGCCTATCTGGGCACCCTCGGTATGACGGGATTCACGGCCTATGTGGGCCTCCTCGACATCGGTCAACCGAAGAAAGGCGAAACCGTCTTCGTCTCCGCTGCCTCGGGAGCCGTCGGAGCGGTCGTATGCCAGATAGGGAAGATCAAGGGTTGCCGCGTAGTGGGAAGCGCCGGTTCAGACGAAAAGATTGCGTGGCTGATGGATGAAGCTGGGGCCGACTCCGCTTTCAACTATAGGAAAGTGGACGATCTGACGGCCGAGCTCGGCAGACACTGCTCGAACGGTATCGACATCTACTTCGATAATGTGGGTGGGAAGCATCTCGAGGCTGCCCTCTCGCAGATGAACACGTTCGGCCGCATCGTATTGTGCGGTATGATATCCCTGTACAATGCGACCAGGCCTATGGCTGGACCGAGCAATCTGATTCTCGCTATCGTTAGACGGCTGACCCTTAAGGGCTTCATCGTCTCAGATCACCTCGAGCGGCTGCCGGAGTTTAACGCAGACATGGGCAAGTGGATCGCGGAAGGCAGGATCAAGTGGAAGGAGACGATCGTCAACGGCATTGAGAACGCGCCAAAGGCGTTCATCGGTCTTTTGAAGGGCGAGAACTTCGGCAAGATGCTTGTTAGGATCGGCCCCGATACGGCTGTCTGATCAGGATTACACGGACTTCAGGCCTGATGATTTCCGAATCAAATAAACAGAATTCTGCCTATACTGGAACTGGCGAGTTCATCTTGAATTCATCAGAATCGAAGCGCTGGGCTTCAAGATCTGAAATGAATATTTGAACTTATTTGAGGGGTG
>WVXP01000074.1 GCA_011773445.1 Pseudomonadota bacterium | reverse complement strand
GTGGTCGGAATTGGTGGTGATGGCGTTGTGGGGTCGACTTTTCTCGATATTTACAGGATGTTTGAGCATGACCCGGAAACCCTAGGGGTTGCCTTTGTGGGCGAGATCGGGGGAACCATGGAGGAAGAACTGGCGGCCTACATTGACGAGAAAGGGACAAAGCCCGCTGTCGCCTTCATTGCCGGACGCAATGTACCGGAGGGCAAGCGTTTGGGCCATGCCGGAGCCATCGTGGAGGGAAGCCGTGGCACTGCAGAGAGCAAGATGAATGCACTGACCGAGGCGGGAGTAAAGGTCGGTGCCGTGCCATGGGACCTGGGTAAATTGATGAGGGACATGCTCCAGGGAGATCAATGACTCCTTCCCGGTCGTGGAGAATAACTGGCGCCATTAACGACCAGGCAGGGTTTGACTTTTCATCATGAAATATTGATCTCTGCAGGGCGGAGGTTCTCGTCACCGAGTGGGTGTTCATCGACCTGCCGTGTGGGATCGGTCTTGACGCCACCTTGTGCAGGACCGTTTCCTTTTGTTTTGGGTCGTGCTTTTTTATCGAAACGAGGTACAAGAGAGTCATCATACCTTTTGAGGAGGGAGTGAGGTGATTTTCAAAAAGGAAAGAGAGGTCATCGATCGGGTCGTCAAGCACGTGGATACGGTCGAGGTGTGTCTGGCGACGGCCATGAGATGTATTGAGACATATCTGGGCGACGACATATCTCAAGCAAAAGCGCTGGCCCTGAAGGTCGATAACATGGAGACGCAAGCTGATTTTATTCGATACGATATCCGGGAAAAGCTTTACTCAGGGGCCTACCTTCCAATGATTCGGGAGGACATCTACCAGTTGATCGAGAGTATTGACAAAGTCGATGATGCGGCGGAGGCATGCTGCGATTTCTTCTTGGATCAACGTCCTGAGATCCCTCAAGAAATGAAGGACCAATTCCTGCGCGTGGCTCGGGAATCCTTCAGTATCATGGAGCCCCTGAAGGAAGGGGTGCTAGGGTACATTAGGCAGGAAGGGGATGCCGACACCATTCGAGAAAAAACCAAACAGATTAGCATCAAGGAGTCGGACGTGGATAAGCTCGAGTGGGATCTGACTCGGCAGATATTTACGTCTTCTCTGGATTACGGGCATAAGATTCATCTCAGACACTGTCTCGATACGATTGTGGAAATATCGGATCGAGGAGAGGACGCCGCCGATCATCTCGAACTGGCTACCCTGAAATTGAAAGTCTGAGCGCAAAGGGATGGGTTCCATAGACCTTTTTGGTTAGCCTTGTCCCCTGGATATGGACGGTGTTCCAGTTGGATTGAGCGGTTCTTCCAGGACTCGTGGAGGCCGATTCCCAAGATGAAAAGGGCTTCTCATGTGGGAACTCATTGGGGGTGTATTTATTGGATGGGGGTTGGGGAGTAACGACTCAGCAAACATCTTCGGTACAGGAGTAGCTGCCAACGTTATCCGATATCGGACAGCCATTTTACTAATCTCTGTCTTTGTGGTTGTTGGTGCCCTCACAGAGGGCTATAAGGCCATGGACACTGTGGGGGAAATGTCGCGATTATCCACGACGACCGCTTTCATCGCAGCCTTCGCCGCTGGTTTGACGGTCTCAGGATTTTCTTATCTCTCCCTCCCCGTTTCCACTTCTCAGGCCATTATGGGTGCGGTCCTCGGAATCGGCCTGATCTCTGGAATACCTGATTTCTCACGCTTTTATAAGGTAATAGCTTGCTGGGTTCTGACGCCCGTTGGTGGGATTGTTTTTAGCTATATTCTCTATCCCTTTCTTGGAAAGACCTTCGAAAGAACGCTTATGAATATTGGGCTCAGGACCATTGTCATTCGGATTGCCCTAATACTTGCGGGGTGCTACGGCGCTTATTCCCTGGGTGCTAACAATGTTGCGAATGTAACGGGTGTGTATGTCGGATCGGGTCTTCTCACTCCATTCCAAGCATCACTGCTGGGGAGTCTCAGTATCGCTTCGGGTGTGCTGACGTATAGCCGGAAGGTCATGGACACGGTTGGCAAAAAGATCGTCCACCTGGATGGGTTCTCGGCGTTTGTTGCCGAATTTTCAGCCGCCCTGACAGTTCACCTTTTTACTCAGGTAGGCGTTCCTGTATCAACTTCTCAGGCAATCGTGGGAGGAGTGACTGGTGTCGGGCTTGTGAGAGGGGCTCGAACGGTCAGCAAGAGGACACTCGTCGAGATCGCTGTTGGATGGGTTTCAACACCTCTGTTTTGTGGTGTCATCGCTTACATTATGACGAGAATGTACATTGCAGTTTTTGGTGGTGTATAGTCGAGTTTTCTGAATGGGTACTCGGGAACGAAAGGATCAGAATCGGCTTGACATAGCCGGAAGCCAGCGGCAGAATGTGTTTGAGATTTTGCTTCTTGGGGATTGCGAGTATATCCGACCGAGCAGAAGATGCTGCGGATCAGCCAGAACTGGTGACGATGAAAACGAGCGTTCGGGGATAGAAGGCTATTTGAATTCCATTTTGGCGCATCGAATAAACTCCTTGGCAGGAGAAGAGAGGTATTTATCTTTGTGATGAACGATGTAGAGATCTCGCTCAATTCTGGTATCTCGAAAAGAGCGCGTGATGAGCCTCTTCATCTTAACCTCCTCAAGGACTACTCGGTTTGAAATGATGGATATGCCCAGGTCTGCCAGAACCGCTGCCTTGATCGCCTCGTTACTTCCCAGTTCCATGACCACCTTGATTGGAACCTGACACCTCTGGAGCGTCTCCTCCACCACCTCGCGCGTTGCTGAACCTCGCTCCCTGAGAATAAACCGCTCGCCCTCGATTTCATGAATCGAGAGGGTTTTCTTCCTTGCCACGGGATGTTTGCTCGATGTAATGAGGACGAGGTTCTCTCTGAAGAAGGGAATGACAGCCAGCTTCTCTTGGTGATGAACACGGGCGACAAAACCCAGATCGTCCTTGAACGAAAGGATGTTTTCAACGACCTGGGAAGAATTGTTTAGACTCATCCGGATGGAGATTTGGGGGTACTTCTTTGAGAATCGCTCGATGATTCTCGGGACGTAATAAGCACCAAGAGTGAGCCCTGCACCAATCGTAAGGTTGCCTGTTTTGAGTCCCCGGAGATCCTGGAGGGCTGAATCGGCCTGCTTCGAAAGATCGAGTATGGTGGCGGTGTAATCGGAAAGCATTTTGCCAGCCTCGGTGAGAATGACCTTTTTCCCAATCCGGTCAAAGAGCCTCGTCTGATACATCTCCTCTAGGCGCTGGACCTGAATGCTCACAGCAGGCTGGGTGAGAAGTAGTTCTTTTGCTGCCCGCGTGAAACTCTCGTGCTTCGCAACCGCATGAAATATCCTTAGCTGATGGAAGTTCATCAGTACTCCGAAAATCCGATTCTCGGGGGCGTCGAGATTCGTTGCCCTCGGCGTATGGGAAACTGCCCTTCGGGACGTCAGGTGTCCGTTTTTGGTGGTCAGTTGTCAACATACATCGCGGACATTGGCCCGGGAGCGTGACCTGCGGATGTTTCCCTGTTGACTGTTCAGGTATGTCAGGTTAGGAGATATTAAGCCAATTTATTTAATAATTCTGTTCTATTTATACTGTTGATTCATGAGACAGTCAACGCGCAGAACTGTAGATTCTGGAATATTTTCGGGTTTCGTGGTTCGGATTTCGAATTTATTTAGATTGACTCATACGATCGATATCCCCTATTGAAGTAACTCAGCGGTTTTTACAGGAGGTATGAGAGAATGGGCAAGATTAGCATGGTCATGTTTGATCTGTCGGGAACCACTGTACATGACGACGCGGGCGTGAGGGATTGCCTCTACAAAGCGGCACAGGAATTCAATCTCAAAACGACGCCGGAGGAGATTCTCCTGAATATGGGGACAAACAAGATTCATCTCTATCAGTTCCTCATCGCCCGGGAACGGGGCAGAGATATTGACATCAAGGATTTTGAGAAGGCTAAGGACCCCGACACCTATGAACCGGCGAAGCAGGTCTTTGATCGATATCAGGAAATCATGATCGAGCACTACAGAAAGGAAGTCAAAGAAGTCCCTGGTACATCAGACACTTTCCGATGGTGCCACGAGCATGGCATCAAGGTCGCGACCGATACGGGATTTCATCGGGCAATTACCGAAGCAATCATGGACGGCTTGGGATGGGTGAGAAATGGGCTTGTCGATATTTCTGTCGATGTGGAGCACATTCCGGGTGAGATTGGACGGCCGGCGCCGTTCATGATTTTTTATGCCATGACCCGACTCGATGTTCAGAGCGTACACGAGGTGATCAAGATCGGAGATACACCGGCAGATATGCTGGAAGGCCGAAATGCGGGTTGTCGCGGTGTGGTGGGTGTGATGAGCGGTCCTCGTCCTGTGACAGCGTGGGGGAAATACTGGCATACCCACGTCATTCCAAGTGTGAAGGAACTTCCAGAATTGATCGAGTCTGAATTCATATAACCAGGTAGGATTCTTCTCAGGATTCTTTGAAACATAAGAGGGTCACTCACCTTACTTTTGGCGAACATTATCTCTGATCTGAGGCCGATCATTAATCTTTCTTTGCGTCACAGATACCCAGGGTTATTTTCACAATCGTTCCCTTCCCCTCCTGGCTACTGAGCGTGAACGAACTGCCCGGATGATCCTCGACGATCCTCTTCGAGACAGACAAACCGAGACCCGTTCCATGCCTCTTCGTCGTGAAGAAAGGCGCAAATATCTTCTTCTGGAGTTTCTTAGGCATCCCAGGCCCGTCATCGGCGATTGTTATTTCGACATTGTTCCCGGATAACTTCGACTGGATTGAGATGTTTCCTCCATCCTCTATGGCTTCCATTCCGTTTTTCACCAGATTCAAAAAAACCTGTTTCAACCCATTCCGGTCGCCTTCAACGTAGGCAGCGCCCTTGTCCGTGTCCAGATTTACTGCAACGTTCCTTGCCTGACAATCCTCCTTTGTCAAGTCACAGATTTCCTCCAAAAGACCTTTGATCTCGATCTTTTCGGTTTCGAGCTTCTTCGGGGTATAGAGATCCCTGAGATCGTTGAGGAGCCTCTCCAATCTCTGCACTTCTTCGGCGATGATATTGAGCTTGGAGCGTGCCTTGTCACCACGAAGTGTCCTCATCAGCTGCCGAGAAAAGCCACCGATCATCACGAGGGGGTTCTTTATCTCGTGCGTGATCTCCGCCACCACCTGGCCGAGGGCCGCGAGGCGCTCCGATCTGGAAATTTGCTCCTGAAGCGCCTTTGTCTCGGTCAGATCCCTGACAATGCCGGTAAAATACAACCGGCCCTCAACCTCGGCGACCGAAAAGGAGATTGACGCGGGGAAAATCTCTCCATTCTTTCGGGCGGTGATAAACTCCGTCTCATGGCCGATGAGCTTAGGGTTCCTTGTTTTGATATACCGGGCAACAGCCTGGTGATGATTCTCCCGGCACCGAACTCCCAGGATGATGTCGAGATCATGTCCGATCAACTCTTTCCGGCTATAACCAAAAATCTTTTCGGCGGCCCGATTGAAGAATATGACTTTGTGATCCTGATCGATGGTTACGAAGGCCTCATTGGTGTTTTCAACCGCCCCCTGAAGGATAGCAAGCTCGTCGCTCGTTTGAGGAGCCTGATCACGTTTTGGCCTCGAAATCGTCACCCCCTGTTCAACACCATCCATCTGTGACCTCCTCCTGCTCGGGACAGAGCTTACGACGCTTCTTGCGCCTTTCTAGCTTACTCAATACTTAGCGTTTCAGAGGATTCTGAAGCTTGTGCCGATGAGTCGCCATGAAAACCAGGCGCCCCATGACTCCCACTAATCTATTTTCTCAAGTCACTTGATACTTCGTCAATGAGGTCCAAAAAAGGGGGAGGATAAGATGGAGTTTTTAAAGGGCATCGAATAAGCGATGCTCTTTCCTCAGCATTGTCGACAACTCCTTAATCATCTTAAAGGCTTTCTCCACCGTGTTTTCGCCGTCTGGGTTAACGAGGCAGCATGTGGCTGGGGATAGCATACTTCGGGAGAGAAGGAATCCCAGGTCGATCCCCTTCTTATCAAGAAGGGTCCACATATGGGTGAGAAGTTGGCCCAGGGAACTGAGATCCTCCTTTTCAAAGGGCTCATAATTTGTTGGGACGATACCCCAGATGATGACACCTCCTCGGTCCAGGAACCGCCTGATCGACGACGCATAGGCGACGAAAACCTCGCCATTGGAGTGCGCATCGAGTGAGAGAACGTCAAGGTCGAGTCCCAGCAAAAAATCCCAATCTGGGTTGCCGCAAAGATGGACACCGCGGGGTCTCTCAATCATCGAGAAAAAGGCCTCCATGTCGCTTCGAGCGACCAAATCACCATAACCGGACATACCACTGAACACGAACTGTAGCCCTGGTTCGTCCACAAACATAAAAGCGTTACGGTTCAGTTCCTTGAGCCGAGTCAACTGGACGTTGACCCGCCGGGCCAGAAACTCGAGCATAAAAGGGCGTATGGTGTCATCAAAAAGAATCGGCCGGTCATCC
>WVXP01000141.1:977-4788 GCA_011773445.1 Pseudomonadota bacterium | reverse complement strand
GCCAGGAGGACGGTCGCCAAATATCGCGAATCCCTGAAGATCCTGTCTTCAAATGAGAGGAAAAGGCTTTTGTGACGTGTATGGGGAACGACGGCCTACCGAGTCTGCCGGCCCTGGGGCCTGACCCTCGTCTTTCTGATTCTCGTCTCTTTTAAGACCCCGATCCATTCATATCCCAACTGCCGGACTCAAGTTATCTCGGTATCATGCATTGACACCCGATGGAAAAGGAAGTAGTTTAAAATCTCTAAGGAGGAGTGATATGCGGGTACTGGTGACCTTCAGGCATCTTGAAGCCGATGATGCACTGAGAGATTATGCCAAGGAAAAGGTTCTCAAGCTGAGGAAATATTTGGAACGACCCGTGGAGGCTCGAGTCGTCCTATCAGTTGAGAAATTCAGGAAAATTGCCGAAGCTACGATCACGGGTGACGGACACACAATCAATGGAATGGAAAAAACGGACGACATGCACTCTGCCATCGATAAGTTGGTCGGGAAACTTGAGAGACAGATCAGGAAGCTCCGGGGTAAGACGAAGCCCAAGCGGTTTGGATTTTCGACTCAGAATTATGAGAATCGGATGAGTGCGTCTTCTTCCGAAGGTTCGGAGATGGGAAATGAGGTAGCGATCATTCGAGACGATGACTATTCGGTCAAGCCGATGTCCATTGAAGAGGCCGTTCTGCAACTCAGTGCAGATGAGAATGATTTCTATGTTTTTATTAATTCCGATTCTGGGTTGGTCAATGTGGTTTACCATAGAAAGGATGGGAACTATGGGCTCATTGAGCCCGAGATTTCCTAGGGCATCAAAATGATTTGGCCTTGGAGGCAGAAGGCATGAAAATCTCCGAAATCTTGAATAAAGACTTGCTCATTGCCGATCTCCAATCAAGAAACAAGAAGGGTGTACTAGAAGAACTGGCAGGGGTGCTGGTCAATCAGCGAAAACTGCAGGATCTTGACCAAGTCGTGGAGGTCCTGTTGGATCGAGAGAAACTGGGAAGCACTGGTATTGGTGACGGGATTGCCATCCCTCATGGGAAAATCAGGGGCCTTCGCGAAGTGGTTGCTTCCTTCGGGAGAAGTCGGGAAGGCGTCGATTTCGAATCCATCGACCAGAAACCGACACATCTCTTTTTTCTCCTCGTCGCACCCGAAAACTCGGCGGGGATTCATTTAAAGGCCCTGGCACGAATCTCGAGACTGCTTAAGGATCCCAGTTTTAGAAGGCGATTGATGGAGGCGGAGGGCGGGGAAGAACTGTTTCGGATCATTTCCGAAGAGGACGCCCAGTACTGATGACAAGCCTTTGGAGGTTCTCGTCGTATGGCTGGGGTTTCGGGCGAAGATCTATACGACGATCGGGAGCATGATCTCAGGCTCCGGCTTATCGCAGGGGCAAGGGGCCTCAAAAAAAAGATCAGGTTTTCTCAGGTTCAGAAGCTAGGACTGGCCTTTGCGGGATACACCGGTTTCGTCCAACCCTTTCGGGTACAGGTCATCGGGAACAGCGAGCTTTCCTATTTCCGAACCCTGAGCCCTAAGAGAAGAGACGGGATCATTCGAAATATCTGTGGTCTGAGGGTTGCCTGTTTTGTTGTGACAAAGAATCTGGAGATCCCACCACTCCTTATCGAGGAGAGTCAGAGGAGGAGAATTCCCCTTTTTCAGACCGAGTTGTCGACACCCGAGCTCATCGAGAGAATTACGAAGTTCCTCGAGGATAAACTGTCGCCGAGTACAACGGTTCACGGTGTACTCATGGATGTGTTTGGGGTGGGCGTCTTGATTCTTGGGAGCAGTGGTATTGGAAAAAGTGAATGCGCTCTCGATCTTATCCTGCGGGGCCATCGATTTGTAGCCGATGACATGGTGTTTCTCCATAGACGGCCCCCTCACAACATTTTTGGATACGGTGTTGATACCGTGAAGTACCATATGGAGATTAGAGGCTTGGGTATCATCAATGTGGCAAGGCTCTTCGGGGTTGAAGCGATACGAGACAGAAAAATTGTCGACATGGTCGTCGAACTGGTGGAATGGGACAGTCTCAAGGAATATGATCGCCTCGGGTTCGAAGAGGAATCCTACCCGGTTCTCGATATTCTTCTTCCTATGGTGAAAATACCGGTGACTCCGGGTCGGAATTTGGCCTCGATTATCGAGGTCGCCGCGAGGAACCATCTCCTGAAGGTTATGGGATACGATCCGGCCAAAGAATTCGAAAAACAATTGATGACCAAGATGTCGGGTCGCAAAAAGAAAAACACCGTCGGGGAAGTGAGGGAGTGACGGATCTTAGGGTTGTCCTCATGAGTGGTCTTTCCGGTTCAGGAAAGACCACTGCTATTAAGGCCCTGGAGGATTTGGGATTCTACTGTGTAGACAACCTCCCCATTGTGCTTTTCCCCAAATTTATCGAACTATGCCAACAATCGGTCCGGAAAATCCCCAAAATCGGTCTGGTGGTCGATATTCGGGGCGAAGAGTTCATGGCAAACGCCAGGCAGATCATCGGAGAGTTAAGACAAGAGGGATTCTCTCTCGAAATTGTTTTTCTAGAAGCTCGCGATGAGATTCTGATAAGGAGATATCGGGAAACCCGACGCCATCATCCCCTTGCCGTAGGGTCCATCCAGAATGGAATTCGGATGGAGAGAGAACGGCTNNCGGGATGTTTTATCCCGGTTCTTTCGCAAGGAATCACCGCGAGGGACGATGACCGTCACGTTGATGTCCTTCGGATACAGTTTTGGGATACCCAACGAAGCCGATATTATTCTGGACGTGAGGTTTTTGCCGAATCCATTCTTTGTTGATCATTTGAAGCGACTCACAGGCGAAGAAAAGGGCGTTCAAGATTATGTATTGAAATGGCCGGAGGCCAAGGAGTTTATTACGAGGTTTCAGGATTTTATCAAATTCCTGATTCCCCTTTACCAAAAGGAGGGAAAATCCTATCTTACCATCGCGATTGGGTGTACCGGAGGCCGGCACCGCTCGGTGGTGATCGTGAGTGAACTCGGGAAGATATTGAAGAAGGCCTTGGGAAAGGGGAGGGCCGTTCTAGAGATGAGACACCGAGACCTCCGAAAGGGGTAGAACGCTGGGTGGGACCGGGCATATTCCGCTGAGCGTGTTTCACAGACGGTACGTCGGAAAGTCGAGCAAATCCTCAGAGATGGTAAATCACCTCGCTGAAGGGGAAAATACATCATGATTGGTGTGGTTGTCGTTACCCATTGCCGATTAGCCGAGGAATTGATTTCTGCGGCAGAACTGATAGTCGGACGACTGAAAGGGTTTGAGGGGATATCCATTGATCCCAAGAGCGATCCCGATGAGATCCGGGAGAGAATAGCCGATGCCATCCGAAGGGTGGACACAGGATCGGGTGTGCTCATCTTGACCGATATGTTTGGAGGAACCCCGTCGACCATTAGTTTCTCTTTTTTGCAGGACAACCGAATCGAGGTCGTTACGGGCGTGAACCTTCCGATGCTCTTGAAACTCTCAACCTATGATCGGGATGTCACGTTGGGGGAGCTTGCAGAATTTATAGAATCTTACGGTAAGAAAAACATCAATATTGCCAGTGAGATCTTGCAAAAGGGTGTCAAAAAGAATTAGGGATGGAAGAGCAGACATTTGTGATCAAGAACAAACTCGGGTTGCACGCCAGGGCTGCGGGCCTTCTGGTCCGGACAGCCAACAAGTACAAGGCTGAAATCTCCATAGAGAAAGACGGCATGGTGGCAAATGCCAAAAGTATCATGGGGGTTATGATGCTCGCGGCGGCCATGGG
>WVXP01000141.1:0-949 GCA_011773445.1 Pseudomonadota bacterium | reverse complement strand
CCTTCTCGACGGCAAGGTTGTATGGCACGGTGGCCAGAAATGGATTCCATTCCAAGTCTGGCTAGCTTCAGAGGATCTCTAGGCTTGAGGAATGGATTCTCATGGGTAAAGAACGATTCGTAAATCAGTTTATCCATGGTACTGGAGCCTCTTCTGGGATCGTGGTGGGGCGAGCTTTTCTTGTGGACAGGAGCAAGGTGCGACTTCCTCAGAAGGCGATTGCCGATACAGAGGTCGAATCGGAGATCGAAAGGTTTAGAAATGCCATCGAACAGTCCAAGGTGCAGCTTTTGGAGATCAAGAACGCGATCCTCGACGAAGAAGTACGGAAGCATGCCTTTATTCTCGATGTCCATCTGATGATTCTCGAGGACCAGATGCTGATCCAAGAGACCATCGACGCGATCAGGANNAAGGCGTTTGACGCGATCGAGGATCCGTATCTGAGGGAGAGAAAGAACGACATCAAATATATTGCGCAGCGAATTTTCAGAAACCTCGTTGGCCATAAACACGATGACATCGCCCACATCAAGGGTAATGTCGTGGTTGTGGCCCATGATCTTTCGCCTGCTGATACGATCCAGTTGAATCTGAAAAACGTCCGTGGCTTCGTGACGGATATGGGAGGACCGGTCTCGCACACGGCAATTCTATCCAAGTCTATTGGGATACCATCGGTTGTTGGGACGGAGGTCGGGACATCCCAGATCAACGGCGGGGATGAACTGATCGTCGATGGCGATGCCGGCGTCGTGATCATCAATCCAACCGAACAGGTTTTCAAACAGTACCTAGCGCGCCTGGCACAGAGAGAATCGATTGAAAAGGAACTGCTAAAATTCTCGAAACTCCCGGCCGAGACCCGTGACGGATACCGGGTCACCGTGGGAGCGAACATCGAACTCTTGGATGAGATTCCATCTGCCAAGAAACGGGGCGCAGAGGG
>WVXP01000002.1:4126-4461 GCA_011773445.1 Pseudomonadota bacterium | reverse complement strand
GGAGAGGTTCTGATTCCCTTGCCAAAACGGTCGCCGAATCTGAAGAGGAGGACCTGCCATCCTGCTGTGGATATGGCAAACAGGGGTTTGACTACAGTTGAGAGGCCATAGCCGATCCAAATGAAGGGTTTTCGGCGCCGAGCCCGGTCCGAGAGCCATCCTGAAACGACCTTCATGAGGCTGGCCGTGCTTTCGGCTACACCTTCAATGAGGCCAATGAAGGGGATGCTCACCCCGAGGACACTGGAGAGAAATAGAGGCAACAGGGGATAGATCATCTCACTGCTGACGTCGGTGAGAAGACTGACCATTCCCAGGAACAATATGTTCTTCTT
>WVXP01000002.1:1608-4111 GCA_011773445.1 Pseudomonadota bacterium | reverse complement strand
GGACAAAAAAAAAGGCCCGGATATTGACCAGGGCCTCATTCAACCAGGATCCTTACATGAGAACCCTGATTGAATCCCTGGCGAGGGCGAGAAAAATGGCGGGAAAAATACCGAGATAGAAAACACCTGCCACAGCGATGACCAGCCCAACGACTGCGCCCGGCGAAAATGTCAAGCGGGCCGTCTCTCCTTCTGCTTCCCTGAAATACATGTAGACGGTTACTCGAAGATAGTAGTACACCGAGAGCGCGCTATTCAACACGCCGATGATTGCAAGCCAGTAAAATTTGGCTTTCACTGCGGCACTGAATATGTAAAACTTTCCCATGAAGCCGGCCAGGGGGGGAATCCCGGCGAGAGAAAGGAGAAATATGGTCATTGAGGCGGCCAGGAGGGGATACTTGAAACCAATGCCCGAATAGTCAGTAATCAGTATGTTCTCCTCACCCTTCCTGCCTAGCAAAATCACAACCGTGAAAGCTCCTATGTTCATGAAAGTGTAAGCGAGTAGATAAAAGAGAATACTGGAGGTACCCAGATCATTTCCTGCTGTAAATCCAACGAGAATGTAACCGGCATGTGCGATGCTCGAATAGGCTAGCATCCTCTTGATATTGGACTGAGAGATGGCCACGATATTGCCTACGGTCATGGTAGCAACGGATAGGAGCCACATGATCGCCGTCCAATCAGACTGGAAAGCGCCGAGGGCCGAATAAAAGACGCGAACAAGGCCTGCAAAGGCCGCGGCTTTGACCCCTGTTGCCATGAAGGCGGTAATGGACGTGGGTGCCCCCTCGTAGACGTCTGGTGTCCACATGTGGAAGGGGACTGTGGAGATCTTGAAGCCGAATCCAATGGTCAGAAGGGCGATTCCGATGATGAGGAGAGCGCTTCGGCCGCCTTCGCCACTTGTGGCGAGGTAGGAGGCGATCTCTTTGAGATTGAATGATCCTGTCGAACCGTAAATGAGGGCTACTCCATACAGAAAGAAACCTGTAGCAAAAGCCCCCAGAATGAAGTACTTCATGGCCGACTCGACTGATCTGGGGTTATTTCGCATAATTCCTGCCAGCACGTATACGGAGATGGACATGGTTTCCAGGCCGAGGAAGATGATGATGAGATTGGTGCCAGCGGCCATCAGCATCATTCCGACCGTGGAGAAGAGGACGAGAACGTAGTATTCCCCGAAACTAATGCCCTCCTGCCTCGTGTATCCTATAGAAATCAGTATCGTTAGAAGGCAGATGAGGCCGAAAACGATTTTGAAAAAGACAGCAAATTGATCGGCAGCTACCATGCCGCTGAAGCCGTACTGAACCTTCCCGAAAAGCGGGATTGAAAAGATTAGGGCCAGAATCACGCCGAATAGGCTGATATAACCCAGGTGATCCTTACCGTCGTGTGTTGAAGAGGAGAAAACGCCTAGAAGAAGCACCAGTATTCCGAAAGCGGAGAGAGTAATCTCGGGCATGATAATGCTGAGACTAATCTGGAGACTTGAAAGATCCATCAAGAGGTTCCTCCGTCGGACCACCGTCGTTCAATAAGCTTGAGCTTAGCTTCCGGGAGGCCAACCGCCAACCAATGGCCATTAAATTCGAAATTCGAATTTCGAAATCCGAAACAAATTCGAATTCCAAATGACCGAGATTCTGAACCTTTTTTGAACATGAGAATTCAGGATTTCGAATTTGTTCTCGTAATCGGGATTGATCACTTTCCGGACGCTTCGCAGGTGCCCCGGATTTATGGGATTTGATTCTTCGCCTATACTTGTGCCTTTTTCTCCAGTTCAAACCTTCACCTAACGTTGATCTAATCTGAATTCATTTGCAAGTATGGCCTGAGAGGGCGTTTGATCAAGAGTTGCCTCGTATTTCGTCCTTACATCTTTAAGAAAGTGCTCTACCGTGACGTCCATCTTCTGAAAGAAGAGTTTCGGATAGATCCCCATGACAAAAATCATGACGATCATTGGCACCATGTAGGCGATCTCCCGGATATTGAGATCCTGGAGCTTCAGGTTCTCGGGATTCTTGATTTCACCAAACATGACTCGTTGAAACATCCAGAGCATGTAGGCAGCACCGAGAACAACACCGGTGGCCCCAAGGACTCCATAGAGTGTCCTGGCCTTGAAAGCTCCGAGAAGAATCAAGAACTCTCCCACAAAACCATTGGTTCCGGGCAAGCCGATGGATGATAGGGTCACAATCATAAAGATTGCTGCGTAGATTGGCATAACCCTGGATAGTCCACCAAAATCGGCAATCATCCGGGTATGTCTTCTCTCGTAAATAATGCCAACGATGAGAAAAAGGGAGCCAGTACTGATACCATGATTGAGCATTTGGTAGACGGAGCCCTCCACCCCCTGCATGTTAAAGGCAAACATGCCCAGCATGACATAACCCAGATGGCTCACGCTTGAAAAAGCCACCAGGCGCTTCAAATCGTCTTGCATCATCGAAACCAGAGCGCCGTAAATGATTCCGAC
>WVXP01000002.1:0-1496 GCA_011773445.1 Pseudomonadota bacterium | reverse complement strand
TCCGTGGATGAAATAGAGGGCAATAATAGCGACGAGCATCAAAACGCTTCCTGCCATGGTATAGAGAAAGAACTTGATAGCAGCGTAAACTCTGCGTTTTGGGTCTCCCCAGACGCCGATCAGGAGATACATCGGAACCAGCATGACCTCCCAGAATATGTAAAACAGGACGAGATCGAGAGCTACCAGTGCACCCACCATACCGGTTTCGAGGAAGAGGAAGGAAATCATGAACTCCTTGACGCGATCCTGGATGGCGCTGAAAGCACTCAATACACAAAGAACGGTCAGAAATGTTGTCAGGAGAATCAGCAGGAGGCTAATCCCATCGATACCCAGATGATAGGTGATCCCATAACTCTCTATCCAAGGATGCACCTCCTGAAACTGCATCTCATGGGTTGCATTGTTGAAGAGAAAAAACAAAGGCAGGGATAGAACAAACTCAATCAGGGAGACGACGAGCGCTACTCCACGGAGAGCGGGATAGTTTTCCTTGTCGATGAACAGAAGGATGAGAGCGCCGATAATCGGGAAAAACGTGACCACAGATAAAATGGGAAATCCGTCCATCAACCTACTCCTGTCTCAGTTGTCAGGGATCGGTTGGCAGTGTTCAGCACTGACTCTTTTTTTTATTAGGTGAACCGCCAACCCCCGGTTCCTGACGAATCGTTTCATATCCAATCCAGCTGACACCCGCCGCCTGACATCCTATTTTCAATTTCTGCTGACACCTGGTCTCTGGCCCCCGAAATCGGTTTTTAGAAGAATATCGCCCGAATCACGTAGTATCCAACAACCACTGCGCCTCCCACCACCATTGAAAGTGCGTAGCTCTGGACGAGGCCATTTTGGATCCTACGCGCGAGGTTACTCAGAGTGCCGGCGACGTAGGCCACACCGTTGACACCTCCGTCGATGACGACTGTATCAGCACTCTTCCACAGTCCTTTACCCAGGGCCTTCGTTGAGTCGACAAATAGGAATTCATAGATTTCGTCGACATAGTATTTGTTGAAAACAATCCTGTAGAGTCTCTGCCAATGGGTAACAAACCTCTCCAAGACACTCGGTCTTCTCATGTATAGGAAATAGGCACTGGCCAGCCCAACGAGAGCGATGGCTACGGAGGCGAACATCAACACGTACTCAGCAGGGTCCACAGATGAGTGGCCTGACAGTAGACCATGTTTTGCAATTTCGGTTGCCGCCTGGTTGGAGGCGAGGAGGACATGCGCCTTGGTTGCGGCGTGTTCAGCCGTCTCATGGGAGACCCTAATGGCCGTCGACAAAAACTGGTGAAAGCGATTGACACCTCCCAAAGCGTGGGGAATTCCGATCCATCCTCCTACAATCGACAATGCTGCCAGAATCATCAATGGGACTGTCATGATCTTCGGGGACTCATGAATGTGCTTTCTTACAGCCTCCGGGGCCCGGCTTTCACCGAAAAAGGTCATAAAAACCGCTCGAAACATGTAGAAAGAGGTCAT
>WVXP01000047.1 GCA_011773445.1 Pseudomonadota bacterium | reverse complement strand
AAGAAATTAGATTGTGACGTTTTCCCATTTCCAGAGGGACATGTCTCACAAGCTTCAGATTTCTTTGACGATTTCCAATTTCTCAAATCGGAGGCTCTTGTCCCTTCGCTCCCAAGCTCACCCGGTGACCCTATTGGGATTCGCCGGCGGGGAATCCTTGCCCCTCCGCGCTCTAAAGGCGCGGTTTTCCCCTTCTGCTCATCCTCAAGGGATCCCCACCCCTTCCGCAAAGTCGCTCAGAGACAGCAGGCCTGCTCAAAGTTGGGGGAACTCCTCTCAACTATCTGATACGGGAGTTTCCAGAGTCTTTCGGTCCAAACCGAAGATCTGATCGTGAACCGATTCGTTTTGGCTTGGTCCGCAATGAGGTGAAAGTTGACTCATGCCCGTCGGTGTTCTAGAATAGCGTCCTGTAGAGATGCGAAGCGTCAAAGGGGGCAAACGATGCCTTATCATTTTAGAAATCTCGTTTTTGAGGGTGGAGGCGTCAAGGGAATTGCTTACGTTGGCGCGATGGCGATCCTGGAAGAGAAGGAGGTCCTTCAGCACATTGTCCGGATTGGGGGCACCTCAGCTGGCGCCATAAACGCCGTCCTCATGGGGTTGAATTACACGGTGGATGAGACAAAGGAGGTCGTATGGGGGCTGGACTTCAACAATTTCATGGATGACTCGTGGGGATTTGTGAGGGACGTGAAAAGACTCGTCGAGGAGTTCGGGTGGTACCGAGGCGACTTCTTCAGGGATTGGATTGGTAAGATCATTCAAGCAAAAACAGGGGATAGGAACTCCACCTTTGCCGACCTGCACCGTCAGAAATCTGATAAAAGCTTTAGAGACCTGTATATTATCGGAACGAACCTGTCGACTCGGTTCAGCGAGGTTTTTTCCCATGAACACACACCGGAGGTGTGTATTGCTGATGCGGTGAGAATATCGATGTCGATTCCTTTGTTCTTCACTGCCAAGCGTGGATTCCATGAAGATGTTTATGTGGATGGAGGCGTTCTAAGAAATTACCCGATCAAACTGTTTGATCGAGAAAAATACGTGACAACGAATGGAAGGCGCACAGATTACTATGAGGAACATAATCAGAGATTGATCGGGTCGGGCAGCTCTGAGAGCAAATACATCTATAACAAGGAGACATTGGGATTCAGGCTGGACTCAGCTAAAGAGACAGCTGTACTCAGAGATCATGTTGAGCCGGAGCATCAAAGGATAGACGACTTTTTCTCCTATGCATGGGCGCTTGTTGAGACGCTATCAGACTTTCAACAGAGTAGTCATCTCCACAGTGACGATTGGCAGAGAACGATCTATATCGAAACCCTGGGCGTGAAATCGACCCAGTTCGACCTCTCCGATGAGATAAAGATGCAGTTGATCGAGTCGGGCCGTCAAGGGGTCATAGACTATTTTCATTGGTACGACAATAGCCGCCCGGCGAACAAATAAAGGATCGTCGCTGTGATGATGAAGACGAATTCGCGATATTCAGTCGTCCTTGTCCGCATCCTCAACTAAATCTACGGTCTTGCGGTATAGCGTATCAAGCATCTTACCGAAATCTGTCCGTTTTGGAGCTCCCCCTCCGGCTGACTCGGCGTAAGCTCTGATAATAACGATTGCGAGTTTGAGCGCACGATCTTTTTGGTTTGCAGTGGCCATATTCCGCACCTCCTCATCGGGGAATCAATAGCAATCCTTTTTAGCACTTTGTTTGTCGATCTTCAAGAGGAAGGGGAGGGAGGTAAGGGGGATTTTGCAGGTTTTTCGGCCAGATGCCTAATGATTCGTGCGACTGGCGTGGTCAACTTTTCGTTTGACAAAACCTGGGGTGACCGCTATTTTAGTTAGCGCGACGGTGAT
>WVXP01000055.1 GCA_011773445.1 Pseudomonadota bacterium | reverse complement strand
CCACTTGCCTCTCGAATAGATCAGAAAACTCAGGAAACTCCAGTTAAGAAATGAGAAGAGTTCCCCAAAAATTGGCAGGTCAACCAGTAAGCATGGGCGCACCTTGTGAAGTCGAAACCGGCGGGTTGATTTCTCCATAACATTTTCTGATAATCGCGGATTAGATTCGCAGGTCGGTGAAACAAAGAAACGCCTCGGTGGCCTCACTGATGACGAACTGAGAAAGATCCTAAGGGGATAAGAGACCCATGCCGAAAACAGGCGAGCTGTCATCCCGGGAGCGTGTTCGTCTGGCGCTCGAGCACAAGGAAACCGATAGGGTGCCGATTGCGATGGTATGCTCGGGGATCAACGAGCCCACGCGCACCCAGTTCGATGGCTACCTGAAGCGCGAACATGATACCAGCCTCCAAGCCTATCTCGAAACCATTCTAGACATCAGCTCAGTCGGTCCTGAGTACGCTGGTCCTCGTTTGCCACCCGGACAGGACATTTGGGGCGTGATTCGGAAGCCCGTCAGTTTTGGGGGTGGCGCGTATGACTGGATCTCTCATCATCCCCTCGCGGACGCCGGAGGCACCGATGATATCGGGAAATACCCATTCCCAACAGCAGAGATCTTCGACTACTCGGTTTTGCCAGAACGAATAAAGGTTCTGCAGCAGGACGGCGAACGCTGTCTTATGATCTCGAACGCCAATATCTTTGAGACCTCTTGGTACATGCGAGGGTTAGAACAGATCTTCGTGGACATGATCACGGATCCTGGATTGGTGCATGCCATCATGAGACGTGTCACGGACTTTTATGTTGAGTACTTCACGAGGACTTTGTCGTCCGCCAAGGGGATGATCGACCTAGCTTTCACAGCCGACGATATAGGCGGTCAGAGCGGACTGCTCATGTCGTTGGACATGTGGGAGCAGTTCATCAAGCCGTACCATCTTGAGGTGAACAAGGTTATTCATGAATACGGCGCCAGAGTCATCTATCACACTGATGGCGCTGTGATGAGGGCGGTTCCGGGATTAATCGATATGGGAATCGACGTTTTGCAGGCACTGCAATTCGACGCCACAGGAATGGATCCCGTGGAACTGAAAGCCAACTATGGTGCTCAACTGTGCTTTGAGGGGGGTGTGAGCGTCCAAAGGACACTGCCTTTCGGGACTACGGAGGAGGTCCGTCGAGAGGTCCGGCGGCTGATTTCGGTGTTGGGCAAGGATGGAGGTTACATTCTGGGGCCGTCCCATGTCATTCAGGCGGGAACTCCACCCGAAAACATTTTTGCGATGTTCGAGACAGCGTTGCGCTACTATCCGTTTTGTTAGCCGATGAGACAACTGACCACTGAAAACCGAGCACTGACATCACCAAGAAAAGATTTCTGAGCAGCAAAGAGCACCCTTTTCTGTTTTCATCAGACAAAAGTCCAGAAAAGTGATTTGGGCAACACCCCGTCGACGTCTGACTCGAGTCTTTTGACTACGGTCCAGGGGTGACTCGCCTGGAAAACATGCTGGCAGCATCAGCCATGTCACCTGCGATACCAAAAACCGGGAGGAAATCCGGGCCGTCTGAAGCCAGGCCCATATAGTCACCGAGAAAAAGGCCATCGGCAAAGGGCGCCTGGAGGTAGTCAAACGAGTTTTCGGTGAGGCGGACTTCATTGCCCCAATCCGCGGGGTCCGTGCAATCCGAGGCGGAGTCACATTGGACGGCAAAATAGTCGGTTAGCTCACCTGAGACGTCATCGTCATTACGGAAGTCGTAGTAGGTTACCAGAACCCTTCCATCCTCAGACACTGCAACAGACGGAAGAAAAGCCTGTGCCCGTAAGGAGTTGTCCGGGTTGGGCGGAGTCTGATTGATTTTGATCGGATCAGACCAGCTAAGACCTCCGTTCGTTGACATCGAGAAGGCGATCTCCTCAATACCACTGAAGCGTGTGTCCTGCCAGACCGCATGGAGGTCTCCATTGACAGGGTCCACGGCGACGTCAAAAAGGATCGATCCATCGCGCACCCGCACTAGGTCATCTGGCGTAACCGCGCCCTCTGAAAAGAGCCTGTTTGTCCGGATTGGTCTCAAACGAGGTCGCCAGGTCTCCCCTTTGTCATCCGAACGTAAGACGGATAGGAAGATGAAGGTGCCGATTCTCAGGTTCAGGATCTCAGTGAAAAACTCGATCACCGTGCCGTTGGGGAGGACAACGATCTGGCTTCCAATCGTCTGATTGTTGATACCGGGGTCGTAAATCTCACGGGCAGGTTCCCAACTGTCCCCGCCGTCGGTCGAACGAGCAAAATAGACGGGCCCCCTGAAACCAGGCTCAATTTCGAGAGTGGTGCCGCGGCCGGGTCGGATGTTCTCGGGATGTATTGTTTGCGCAAGACTTACCTGGAGACGGTCCCATACCGCGTAGACGTAGTTCGCATCGGTCGGGTCGGCAGTCAAGGAATTCTTGTCATTCAAGATCAAAGGATTCGTATCCTCGACCAGGGTGATCGGGTCGTTCCAGGTCAGACCGCCATCTTCGGACTTACTGACCACCATCCCGTTCGGGCCGAACCCAATGCGCCCGATCAGCGGATCGATATCAAAGACCAGGCTCATTTGGTGCAGTGTGCCATCTGGGCTAAAGGAGACCCAAGGGTCAGAGGCCCGTTCCCATGGCCCGCCGGAGCAGTCAGTGATTCCTGGGATCACCACGATCTGCCAGATCGCTCCCCCGTCGAAGCTCACCCCGGCGACGTTGCCTCTGGCCCCGCCGTTGGACCATCGGTCCTGCTGCCAGAACGCGACGATATTGTCCGGATCAGTGGGGTTCACATCGACCCAGGGTTCGACCTCACTGTCAACGAATGCGGTCCCCGGAGCGCCTACGGTGCCTGGGAAGTTGCCGCAGTTTTCAAGGGCTCCAAATGGGCTCGTGCCTGAGATCTGTACGAGTGGGAATGCAGTGGAATCACCGGCCAAAACCGTCAGTGCACCAACCAGAACCACAACGATAAAGACACCCATAGCTAGAATCGTCAGCACCCCTCTCGCCATCCCCTTATCCCCCTCTAAGATACGATTTGATCGCGTTTTCCCATTCTAGCAGGCGAGGACTTTCTGTCAAGAGAGAACACATTGCCCCTTCGCATATGCGGAAAAGAGTCCGGGCGGAATCTGCTCAGGCCCTCCGGTCGATTTCTATTCAGGCCCTTCAGCAGGAATCGAATCAGGTCTTTTCTGACGATTTCAGTGATTCTTTACCCTGAAGTTTGGGAGAGACGACTCGGGAAGTTCCTGGATGGAAAGCTGGGCGAGCCTCAGCCCTCGATCCTGGCCTTGATGTTTGTCATGGCCAGATCGAGTTCTCGCTCGTTCTGTTTCAGTATCAGTGCCTCAGCCAGTTTGCCCAGCACCGGAACAGGGACAGTGTATTCCATTGAAAGATTGACTTTCGTGCCACCCTCGTGAGGCTCAAAGTTCCATGTCCAATTGCTGACAACGCCACCTTTGGTCTGGGCCACGATCCGCTGATTCCGAATGTATTCCGTGATGGCCCCTTCACCTTCCAAACGCAGACCTGCCATCTTATAGGCCCACCGGTAGTGTGTTTCCACACCCCGACCCTTGACATCCCAGACCTCCATCAAACCCGGCAGCCATTCCAGATCCAATTCAGGGTCCTCGACATAGGCGAAAACATTCTCCAATGGGGCATTGATGGTGATGCTTCTCTCAAGCTTTATCATTTTATCTGCCTCCTCATTTTACCGATTTTAGGATATGCCGTATGAACGAAATTGGGGGGTACAGACCCCATGAAAAATCATCCTGCAGAGGGACTCAGATAAGTCGTGGGCGCGGGAAATAGAAGAAGAGTGTTGTGCCATCCTAGCTAGCACGAGAGGGACGAAGATCCAGTCTCCACGGCTAGGGTGATCTTCAGTGCGGCGCACGAGATGACCACGGGATGGTTTACAACGAGGCGCACAAAAACTCCCCCCCTTTTTCTAGCCTATTCATCCAGAATTGGATGTCAAGAAAAAAGCACAGACAGCGATCGGGCCCAACAATTTCAGCACGAGCCATTGCAAACTTCAGCTCCAGAGGTCTAGAATATGGGGTACTTGTTCACAAACATCGGATAGAAGATGTTCCCCTATTATTTCCTGCGATTCAGTGGTCCGGTGCTCCTGATCCTCGTTGGAATAAAAATCCTCTCAGGCTATTCGCTTGTGGGAAGGGTTGAAGGGAGCGCCTGGCTTTCAGACCTCCATGAAAATCGGACCTTTGATCTGTCGCTTCTCTTTGTATTCATCTTCCATGCCCTCTATGGAGTTCGACTGTTCTTGATCGATCTTGGAATGACCCAGGAAAGGCTTTTGTTTTGGGTCGCGACACTGATGGGCTTGGCCCTGTTTGTATTTTCATATGTTTACTTTTACTGGCCGTAGCTATGGAACTTCTTTCCCATGACATTCTCATCGTTGGCGGGGGATTGGCGGGCTTGAGGGCAGCTGTCGAGGCCAAGAGGGCTGGCCGGGACGTTGCGGTTCTCTCAAAGGTTCACCCCCTTCGGTCTCACTCCGTGGCGGCTCAGGGAGGGATCAACGCCGCCCTGGGAAACGCCCCGACTCCTGTGAAAGACACATGGGAGGATCATGCCTTTGACACCATCAAAGGAAGTGATTATCTGGCAGACCAGGATGGTGTCGAAGTCATGTGCCATGAGGCAATCGAGCGGGTCATCGAGATGGAGCATTGGGGAGCCCTGTTCTCTCGAACCGAGGACGGGAGGATTGCCCAAAGACCTTTTGGAGGAGCGGATTTCCCGAGGACTTGCTATGCAGCCGACCGGACGGGGCATAACCTTTTGCATGTCCTCTACGAGCAGATAACAGGCCTTCGGATTCCTACTTATGAGGAATGGCATGCTGTCTCCCTCGTCGTCGAGGATGGGCGCTGTGTGGGACTCCTTGGATACGACCTCTTCGAAGGACGGATCGTGCCTATTCAAGCCAAGGCGGTTCTTCTGGCGACAGGAGGCTGTGGTCGNNCTAGCCTACCAGGCGGGTGTTCCGCTCGAGGATATGGAGTTTGTTCAGTTTCATCCCACCAGTCTCTATGGAACCAACATCCTCATCACAGAGGGTGCCCGGGGAGAGGGAGGTCTTCTCTTCAACGCAAAGGGCGAACGCTTTCTGGAACGTTACGTTCCCAAACTCATGGAACTGGGGCCTCGAGACATGCTTGCCAGGGCAATCCAGACCGAGATCAACGAGGGCCGTGGTTTTGAAGGGGGATATGTTCACCTCGACCTTCGACATTTGGGAAAAGAGAAGATCATGGAGCGCCTTCCCGGTATTCGCCAGATCGCCATGGACTTTGCTGGCGTCGACCCTATTGTAGAACCGATCCCAGTTCAGCCGGCCCAGCACTACACCATGGGAGGTGTCGCCACAAACGTGGACGGAGAGACATCGCTTCCCGGGCTCTTGGCTGCGGGGGAGTGCGCATGTGTGAGTGTTCATGGTGCGAACCGGCTGGGTGGAAACTCCCTGTTGGAGGCTGTCGTCTTCGGCACTCGGGCGGGCAGAAGAGCGGCTCATACCGTCGAAAAGGGGAAGCACCGTTCCGAGAAAAAAATATTTCAGGATCATTTGAAAACCTTTGAATCGAGGCTCGCAGAAATCGCCGAAAGAAAAAGTGAGGAACCCTGTGCCAGCTTAAGGGATGAGATGAGGGTGTTGATGACCTCCCATGTGGGGCTCTTCCGAGTAGAATCCAATCTACTGGTTGCAAAGGAGAGGATGGGAGAGTACCAAAAGCGGTTGGAAAATGTCGGCATCCCGAAGCGAGGACTCGCATTCAATCATGAGCTTGTTCGATACCTGGACTTAGAAGGAATGCTTTGTTTGGCAGAGCTGGTCGTGGAAGGGGCTCTGGCCCGCAAGGAAAGCCGGGGCTCCCATTATCGGTTGGATTGCCCGGATCGAGATGACGACCGCTGGCTCCTTCATACGATGGCCTGTAAGACTCCGGATGGGTTCAGGCTTGAATACAAAGATGTGACGATCACTGCTCATCCTCCAAAGGAGAGGACGTATTAGATGGACCGCCTCCTGACCCTGAAAGTCCACCGCTTCGATCCGCACCGAGAGCTTACTCGATGGACGGAAACGTTCCAGATTCAGCCCTGGGGGAGAATGAATCTCCTGGAGGCGCTGCTCCGAATCCAGGAAGAGATCGATGGGAGTCTCTCTTTTCGCTACTCCTGCCGGGGCGCGGTGTGTGGATCCTGTGCCATGCGGGTCAATGGGCAGGTCGTCTTGGCCTGCCGGACTCCGGTCAAAAACCTACTGGGGAAAACAACGCTCGTTGAACCTCTCCCGAACTTCCCGGTCATCCGGGACCTCATTGTGGACATGTCCGCATTTTTCAATCACTATCGGGAAATCGAACCCTCCCTTCAGGGAAGACCCCTCGAACCCCTCTCAGAAAACAGGATGGGTGAGGAAGAACGTAAAGAGATCGACCCCTACATCAACTGCATCCTCTGCGGAATATGCTATGGCGTGTGCCCCGCTTTTGAACGAGATGTCCAATTCCTCGGACCCGCCATGCTTGCCAAGGCTTATCGTTTCCTTGCCGACTCGCGGGACGAGAGGTTTCAAGAGATCCTCGAGGCCGTGGACTCCCAGAAGGGCCTTTGGGGGTGCAATACGGTTTTTCAATGCGTGAGGATTTGCCCCAAGGAGGTTCCGCCAACCCTTGGAATCGTCAAGATGCGGAGAAAGCTCTTGAGACATCGGCTTGCCTCGCTTATCCGCCGCCTTCCGTCGTTCATTTTTCCCCTCCTATGAACAGTGGGCGATTATTCTCCACCCCTCGGGAAAGAGAATTCGAAATGACAGAGCAAATCCAACCAGCAAGGAGGCATGATTACGATTGGCTAAGAGTGATGGCGCTGTTCTAACGTGGCAAATCAATGTATACGCAAAATTCGGGCTGATTACACTTGCATCGACATTCTTCATACTCTTGCTATATGAAATGGCGGTGAGACGCATGAAGATAACGCGTTTTCTACTCGGTGTGAAGCCAAAACGATGAAGGAGCCTTGATGCAAATTTTGCACGATCGGAGTCTGAAACGGTTGGTTTTAAACATCTTCTTCTCGAAGGTCGGTTTTCTGGAGTTTCCTCAGTTTTGTGGACGCTCATGTCCCTGAGGGACATTTACGGTGGAAGGGTGTCAGCATTCCCCGGGCCTTTCCCCAATGCCTTCAGAACACTCTGGTCATGGCTTTGCAAGAGTACTTCGCCAGGAAGTGGGAAGGGAAGCTCTGAACCAGGAGTCGGTGCTCGTGGTCCGTCGTCCGTGATTCGTTGTATAAAGAGGGAGATCTGCGCATCCACGGCTATTCAAATAACGGGCCCAGGGCATTTGATTTGCAATCGAATGACGTGAATTGATCGTTACAACTGACGATCGACAACCGACACCTGACAGCACCCAGAAAAGCTTTTGAGCAGCGAAGAGCGCTCCTTTTCCACTTTCATCAGACAAAAGTCGAGAAAAGGGATTTGGGCAACAGCCCGTTCCCACCTGTCCCGGTAACGGCGGGAAGGGGGGCAACGCGAGAAGGAGGGAGCGAAGGGATGTGAGGGTCCCATCAAAAGATTCAAAATTGTCGTGAAACATCAGAAGGTTGGAAATTTCTTGCTTTGAAAACTCAGGAAACTCCAGTTGGGCTTTTGTTGACTTTCCCTGATTCTTCCCTTTTAATGGCAGCATGGACGATCAAGCAGCCCTCCCAAGAAGCACTCTAGATAACGGTCATCAGCCCGCGCCGGAGACAAGAGCAGGACTCACAGAGGTTTAGCTGCGACAAGATAGGAATGGAGGCAAAAAAATGAGAAGAAAATGGATGCTTTTCGGTGGTCTGGCTCTGTTATGGATTATGGGGTCAGATGTATTCCCTTCTCATTCTCTGGAAGAATCCGTTTTTCTCTCTGATGATGCATACCACTATCGCGACTTTGCAGATGGACAGCACGACAGAAACTACATCGAATGGTGGTATTTCAATCTATACGATACTGTTCAGGATATTCAGACGATCTTCGGTTACTCGATCATCGACCCGGAAGACTACTCAGGTCTTGGCCAGGCCATCGTGGGGGCTGTTGCATACACTGCTGAAGGTATTGTTAGTGAATCCGATACGTTTTCCACTGAGAGCTTTTCCGCCTCATATGAGCAGGCTGACGTCGAGATCGAAGCCAACGCCATCGAGGTGATCGACCATGATACATATCGTATTGTTGGTTCCATTGGTGGCGGTCGGCTTTCGTGGGACCTGACATACGTGCGACAGGCCAATTCCTGGTTTGGCGGAGATCGCGAGGAGGTCGGGCTGTTTCCATGGGAGCAGATGAGCTGGCTCATTTACATGCCCGGTGCAGAGGTCAGTGGGGAGGTTAAGGTCGACGGTCAATCTTACACCCTGCGCGCGGTGAGGGGATACCACGATCACAATTGGGGAGAGTGGATTCCAAGTAATGCACTCTGGAACTGGGCTCAGTATTTTGAACCTGGACTGGCTCTTGAGATGGGTGATTTCATCAACAGACCCGCTGGAATCATGAGCGTTGAGTTCCAGGGCAAAAGGGCGACCTTCCTCAAAGACCAGTACCATTTGATCCATACCCGCTGGACCGTCGAGGAGGAAGATTGCGATCTCTTTCCGATAAAGACGTGGCTCTATGCCGAGAATGATTCAAACCGGGTGCTCCTCAGCATGAAAGCCTATGAGACAGAAGCCCTACAGATGGACACCCCGTTGCCATTGCCTGATGTCGTAATTCATGAGCAGACAGCTCATTACGAGGGCCTAATCTGGGAGAAAAACTCGCTTGGCCAGTGGGAATTGTTGGTTTCCTTTAGCGGTGATGGATTCAAAGAGTACACCAGCCGCAAATGGGATTCTTCCCGCGGCCTCGCCCCCTAACTGCCTCGAATTTCCTTCCTTGCGGCTCTCTCGCAAACCCCAGCTGCCAGGAGGGCATGCGGACGAGCAAAAAAAATGCCTACTCTTCTAACACTGGAGAAGAGCAAGCCATCAATTCAAAATCGGGTCCCTTTTGCTCTCAACTTTTTCCGGCTTACGCCATCTTTTATCAACCGGCTCGACTGGAGGAGACGCGAGAACTGGATGATACTAAGGACTCTGGTATAAAGGGCTTTGCCCTCCAATCTCAATCAACTCGAAGGGCTTTGAGCCCTCGAGGTAAAGGGGATAGGCCGAGTTCCCATCGAGTATAATCACATGGCCGTCTTCAATTTGCTCGACCCTCTGCCCCTCGATCGTATCCCCCACTCTCAGAATTTTGCCGTTGATGATGACAAACCCACGTTCGTCTAGGTTCGCAATGCCGGTCAGAATCAGCTTTGGCCGCGCGGGCTTCGCGGGAGCTTCCTCCTTTTTTTCCATTTTTTCCAACGGTTTTTTGGGTACTTGCACAACCCGGGGCTGTTTTCCCGGCGAGAATGGATCTCGACGGACAGCCACGAGATCCCTAGCCACGGATCGGAAAATCTGCTTTTCAGAGGACTCTCCCTGAGCAACCGGCAACTCATCCTTCAATTCAAAAATGTTTAGAGTGAAATAGAGGCGATGCATCGAGCCGTCCTTCTTTTCGTTTTCAATCCGAAAATCTTTGAGACTCAAATGCAAAGAATCCTCCATTTGGTGAACAAAATTAACAAGTTCGGTATAGCCAGCTTTGATTTCAATCAGAATGGGATATTGTCGATACTCGGAAGTGTCGTCCTCTTCTAGGGGTTTGACTACCACGAATTCGATGTTCGCCTCACTGCCGATTCTGTTGATCTTCTCGAGGAGATCTGGAATCCCCTTCGTTGGGGATAGGTTCCTTCTCTTGAAGAAATTGACATCCTCCCCCATTACTTCTAGGATCTCATTGGTTCGCTTTGCCGGTCCGTCTACCGGTGAGGCATCCTCAACCTGGGCCTCCAGGATCGCTAGGCTCCTTGCGATTCGCTTGGCCTGCTTGTTTGTTGGATAATAGAGCGATGCGACGAAAAAAACTCCCAGGAGGATGAAGATCGTTACCAAGATGGCGATCATGTTACGGAGAGATAATGCCATGACACCCCCTTTTCCACCTTTAAACATGATAGCAGGTTAAAGGGACATGTCAAGCAAAAAATGTCGAGCAATTCTATTTTATTTCAAATAGTTATGATATCTTACGCAATTTGTCTCTAACTGACTCATGAATGAGCAGAACGCGCTTGGAGGGTAATATGCTCGGCAAAATCATGGTTGATTCCATTTTCTTCGCTGTCTTCGGATTTGTTCTCTCGATGCCTTTCTTGGTCAGGATCGTGGTCGGCGCAGTAAAGCCCCGCCCTTCCGGGCGGGGTATTCTGGCGGGTTTTCATAAAAAAAAGCGCTGAAATTGCCAGTATTTCTCCGATCATGACGTTGAATCTCTATACGAGTCGAGTCACACCTTCTGCCACGGCTGGATAATGCTCATGCATGAGCACATCGTGACCCGGGAAAAGCAGTTCAATTGAGGAGGCCCTTGCCCGGAGCTTCTCGTATGTTCGCATCCACCCCACCAAATCGACAATGAGCGCGCTCGGCCAGTCCTCCCGGTAGTTTTTGAAGACATGGGCACAATCTGAACCGAGGATAGCAGTGCCCTTGGCCGTTTTCACAGCAACGGCCTGGAGGCCGACCGTATGTCCTGGGGCGAAAAGACATTCGATACCCGGGAGTATCTCCTGGTCACCTTTGAGGAGCACGAGTCTATCGGTTTTTTCGAGAGCAGCGAGATGGGTAAGAGAGGTCTCATCCGTTACGTATTTGAATGGAGGACGTTTTGCGATCCTATCTTCCAGCCAGAAACGGTACTCTCGTTCCTGGACATAGATCATAGCCTTCGGGAAAAGGCTGGTGCCGCTCGCATGGTCCCAATGGATATGAGTCAGAATGACCCGTCGAACTTCCTCAGCTTCTACGTCGATACGCGAAAGGACCTCTGCAGGGCTCACATATCCGGCAAGGTCCTTTTCTCTCGCCAGATCAGGTGATACACCCGTATCAACGATCACGGTCTCTCCATTTCCTTTGATACACCAAATGTAATAGTTTCTTTCCTCTACCGTATCCCAGTCTCTCAGCCACATAAGGAAGGCCCCAGAACTCCTTAACGGACCCGCATATTTCAGGGCATAGATCTCGTACTCAGGCATAACAAATCCCCGTCTCCCCGGGTAATTATGGTCACTCCCCCGGTAGAGGTCTCCCATCCCCATTTCAGGATTGATACCAATAGTAGAGGTTGATAGCCAAATAACGCAGCAAATCTTGCGTCTTTCTCTCTTGATACCTGGACCTTTGGAATATAGACGACAATGCAAAGAATTCTTTTTTGAACGTATTGTATTCCGCGTCCAATCTTTCAGGTGACATCAATCTGGGTAAGAAGACCACGTGCGCGGTGTCGTATTTTGACCAATCCCTCGGGAAATCGGCGTTGATAAGCCTGCCCTCTTTCAGGAATTTTTTGAAAATGCCGGTTTGAGGGTAAGGAGTCAGAATATGGGCCGACACAGAGTCGAGTTTTGCCTTTTGAGAAAACTCCAATGTCTCCTCGGCAATGCCCTCTCTGTCCTCATCAAAACCGAAAATGAAGGACCCGCCAACAGCGATCCCGTGATCGTGAAGGTTGCTGACGCAATCATAATACTGCGAGATCTCGTTAAAGCGCTTATTAACTGATATCAGGCTATTTCGTGAAAGGGAATCGAAGCCGATGCCGATGAGCTTACACCCACTTTTGGATGCCAGGCTAACCAGCTCCGAATCCTGAGCAAAACTCATTGTTGCTTCAGCCATCCACTCTATTCCCAGTGATCTAACGGCAGAAAACAGTTCCTTCACATGCGAACGGTTCGCTGAGAGATTATCCGTTGAGAAAAGGACTCTTTTTGCACCGAGGGCGGTCAGCTCCTCCACGATTTCCCCAACCGGTCGGGGTCTATAACGCTTTCCAAACAAATCATGGACACTGCAAAAATCACAGCTATATGGGCACCCTCTGCCGATCTCAACCGTTGTAGCGTAATCGATGAGCGCTTTTTTCATGAAACCCCATTTCGGCGTTGGAATGTTGGTTAACTCAGGCAGGGGCTCTGATTTGTAAATCCTCTCCTGTGGTCTGAGAAAACCATTGAATTGCCCACGCTTGTAGTGAGTCAGTAAGGCCGGAAGAGAGTTTTCCGCTTCTCCGATAATGACGGCGTCACAGTATTCCAACGCTTCATAGGGGACTTTTGAAACATGGACTCCTCCCATGACAACGAAAAGTCCCATCTCCTTGCAATTCTTAGCAATCTCATACCCCCTTGTTGCAGACGCCGTCTGAGGGGAGATGCCGACAAAATCCACCCCATCCTCGACCAATCTTGCGACCTCTACTGGACCCTCAACACTTTCCTCAATCAGACGGATATCAGAGTCTTGAGGAAAGAACGCGGCAAGGTATGGGAGTGTGGATCTGAAAAAGGCAAGGGTCTTTTTCAATTTCTGAGAAACCTGTCTTTCTATTGCCGGTGAGATAAGCGCGACCTTCATGGCGTGACGCTATACCCGATCCGCCCCGTCTAACGAGAGGGTTTTGGGCCAAAATCCCCACCTCATTTTAGCTACCGCCATCAAAAAATCAAACAAAATTCTGCAGAATCATCACCCACTTCAGCCAAGCCGTAACCCGCAGAGGTGGAGATGGTCTCGTGAGGTGTAAAGAAAGGCGATTGACTTTCATACCGAAGCTGTTAATATGGGGCTGACGGTTACGGAATTGCGTTTGGAATCGGGTACAATCAAAATGAGTTGAGGTCGGTCCCGTTCTCTCAGCCGCGGAGGAGGGGGCTTTTCATTTCATGGGGGCTTCGAGAGATGAAGTGCCCAAATTGCCAGTTCGAGAATCGGCAGGGGGTCAAATTCTGTGAGGAATGTGGGGCGACCCTGGAATTGAAATGCCCCCACTGCGGAGCCAAACTCCCCTTGGATCGTAAATTCTGTGGCAAATGCGGGAAAAAGATGGAGGGGAGGCAGGAAATCGAAAGGCCAGGTCTGGCGATTGATGGGGAGCGGAAGCAGATTACCGTCCTTTTTTCTGACCTCTCTGGGTATACCGCAATGTCAGAGAGGCTCGACCCTGAGGAAGTGAAGGATATCCTGAGCCGAATCTTTGGGGAAATTACCCAGGTCGTGACAAAATACGAGGGGTTCGTTGAGAAATTCATTGGTGATGCGGTCGTTGCGCTTTTCGGCGTCCTGAAGGCTCAGGAGGATGACCCCATCCGAGCTATCCGAGCAGCCAGGGAGATCCACGATCTGGTGGAGGCGGTGAGTCCCCAGGTTCAGGAGAGGATTGGCCAGTCTCTGTCCATGCATACTGGGGTTAACACTGGACTCGTTGTGACCGGAGCGGTCGACCTAGAACAGGGGACTCACGGCGTTTCCGGTGACGCAATCAATCTGGCTTCCCGGTTGAGCACTCTGGCCAAAGCGGGCGAGATCCTGACCGGTCCTGAGACATTTCGCCTGGCTGAGGGCTATTTTAGTTTCGAACGTTTAGAACCCACTCCAGTGAAGGGCAAAGTGGAAGCAATCCAAGTGTACAAAGTACTATCCCCGAAGGAGCGGCCAATTACAGTCCACCGTCTTTCCGGTGTAAGGGCCGAAATTATCGGAAGGAGGGTGGAGCTCGCTCGGCTCGGGGAGGCAATCGAGCGGCTCCGAAAGGGTAATGGGACGATTTTCTCTATTTGCGGCGATGCCGGAACTGGAAAGAGCCGGCTTGTTGAGGAGTTCAGAGACGGTTTGAATTCTGATGAAATTCAATGGTTAGAAGGGCATGCCTATGCCTATTCTCACAACATTCCCTACTTCCCGATTATCGATCTCCTGAATCGGGCATGGCAAATCGAAGAGGGCGACCCTCCTGAGAATGTGAAGGCAAAAGTGGAAGCACGCATTGAGGGTCTGATTGGAGAAAAGCAGGAAGTTGTCCCGTACGTCGGGAGTCTCTATGCGTTGCGTTATTCAGAGACAGAGGGCTTAGACCCTGAATTCCTCAAATCCCGCCTTCAAAAAGCACTTCAAACGGTTCTTGTTGGTCTCGTTCAAAAGGCACCAACGGTCATCTGCCTGGAGGATATTCAATGGGCCGACCCCTCTACCGTGGAAATCCTCCGTCTCACCCTCTCAGAATTCAGTTATCCCGCTGTGGTTCTCTGCGTCTACCGGCCGCCTTTCAGCCTATTCATAAGCCATCAGCTCGAAGGAATTGGGAAGGTGCACCAGGATATCCGCCTTAGAGATCTCTCACCCTCGGAAGCCGAAGACATGGTCGAATCGTTGCTCAAAACCCAGGAAACCCCGGTAGAACTACGGCAGTTCATCCATGAAAAGGTGGAGGGAAACCCATTCTATATCGAGGAGGTGATCAACTCCCTGATCGAATCGGGAGTTATCACCCGAGTCGATGGTGGCTGGCGCGTTACGAGACCCATCAGTGAGGCAGATGTGCCGCCAACCGTCCAGGGGGTTATCACCGCCAGGCTCGATCGTCTCGAGGTGGAGTCGAAGCGGATTCTCCAGGAGGCCTCGGTCATTGGCAGGGTCTTTCTCTACGTAATTCTCAAGATGATCACCGAGCTCGAACAACATCTCGATCCATGCCTCGAGGGCCTTGAGCGGCTGGATCTGATCAGGACAAAATCCCTGCAACCTGATCTGGAGTATATCTTCAAGCATGCCCTGACCCAAGAGGTGGCTTACACCAGACTTCTCAAAAAGGACCGGCAGGCACTGCATGAACGGATCGCTCTGGTGATGGAGCAGCTTTTTGGTGACAGGCTTTCGGAGTTCTATGAAACGCTGGCCTTTCATTTCAAACAGAGCGAATTTAGGCATAAGGCTGTCGATTATCTGGTGAAGTCGGGCGAGAAGAGCCTGAATCGGTACGCCGTGGAAGAGGGACATCGGTACTTCAAAGAGGCTTTCGACCTTCTAACGATTAAGACTGACAGAACCAAAGAGGAGCAAGCACTTCTTATTGATCTGCTCATCAAATGGGCCTATGCCTTCTATTACCGTGGAGACCTAAGAGGCCTGATAGATTTGCTCAACAGATACCAGGGGCTGGCAGAATCTATCGGCGATAGGACAAAGCTGGGAATGTACTATGCGTGGCTCGGTTATGCCCTGTGGGGAAGAGAGAACCTTGGAGAGTCATACGAATACCTTAACAAGGCTCTTAAAATCGGTGAGGAACTCGGCAGCAAACAGGTGATGGGCTACGCCTGCGCCTGGCTCAGCATGACCTGCGCGGAAATGGGACTATTGGAAGAGGCAATCCTCTTTGGAAAAAGGGGTCGGGAGTTGGCCAGATCTCTGGAGTCGGATCACCACGTGTATTTCCTTTCCATGGCCGGAATTGGACAGGCATACTGGCACAAAGGGGAAGTGAAAAATGCTTTTGAAACCGGAAAAGCCCTTTTGGACTGGGGCGAGAAACACTCAAATATCCGAAGCACGGTCACGGGCCACTATACGCTGGGACACGGCCATTTAAACGCTGGTGACGTTCCCTCTGCTATTGAGTGCTATCAAAGGGCAGTTCAGTCATCTGTCGATCCTTACTATTCCCAGTTTCCGAAAACTGCCCTCTGTTACGGCTACATTTCCAACGGCCAATACCAAGAAGCGAAAAAGGCGATCGAGGAGATCTTGACTTATAACGAGAACTTCGGCGTTGAGATCATCGGGACACCGGCTCAGGCACTTCTCGGTCTGTCGTCGATTGCTGAAGGCAACCTCAGCCGCGGGATTCAAATCCTCGAGGATGTTCGAAGGAGTTTTTTACAAAAGGAGAGGAAATGTCTGTACGCCCGATCGGAATATACCCTTGGGAAGATCTACCTGAACATTGTTCAAGGAGCGAAGCAAATCGGTCTGTCGACTGCGGCCAAGAATATCCCATTTATCGTGACAAATCTCCCATTTGCAGGCAAAAAGGCCGAACGTCACTTCAACAAGGCGATCGAGGTTGCCAAGGAAATCGGAGCTAAAGGCATGCTGGGAAACGCCTATTTCGATTTGGGACTGCTCCATAAGAGAAAGGGGAAAAGAAACCGGGCCCGTGAATGCTTTTCTGAGGCTATCCAGTTCTTTGAATCGTGCGAAGCTGGCGAATATCTGAAAGAGGCGAATCAAGCCCTCGAATCCCTGAGATCGTGAACCCTCCTTAAACTCAGGCTCCGGGAATCGAAATCTTACGGGAGGGACGGCGTCATGAAAGCCCGTTGAGGAACGGCCGAGTCAGATCCTTAAACCGTCAGGGTCACTCTTATCAAGTGAGGGAGGTCTGTTTTCTTTATGTTTTTGGACTCGAAAAACCGTTTGATCCTCATCGGAAGTTTTCGGTCTGAAAACAGAAAATTCAGCGGATTCTCAAAGGCAATTTGCTGAAGCATCGTCGGTGGGAGCATTAGGAAAGCCTCCACATAGGCCTTCTCGGTCCATGTATGGCGAGTCATCAGCCAATCTGTGCCAAAAGGAATCCGATCCCTTATGGGATCATCGTTCATAAGTTTCTCAAGCGTTGCAAAATAATCCCCCGCCGTTTTCTCCCACAGAGCCGGTTCATGATAGGAGATGTCTGCATAGACACCGTCATACTTCCTCATCAGTTCGAGTATCTTGTTTGACCATGATTCAGAACGATCGAAATTCAGAAAATCCTCGTTCCCCCCAAAGTGGGCAAAGTTGAGACGAAGCCCTGGGTATTTCTCCAAAACACCCTCCCAGCTCGAGGGGTGGGAGAACTTGTGAACCACTTCCCTTGAGTGCATCAGGTCGCCGCTGTAAGCGCCTCCTCTTGAACAATGGGCCGTGATGGGGATGGATTCCTTTTCACAGTATTCATAAGTCGCATTCAATGCATGATTGACCTCAGCATCATTGAAAAATGAGCCAGGATCAGGGTGGTGTCCCAGAGGCGGATACATTTTCACTCCCAGAAATCCCATCTCTTCAAGAGCCGTTTTGATCAGTTCAGAAACCGACCTCCTTCGCGGATCAAACATGATAAAGGGCATGATTTTTCCAGGATAGTCAACCGCGATTTCAGAGATTAACATAACCTGATACCGATACGGAGTTTCCGGCTTTACGTTGAAGCTGGCAAGCTCGAGGTCCATCATGAGGGGAGTCGCCAGCACGATTGATGCTTGGTCCATTTCATCCACGAACGGTTTGACAAGGTCGCGAATATCCCTTTTCATCAAGGCGAGGACTTCATGGATCTTGTCGTACTTTTTGCCTGGCCACAAAAAGGTCACTGCCCTGGCAATCCATCTCGTGAGTTTACATCGTAACAGCCTCTCTCGGATAGGAGCCCTGGTTTTGAAAAAAGCGTCGGGGATAAATCTAAAATTCAACAGGTGGCAATGAACGTTGACAAATCGCTGCATTGGGACATCCTCCTCTGAGACATCACCTCTTATCAAATAACCCCGGTTTTCCCATATGCCGGGCACCCTCTCGCAAGGAACCTCCTATGCGTTGTATGTCAAAATCGGTCATCTCCGTGGCCCTGGGTTGGTACCGGAGCAAATCCAGGCGGGTTTTGTCATTCCAATTTTGCGTCAAACGCTTATTCTGAACCCAAGCAATGTTTGGGTTCCTCTGCCAAATCGAAAAACGTCAAAATCATCCTGGTGACGTAAATACAAACGGAGGCTGCCCATCTTTCCTGGGATTTTGATTCCCGCCTCAATTTCGTGACCAAACAAAGAGCTGTTTCCCTGTAAGTAATGACCTGAACCGCTTACGTAGGGGGTTATCCCCTGCGCATACAGGTCGTAGCCGAGACTTCCCTCCAAGTCTCCCCAGAATTCAAAATCCTTTGTTGATGGATAGGCACCTGCCCTCACATGCCAATTCCAGTGAGAGGCACCACCGTTTTTCAGTTCTAAGCCAAGATGATTATAGTCCCTGATAACGCCTTCATCCTCAAGTCCATAGAGACTCGAGTAAGAATGAAACAGTTTTAAGTCAAGATCATCTAGGTCAATTCGCAGAGAAGGCCCCACTTTGTACCTGACAATATAAGGATTGAGATCATGAGGCAATGTGAGAATCCCTGCATACGTATCCAAACTGAGGGTCTTATCAGAGCCTAATTTGAAAAAATCCAGATCGATACTGACATCACTGCTATACCCATAATCTTCATCATCGAGAATCTTTGCATAACCCCCATTTATATGGAGTTTGGGAGTCCATCGAATCTTTGGTTTTTCTCGATCTGAAACATACTCCGCCCCATCACAATCGAGCCCCATTTCGAGGGACAAACCTGCGGAAAAAAAATCTTCTCCTTGATCGAGACTATACCAATCATGAAAATGTTCAAGGGAGACAAAAGGAATCAGATAAACACCTTCATCGACACGGATTCGATTTCCAATCTTAAGAGAAGCGCTTGGGGTGACGCCTCTCTCGTCATAGATTGAGTCAACGCCGATCTGTGCAAAAATGATGTGAGAACCGATTCTGAAGACGTCGTCTCGGAGACTGAATTTAAGGATCCATTCATAACGGTTCTCTGTCCTCATCCAGATTTTGCTTAGAGACGCCCTCCAGTTGATCTTATTCAACCACTCTGAACCCGGGTCAAACCTAATTCCATCATTCTTATGTCCCAGACGCATACCTGTAGATACATAGCCGACGCCTAATTCATTCCAGTGAATACCGTTTCTTTTCTCTTGGGGTAGTTTCCTGCTTGCGTTATGACATATGTGATCCCAGAAAATCTTGATCCTCCCATGGGCCGCCTCGTATCCAATTCCCAAATACTCCAACTCGTGGTCAAATTGAGTGGGTGAGGGATCAAACAAGCTCGTTTCTCGCACACCAAAGTGAGCAAACCAGTTCCTCAATGTCAGTATGTCAATCTGGACCTCCCTTGTTATTCCCCCGGTATACTCCCCATCCCCAACACCAGCAACTCCCATTGCAGCGTTGACATCGGTTAAGAACGTAAAGGCGGCATTCTTTTCGCCCTCATCTTGCCGACTTTCGTAGAATTCCAATGAAGCTCCGGTTCCCCTTGTTGGTGTAAATCTCGTTTCTGCCTGTACAAGAAAACCTGAGCCAAGGAATGATACGCCCAGACCAATGCCTACGAGCAGTTTTATCAAATATCGGCATGCTGAATCGTGAGAGTGCTCTTTCAGCTTTCACCCCATAATAACGGAACTTTATGGATTCTCCTCAGTTTTTGGACGCTCATGTTCCTGAGGGACGTTTGCGGTGGAAGGGTGTCAGTGTTCCTCGGGTCGTTCCAAAATCCCTTTTCTCGGCTTCTCTTTGATGAAAGTGGAAAAGGAGCGCTCTTCGCTGCTTAAAAGCTTTTTTCGGTGCAGTCAGTTGTAACGATCAATTCACGTCATTCAATTGAAAATCAAATTCCCTGGGTCCGTTACTCGAACGGCCGTGGATGCGCAAATCTTGGTCTTTAAACAACGAACCACGGACAACGGACCACGAACACCGACTTTTGGTTCAGAGCTTCCTTTCCCACTTTCTGGTGAAATACTCAGGAAACTCCACAGAACTTTGAGTCAGTTCGACCTATCGATGGGGCCACCCCCTCAGGGCTTTGAAGACAATGGCGCAGCGAGAATTGGAATTTGACGTGTGTGCCCGAAAGAAAGTTGAGGCGGAACTTTCTGCTTTTACGTGAAGGGTAGCATAGGTGAACGAAAACCGAATCTCACAGGTTCGAGGACTTTCTATCTTGCTCAACGCGTACTTCAACGCTGCGAGGGCCTCAAACAAGAAAGCCTCTCAGGGGGTCTAATCCCCTCAGAGGCCATATATCGGCACCTTCTGGAAATATCCTCTCATCATTTCCTCCAGAAGGTCGGAGTCTACATTCTTAAATGGATCCCGAGTATCCTCTTTATATCACGGGGGATTTGAGTTCGCAAATTTCCATTCCGATGGACCTCAGAGTGAGGGCACGACCCAATTGCCAGATATCCTTGCCGCTGAACTCCCGATGATCTGTTTGATCAATATAGACGGCTGACCTCTCTCGAGTAGAGCTTGCCTCGGACGATTTCACAGGCCAGATTAAACTCGCCGGCCAGCACTTGGGCGGCTAGATTGGCGCAGAATTCCCGAGTGTTGGTAATCCCCATAATCCGCATGACCTCCCTTCCCGTGGGCGGGACCGCCCCTTCGATCGAGGACCACACCCCGGCCTCGACGCTGGGAAGTTCCACGCCGTAAACGAGATCGCCACGATCCATGAAAGCATAGATGCGCTCGAGACACGTGGTCAGGGGCATGCGAGGGTTGATACGAGTGGCCTTGTACAATCCAGAAATAATTTCAGCACCCATACCGGTGTAGAAGAACCAACCGAGCTTCTCCACCCCTCGGCGGTCCATCTCGATGAAGGCCAGAAAACGATCAACCGGTTTTTCCAGAAACTCCTCCATGGTCTTGACCGGAATCCGAACCTGAGCACTCACTCGCCGACCGCGTTTGTTCGAAGGGCTGGGTTTAAAGTCACCATCATAACCCTGAGCGATGACACTCAGGTTGAACTCCACCCTCGCCTCATTCAAAATGAAATCTGTGATCTCCCGGGCCTCGCCTACGGCCCAACTGATTTCTCCATGGGCCCGGTATTCGGGTACATCACCGTAAAAGCAGACATAAAGGAAGTAATCGGGGCCAAAGTTATCTGTACCAAACTCGACCTGGCCGACTTTCGCTCCTACCTTGGCCAAACGTTCATTCACGGCGGCGGTTATCCTTTCCAAGTTGGCCTCAATGACCTCCCTGGCTCTGTCTCGGGTCTCGGGTTTGGCGAAGATATAACCCATACACCGAGCTGTTCGCGCTAGAGGCTCAACGTGAACTTCAGCTCCACCAAAGCGATTGACCAGGAAACAGCCCCTCGCCAAGCCGATGGCCGACATACCCGGCCCCATGGCAGTGAGGTTTACAAAACTCCTGTCAATGGCCCCTCTCACGGTGATCTGGCCGCAGTACGAAATGTAATCCTCCAGACCGGCCACATAAGAAGCCACCAAGGGTGCGTAGCCGGCCAGTGGGCCCTTGTATGAGGTGAGGGCCGATTTGCAGACCGTACATGTCAAGTCCTTTTCCTGTGCCTCGAGATTATGGATGATCCCGTCTTTTGGACATTGCCATGGCTGGATATAAGGCTTTTCCAAGACCTGGAGGTGAGAGAATGCTTCGCCCGAGATGTCTTCCACATAGGCCTTACGCGCGAGGGCAGCCGGGAAAAAATGGTCTGGGCTCTTGACGCCCTGGTCCAGAAGTTTTGACTCTGCCCGCCAAGGGGGAAGATCTCCCCGCTTCATCGACTCGGACAGCTCAGAGATTAGACGAGATGTATCGTTCATGAAAGGACTCCTCCTGAACAATCCATAAATACGCTCCGATTTGACCTCCTGCCATGACCGCTGGCATTCTCTTGAGGTGCAGACGAGTATAGGACAGAAGGGTATGGCTGTCAAATGAACAGCAGAACCTTGGATTGCTCTGGTATGGTGCAAAGTGGGAAGGGAAGCTTTGAAGTAAAAGTCGGTGTTCGTGGTCCGTCGTCCGTGGTTCATTGTATAAAGGCTGAATTTTGCGCATCCACGGCTATTCGAGTAACAGGCCCAGGGAATTTGATTTTCAATCGAATGACATGAATGGATCGTTACAACTGACCCCTGGCAACCGACAACTGACAGCACCCAGAAAAGCTCCCGAGCAGCGAAGATCGCTCCTTTCCGCTTCCATCAGACAAAACTCAAGAAACTCCTCCATACTTGAGCTTGACCTATGACAGAGGATCCTATATCCTCGGGGTGAATCCATTCCGGGGTGAAACCCGAGGCGCCGAGACTTGAATCGAGGCTTTGGCTTCAGGCTGGGGTCTCAAGAGGGGGCAGCGAGGATATCGGATAGGAAATTTGAGGAGGGTCATTATGGACCGAAAAGATCTCATGGAATTGTTTAACAAATGGCCGAGAATTGGCACCCTCAGCACGGCCAACAAGGAGGGAGATGTCAATGTGGCGGTTTTTGGTTCTCCCCGGATGGTGGATGAAAACACCGTCGTGATGGGAATCGGTGAAAATCGGTCTTTTAGGAATCTTCAAAGAAATCCGAAGGCCGTTTTCATTGTTATGGAGCCAGGTCAAACCATGATGGAGTGGAGCGGGGCGAGGGTCTACCTCGAGGCCGTTGATATGGAAACGAGCGGTGAGTTCTGCAACCAAATCAAAGGGAGTATTGCAAAGGCAGCCGGTCAGCAGGCTGCCGATGTGATCCATGCAGCGATTCGTTTCAAGATTAAAGAGGTGAGACCCATCGTGGATGTGGCCTGAGCCAGTCAAGAGCCCCTTTGAATCCTCTCCCAGCTGAACGCACGAGCACCCTCTTCTTACCAGATCAAGCCAGAGTATCTCCTGATCGAGCTAACAAATCCTGCGGTCCGAAACTTAATCAGGCACCACGATTCCCGCACACCGCTGGCGGTCATTATCTTTCATTTCAAGACTCGAAGTCCAGGTTTTCTCTCGCGACGGCTGCCATGCCGTCGACTATCCGAGAGCTCTTTCTGGATTCGCACCCTCTTTCTTCCTCGGAAGGGTGGATGAAAGATCACCGAGTGGGGATCACAACAAGGTCGAATGTTGCCTCCCTCACGCCTTTGGCAGGGTAGTGTTGCGTTATCAGTGTCCTGTAGCCAGCGGCTGAGATACGGATATGAATGTGCGAAGGCCGGCCAGCATAATCCGGCGGAAAATTGCTCTCAAATCGATACCTACCGGATCCGTCCGAGAAAACCGTGGCCCGATGATCATCATCGTACCTTCCATTCGGTCCAGTGAGCCACATCTCGATTCGAGCCCCGGCAACGATTGAACAATCCTTTGAAGATCTGACAACACCATGGAGAATGTATCCTTGACCGACGCTCGATCGTACGGGCGCATTGGGCTTGTAAAATGGCCCCAGACTGTCTGGTGGCGTGGGCTGACAGTCTCCGCTGGAAGCGACTGATCCTGAGGACTGAGCAAGCGTTTTCTTTGGCAAAGAGACGGGTTCTTTTGCCTGACCCAGCTCGAAGCCACCCAACGAGGGGAGAGGCCATGCGGTTATCATGATGACGGCAGTCAATACTGAGAAAATCAGGGGGTAACTGAAACAAATGCGGCTGATAGGGTTCATAAGTCTCCTCCTGCCTGTATTGAACGGGGCCTCAGAATCTTCTTGCGAAGACTTCCCGGATTTGAATTCGTTCCCTCCAACTGCCCTGGAGTTCTGTATGATTATATCATTCGGCTTCATACAGAATGAATGGTAGTTGTTCGCGGTGTTCTACGAGGACGACTTGGCGATTTCACTCCCCGGCCTTTTGAGGAGCGCCAAAGGGGAAATCAGAGGGGACATCGGGGCTGTACCTCTCCCTTCTCCATCTGAAGGGGAGGTCAATGATCTCGCCTGGGCTATGAATCGTGTAGAGAGCCTTGAAAGCATGAAACAGTACCGTCCTTTGCTGGGCAACGTTGAACGGTTCTCCAAGAGGATGACCGAATGGCCACCTGAGGAAAACGGTCCGCGGAGGTTTCACTTTTTCGGTGAACTCACGGACAATCGAGATTCCTATCGTCGGGATGCCAACACCTTCGACTGCTCTTTGGATCAGCCCAACGGACTGATTGCAAAGTCCTCAGGCGGGAGTCAGCATGACGACATCAATCCCTTGTGCTTCGAGTTTGTGTGCAACCTCCGAAGCGGTTTCCTGAACGAGTGTCAGAATATGATGACCGTCAATGTGACCCATGAATCCATAGTGGGTCTCTGCAACCCGACCCACGACGCCCTCTCTCGCGAGTTCATTGAGCCTTTGAATCGGAAAGACGATATTGATATCCTTGTCGGCATCGGTGTGATCATAGTAATCATGGGTGATCCTGAGTTCATCGATCAGCCAAGCGGTGCGGATCTCCCTGAAAGTCGGATCCCCAAGGGGATCAGTCATGTCAAAAGGTTTCTGATCGATGTGATGCACGCCTGCTGTCGTGACAATTGCGACTTCGGAATCGCGCAGCGGAGTCCTTATGGTTGTCCACGGTATGTCCTCCGATTCCCAGGAGGCATAGGTTTGGATGAATCTCTTCGACAGCGAGGGAAACCGCCTCAGGATTTTTGCGAGTGCCCGGTTCTTTAATCTGAGGAAATCGAACGCCATCACCTCCGACTCTCGGATGTTCCGTCTATTCTATATTAATAATAATACAAAATCCAAATCAGCGAGGATCAACAGGCTCATCATAGATTTCATCTACAGTGCAATTCCCCTGCCCCCGTGATTTCCGGTATAATACTGGATGGAAACGAGAGGTCCTTTCTCACGGTGTATGCCGCACAGCCAATTGGCTGAGGATCCCCGTTCTGAATCGTGATTCACCGCATTTTCTTGGAAACTGTGGCCAGCGCAAAGACGTCACCCGGCGAAGAATGATCGAGGATCATATCGAGACGGTTTGAGCGGATAATTTTGTGAAAGACTCGGGGTTCATCGACGAATGAAAGCGGTTGAAAATACGTGGGCAGCACGAACGGGTATCTTCCTCTTATTCTTTCTCATAGTACTGGGAGGATGCCAGAGGGACGGAACCCTGGAGCAGAAAACCATCCGTTTCACGACGTGGGATACTCCCGTCTCGACCAGAATCTATCGCGATTTGATCGAGGAATTTGAGAGTCGGAATCCTGACATCAGGGTGGAACTTATGATGCTTCCCTGGACTCATTACCACCGGAAGATTCTGACAATGACGGCAGCCGGAAGCAAGCTGGATTTTATGCGTCTGGCGAACAGCTACTTTCCCCAGTTTGTGGAGAAAGGGGCCCTTCTACCCCTCGATGACTACGTCAAGCGAGACGCCAAGGAGATTGACTTGGATGACTTCTATCATGAAGCGCTCATGGGAACCCGGGCAGACGGTCGTATCTATGGTTTGCCACTCGATATCGTCGGTTGGGCCATTTACTACAACCGGGGGATTTTTGACAAGGCTGGCCTCCCCTACCCCGACGAATCATGGACCTGGGAAACGTTCTTCGAGGTAGCCCGAAAGTTGACCCAGGATCTCGACCGAGACGGAATCATCGACCAGTATGGGGCTTACGTCAAGGTGAAGATGGGTGTCATCGAGTTGCTTGCTGGACAAAGCGGGGCGATGATCCTGAACGGGGACAACAGTAAGTGCCTCTTCAATTCTGCTGAGGGACGGGCCGTCATCCAACTCCTCTATGACCTGATCGTGAAATACCGGGTGGTTCCGCCTCCTGAGACTCGAGCGAGCCAAGATCTTTTTGCCCTGCAAAAGGTCGCCATGGTATTGCTCATGCGGGGCGAAGTGCCCAGGTTTCGGCGGAATCTGGTTTTTGACTGGGACGTGGGGCCAGTGCCAAAATGGCCGAGAACAGATCCCAGGGCACTCTTTGTGGGAGGTTCTAATCCGTGGGTTATTTCGAGCAGCACGAAGATGCCGGAGCAATCGTGGCGATTCCTCAGGTTCTTTACTGGCAAAGAGGCCGCGGAGAAGATGGTCGGGACTGGGCGATTCGTTCCTGCCAGAAGATCCGTCGCCCAGAGCCGGGCATTCTTGGAGACTGGCCCGCCCGACCATAATGTCTTTTTTCTCGATCTCATCCAAACTCCCAATAAGGTGGTTGTGCCCCGTTTCCAACGGTATAAAAGGCTTGAAAAGGTTTTTGAAGATAACTTTCAATTCCTTATGGAAGGAAAAATGAGCGTCGAAAGCTGTGTGGCAAACATTGCTCGAGACGTGGATCGATTGATTGAAGAAGTCCGGTCAGAAGAGGAGGAGAGACCCTCCTAGGGCCTATTTAGCTGTATCGGTGGGGTCTTTATCCCTGGAAGTGAAACGTCGGGTTGTGGCCTTGCTATCGAGACCCCCAAGACCATGTAGTTCAACTTCTCGATCGCATTGCAGGGTCGGGAGGAAGATCTAATCGGGATGGATTCCATATGTAACTCAAAAAGTTGCGTGGAAAGAGCGTAGGCCAGACAGGCACTCAAAAACCGATTTGCCGGCGATTCTGAAGATTTCGAGTTAAGTGGAGGACACTCGGCGTCCTTTTTTGAAAAATTCCATAATCCCGTTGGGCATAAAAACGATGACGACGATAAAGAGGCAGCCGTATATAATTCGAGCAAGCTCAGCCTTCACAAAAGTCGATAGCCCTTCGTTTATGAACGTAAGAGCAACGGCGCCGATGACGGGACCGAGCCACGTGCCACCGCCACCGAAAAGGGCCATCAAAACGACGAGAATGGAGATCATCACATCAAAAACAATATCAGGGTGAATATAGGTAAGGTAGTAAGCATAAACCCCTCCAGCCACACCGGGGAAAAAAGCAGATAGCACGAACGCCTGGATTTTAAGCCTGGGTGTATTGATGGCCATGGTTTGAGCCACATCCTCATCCTCCTTGATGGCCCGCAACCCCGCGCCAAATTTGGAGCGATCGGTCCAGATCCCGAGGGCGATCGACAGGATCATGATCAACAGCATCACCTCGAACATGATGGACCGTATCACATCAATGGGTAAATCCATCGATTTGAGCCAGAGCCCCTCCGGGCCGCCGAGAATCTCTACGTTCTTGATCCCCAACTCTACCACAAAGGCAAAACAAAGGGTGATCACGGCGAAGTATGGACCCTTGAGTCTCAGACATGGATATCCGACAACGAGTGCGATCAGGGCCGAAACGGCCCCAGCCGGGAGGGATGACAGAATGGTCCAGAGCGGAGAGAGATCCAACCATTTCATCAGGATTCCAGTCGTGTAACCACCAATGCCAAAAAAGGCTACGTGACCAAAAGACAGATACCCTGCATACCCGCCAATGATATTCCATGACGAGGCGAGAACTACATAGAGAAAGACCGTAAAGAGGAAAGACACAAAATATACCGGAGGTCCAAGCCAGGGAAAAAGAGCCAGAGCCAGAAAAAGGGGAAAGGCCCAGAATACGGGATGGCGTGATTTGGTCGCGTGGGCAGACATCGTTATGCCTCGCTCTGGAATAAGCCCTGGGGCCTAAAGACAAGGATGATCATGAGCAATCCAAAGGTCAGAAGATTGACCCACTGATAAGGCAAAAAGGCGAGAGAAAGGCCGGTGATAACCCCAATAATCAAACCGGCAAGGGCGGTGCCAAATACATTGCCCACACCTCCGACGATAACGACAAGAAAGAGATAGATCAACCAGAGGTTGTGGGTATGGGGCTCAAACGAATACAGGAGAGCCATACCCACCCCCCCTGCTCCTGCTGAAGAAACGGCCAGTCCGAAGGTAATCATGCTGATACGATGGAGATTCACCCCATAAAGTTGAGCTGCCTCCGGCTGCTGCCATGCGGCACGAACCGCCCTGCCTGTATAAGTCTTTTTCAAGAAGAAATGGATAAATAAAACCACGGCTGCCGACATCAGGAACCCAGCCAATCTCGGATACTGAAAATAGAGTGACCCAAGAACCAGAACCTTGCTGGTATAAGAGGTTGTCAGGAGTCGAGGATCCGGGCTCCAAACGAGGAGCATCAGATTCTCAAGGATTATTGCGATTCCAAAGGTCAGTATCATGGAGGAGACGATAACTTCCTTGGCCCGCGTAATCGATGTGATCAAAAAACGGTAAATGAGGCATGCCACAAAAAAAAGAAAAGGAACCGATAGGGCCAAAGAAAGGATGGGATCGATGCCCCAGAACCGCAGGAGGGTGTAAGCCAGGAATGCTCCCACGAGACCGAAAGCCGCGTGTGATATATGAATGACCTTCATTACGCCCCATGTGAGGGAAAAACC